>CAIXKO010000491.1 GCA_903919925.1 uncultured Bacteroidota bacterium | reverse complement strand
CCAGCCTATTTGTTATTTTGACAATTCAATTTCTATTGGCTGGTTATTTCGTAGTTTTGCTCTTGAAGCAATCACGAAAACAATGGACCCCAATACTTATTTCACTGCTCTGATTAAAGAAACGGACGATGGCTGGTTTTTTGGCCAAATTGAAGAAGTTCCTGAAGCTATGTCACAGGGTAAAACCATAGATGAGTTGCAGGCAAATTTGAGGGATGCATTGTCTTTGATTCTGGAACTTCGGCGGGAAGAAACCATTCAACGATATCATGGAGAAAGTTATATTACACGGCAAATTGTGCTTGGATGAAGCGCACTGAGTTTTTAAAATACCTCCACCAAAATGGCTGTTCATTGTGCAGGGAAGGCAGTAAACATAGCGTTTTTGTCAATGGTTCTAACAATAAGCGTGTAACTGTTCCCCGGCATATTGAATTACACAATGATTTTTGAAAAGAAATATGCAAACAGCTTGGTATCCCTGTTATTAAGAAATAGGTCCCTGGATTTTACACCAGTGCAATTGGGGTACAAAAACCTGACATTGTGCCTTCCAGGTTGATTAGACCATTCTCAAATTTTCAACCGCATACAACGGGTAAACTTCGATAGAGTCATAAACCGAAAAGTTCTCGTTAGAAATCCTCACGCCCCTGTTGAGCTTTTTCTCCTTTAAAAATAAATACAAGCTTTGCATCGAGCCTTTTGTTCCTGCTTTTACCTCAACTGGCACAATTTCCCCGAAAAGGGGCAGAACATAATCGATTTCGGCATTACTGCTTTTAGCCTCCCGGTGCCAATAATACAAAGAAGGATTTTGTTAGCAGGATTCCGATTTTACCAATTCAAGACCCACAAACTGCTCAGCAACATTGCCTTTATTGATTGCATCGAATTTTTTTGATAGAAGGAAATCAGCGAGATCAAGACCCAGAATACGTTGAAAAATCCCGGTATCAAAAACAAGCATTTTTTGTTTTTGGGGATCAGCTCCGGCACCTAAAGGCAAACCATTTGAAGGACTATGAGTAACCGGAATTGCCAGTCCCGCCATGATCAAAAGTTGTAAAGCTTCCTTAACCTGATAATGGGTTGCCTGAACGCAAGCTTTGGAGTAAACAAACTTCTGTCCGCTTTGAAATACAACCGCCTGGAATACCTCATTTAAACGGGATGCCGGTGTTTTCTTTCGGTACTTTGCAAAATCAGTCCGTATAGAATTAATCAGGTCGTCGATTAATTGCTGGCAGTGGTTCAAGTCTTTGGTTTCAATATATGTTGCCACAACTTCAGGCATACCTCCAATGCAGATAAATTTTTGGGTTAGTTCAATCAATCTGGAGTGAAGCACCTCGTGAATGGGAATGGAAGGTTTTGCTTTTCTGACTTTATCGAGCAGCATATGCTCTCCTGCACCCGCCAGGAATTCAGAAAAGCTTAAAGGGTACATAAACATTGATCTGATTCTGCCTACACCAAAGGATGGGATCTCCGCCAAAGCAAACTCCAGTAAGGAACCTGCAGCTATAACATCAGATTTTCAAATTTTTTTCCAAACTCCCTGATTGTATTTGTTTTACCAACCTGCCGGGCACCCCTGATTAAAAGAGGCTTATGCTTGCTGTCCGCTTTCCACCTTACGAGTTCCAGGTCAGTCTTTCTGCTTATATACATAGGTTATAAAAAATACAAGGCAATATTACCACTATATTTGAAAAAATACAAGGCAATAATGGTTCAAAATCAGTAAAAATATAAGGCGATACAACTTGCCGAAAAACCGGGCACCGTATACACTTGCTTTTCTTACCACGAACCCATTTTGTTTGCCTACATTTGAGGAACTGATTTATCCTAAAGATTATGAGGTACTTGGTTTCTACCTTGGTTGTTCTTTTTCTCAGTTCCTGCACCAATGACTTTGAGGTAGTGATTCCAGCCAAACCAACCACCTTTGTATATTGTGTTCTGAATGCATCGGATCCGGTTCACTATCTGAGGATCAATAAGTCGTTTATCACATTTGATGATGTCTTTAATTATGTTAAGCGTTCAGATTCTTTATATTATGAAGATTTGGACCTAGCGATTGAATTGTCCGATTCCGGAGTCGGAATATGCTCTGATCAATTTTACCAACCTAAAAAATGGCAGCGGTATTTTTTCAGCCAGATCTTCTATAAAGCATACCGGAATGATATTGGATGTTAAGGCGCTGGATGCATTGATCAATGGCAGCAATACCAAACATCTGAGATTTATACGGTATGAATGATTCTCCTCTTTTCGTACATCTACAAATGAAGTTTAACCGGAAGTTCAATTTTTCCGCATTATCTTTAGGGTAACGAACGCATCAGATATTCAATAACGAGTAGTGAAAAATGGAATTTTCGAGCAATATGGTCATTGGTTTATGGAAGGAATTTATATTAACATACAGATTGATTGAATTTTAAAAAATTTGGTATAGAAATTGCTATCAATCATTATTAAATAAAAAATGCAATGAAAATTAAAAATATATTGGTCCGGGTGGTTCTGCTGGGTGTTTTGGCATTGTCCTATCAATCCTGCAAAAAAGTGGTGATTGATGATAACCAGACAGGAGTGTACAAAGGTTTTGATTTCAAAACCGTAGCTGAATATGATGTTCAGGTAAAACTGTTAAATAGTGATAACCAGCCAATTAATGCTGGGTTTATTGAATTGTTCACATCAAATCCTTTGGATGGCAATGGACAAACCGTTTCAGGAGTTGATGAGATCAAGGTTTTTCAGGGATTGACCGATCAACAAGGGATTTTTTCCTGCAAAATCAATCCTCCCACTTATGCCGACAGCCTTTTTATTCTGATTCATCATATCGGGTTGCCTGAGATTACAAAGGTAGCTTTAAATAATAAAACCATTTTTGCACAGATAGGTGGCAATACTCTGCTGAAAGGCGGGTTCGTTAGCGGAGAAGGCAAATTAAAAAGCGGTTCATCAACTGCCATTATTGATCCGGTAAAAGTGAATGGCTTGTATGTGCTGGGTACTTGGGACAACCTGGGTGTTCCGGATTACAAGGAAGCGGTAAATGATGTGATAACCAATGCTTTTCTAAATGAAATCACTGCTTCACTTCCTGAATATAAAAATGTAGCTGTAACACATCCGCAATATCTGGCGAGCACTCAGGATGTAAACCTTGATATTGTTCAGGACGCTGAAGTTTGGGTTACTTTTGTACACGAAGGT
>CAIXKO010000490.1 GCA_903919925.1 uncultured Bacteroidota bacterium | reverse complement strand
TCAGCTTGGATAGTTCATAAGCCAGTTTGGTGGCATACTTTTTCTCTTTTCGTGGAAAAAGTTGCTTCAATGACCGGTTGGATGAGAAGCGCTCGAATAATTGCACTCCCTCGGTATATCCCCTGGAAGAATTGAGCCAGGTATTTATTTCATTGATTTCGTTTTGTGTCATAACCCCGTAAGTTTTTGTTCCAGCAGGTATTTGAGTTTGTTTTCGAACCGGTTATCACGGTCGGTAATGATCATCTCCTTGATATTGTTGTTTTTGAAGTGCTTCAGGTAAGTATCCCGCGCCAATTCATAGGAGAACGATTCCCGCGAGGCACGAAAGATTTCGATAATCCGGTCTTCCAGGAGACAAGTTTCCAGTGGAGATGGCAGGCTGAAATTCTGGTACAGGAAGATTTTTAGAGAGTCGTTCAATCCCTGATCGTTGAATGAAAGCAGTATTGGTTTTTCGAACCGGAGGTTCAGCTCACCGAGAGTATAGGATTTGAACACCGTTTTCTTTTGCTCCGCCAGGCAGGGAGCATCCGGATAATAAATGTTCCCATAAAGGCTTTTCATGCAAAGGCCGATTCCGGACGCATAATCGAACTGGCTCATGGCTTCGATAAATTTTCCCTTTTCAAAAATTATCGGGGTGTGGCAATCGAAGTGAAGGGTAGGGAGGTTCTGTTCCTCCAACGCAATCATCGTCTTAAATAGCCTTTTCCGCCACTCGTTTAAGCTGAAGTAATCCAGTTGAAAGGATCTCATATCGCCTTTGTGAAAAGGTGGAATGCGATCCGTTCGCATCGGTTCCATGATGATGTGGTCATCATTGATAAAGAGGAACTTTTCCGATACTCTGGGATCCTGACATACCCGGAGAACCTTTCGAATGATGTTTCCGTCGGCATTGGTGGATGGAAATTCGTCGGGGTGCTCAATGTGAATGAATCCTTTCAGCCCGGACGGCCTTTCGCCAACGATGAATATCTGGCCGAAATTGGTCAGGTTCTTGAAAACGGACCGGAGTGAAAACCGGATCTCGTTATTGGACCAGTTGGACCCGGTGCCCAAAACATAGACTATATCGATTGGTTTCATGGTTGTTTTTTTATTCCATAAAACCGTATGTCAGTATCAACCTGTGAGATTGCCCATGCCCGGAATTCATGTAAGGGAAGGTTAGTGACAAATTCCCCAGGATTCACGTTTTGATAGTGGCTATGGGTCAGCGGGCTATCCTTCGGATGATGATCTGCGGTTCCATGTTCGGCACGGCCAAAGCCAGCAGCTGTTATGATCAGCAGCCCGCCAGGCTTAAGGAGTTCAAACATTTTAGCCAGCGAAAGCGGCAAATACTCATCGTGCTCCAACATTTCGGTGGAGATCACCACATGATAGAGCTTTTGTGGATTAAATTCATGGACGCGGGTAACATAATCCACGTTCTTTCCATCCACGATATCGATCCCGGTATAGTGGCTATCGGTAAAAATCGGTCGGTTGGAGCCGTTGATGTCGAAACTGCCACAGTCCAAAACAGTGGAAAAGCGGAAGAATTCCGGATGCCTTGTCTTAATATCCTGGATGAATGACGTTACTGCTTTGTGCATGGCTCCAAGTGCTTGGTATAATCAAATCCTTCAGCCAGCCGGCAATAATGGAGAACATACATATCCTTCATCAACCGGATATCCATTCCGATTTCGAGAATTGCCTTGCTGATCTGGGTATCCACTCCCAATATCTGCTTACCGTTTGCTTTTTTAATAAGGATTGGGAGTATCTGGTCCCAGGTTGATTTACGGATCACCATCAGGTGTCCGGCAATTTTGCGATGGATCTCCACGGATTCGCCAACAAAAGAGCTCGTGCCATCGGCAACCTCTTTGTGGTAAAGTATGGAATCATTAAAGGGGTCCACACCGATAATACGCTGAATGGAGTAATGACACCTGGAAGCGAAGCAGGTAAAGAGTCCTGATTCCGGATGCAAATCGATATGGCGTTGAATCTGGTGTCCGAAATCCGGTTGTAGAAACATGGTGTCTCCATCCATGATAACCGCCCAGTCGCCTGGTTTAAGCAACTCCATGCAACCGGAAATGGCATCCAGCAGTTTGAAATTGAAGCTATACGGGGTGAAAAAGTAGATCATTCCGAAAACTACGGAATGGAGGAAGGGCGAAAAAGGACAGAAAAATAAAGCCTCTGTATAAAATGGAAGGTGGTAGCGTTAATACCGTTGCATGATAGAGTTTTCTATCGGTGACGAAAAGCCTTTTATCGTATATTATGCGTTAAACCTGATGTTCCTCGATCTCCTTTTTAATGCTTGCTACAAATTCGTCGGCTTGATCTTCCTTAACTAAGGTGACCTTCAAGGAGTTACTGTTCCGGCTAAGGAATGTATCCTCCAGGAACTTATTCATCGCTCCATTGGTCTTTGGACTGACCGTTAAGAAATAGACATGAAGGTCTTGCTTTGAGTTTTCAAGTTCACTCAGAATGCCGCTCCATTTATAAATCTTGTTTTTTATGGTGTCATTACGTTTTAAATCAAGGGCAAGTGTCTGGTAGCAATTCCAAACTCCATTTTTCCATGCCTTGTCAAATTCAATATGATCGTGGTTAGTCTGTACGGTATGTGGTTTGAGTTTGGTGGTTACTTCGTACTTGTCAAAATACTGCTTGTAAACTTTGCGCCAAGCAGTTTTATCATCATGAAGTTCCTTATCCGCATCCTGGATGTATTTATTGACCAGCCTGTCGAACAGATCGTCGAGGGCACTCATCGGATCCAAATCAATCCTAAAAAGCAAATCCGAACAAATTAAACAGCTGTCATCCTTCGGCAAAATGGAATTTGTAATCTCCGTCAGGGTTGCATAGTTCGTGAACAACTCACTTAACCGGGTTGAAGTTATTTCCAGCTCCTTTTCGAACTGCCGAAGAGCAGTTATCAAATCCTGCCCGTTGACATCACTGAAAAACTGGGATATACGGCTGAACTTGGATACAAACCTGCCATGCAGGAAATTTGTATCCGGTTGAAAAACAACAATCCCGACGTTTACAAACTCGGCAGTTACCCTGTCGTGCATGTAGCGCACTAACTGGTATTGAAATTTTTTCATGACAAAACTTTATAAAGCTCCTCCAAGAATATTGATTTGTTCCTAATCAACGAAGTAAGGTTGGTCTTTATTTGATCAACCTGTTCGTTTTTCCACTCATCTGGGATTAGATCAACTGCCTTATCCCAAAAGTTTTGGTCCAGTACCTCAAACGTTTCAACGAAGTTATCGAAATTATGTTCGTTATCTCTCAAAGCCGGATAGAAAAAATGCTTCTTAATCCAAGTCTTATCTGCCTCGCTTATAATCCAGGGTTTTGGATTCTTAATGATATCCATCACGAATCCAAAAGCCAGCTCGTGGTCAAAAATCATGATCGTCTCGCCATCGGTAAGCATGTTCCGTTTCTCTTCATTGCGATCTGCATTAGAAATGAAAATGTCTAGGGCAAAGATCCGCTCTGCCTGTTCAAATTGCTTTGCAGTAAGGTGTTGATTCCGGATAAACTGGAAGAAACCTTGGCCAAAATACTTCGTGCCAAAATTTAACCCTATGCTATTACTGGCATGTTTGTAGCCTTCCTTCCCTCTCAGGGTATCAACAAATTCAGGGGTGACATTAATGATCGCCGGTTCGGCGACATTCATTTCAAGTTCCTTGGCAATAAAGGCTGCCAGCAGTTCCCTACAGGAGGATTGTACGGACATCCTCGGGGATTTAAGATATTTGACCACATAGTCGGATTTCTCATGCGTGGCCCTGCAGATGCCTCTGATAAGCATTGGCTCAGTGGTCCCGGTAAGGAGTACTTCATTACCCTCTATTGCTTCAACAACCGGTAAAAAGTAGTCAGGATGGGATATTTTGGTCACAGTCTCAAGTTATAGTGCAAATATAGATTTTAAAATACAATGATTGTAAGAACTTGATCGCGTATCAAAGCAAAAGCCCCCTTTTCATCGGGGGCTTCCGCAAAATACAAAACCTATGAAAAAAGAAAACTATGCTTTCCGTTTTACGATTCTCCTTGCCGGAGTGAGTGTTTCCATCCTTTTTGAGGGGAGTTTGGCAAGAGGGGGCACCGGATAAAGAGCCTCCATGCCTAGGGGTGTGATCTGAAGGTACGGGAAGTCATCCTCAAACAGAGCCTTGAGTTTTTCCACCGACAAACTGGGATCTGAAAAATCCAAAGTTCCAAACCGGGGCGTAACGATACGCCCCGGCAGAACTTTTATGAGAGTGAAATAATCGGTCCAGATCATACTGATCCTATGGCTTCAGTCAACGGGATATTCCCGGAATATACGTACAGGTTTGCTGACCGGTAGGCGAAGGTCATTCCCAGACCGCGCCTTCCATCGGTGGTGGAACCGGTACCGGATCCATCGCTAGCCGAGAATTTGGCCGAACGGATGGCGCATCCCATCAAGTAATTCTGACCGGCGCTATCCTGGGCAATCATGACCAGGTCCTCGTTCTTGGTTGCGTTCATGAACCCCAAGAGCTTTTTGTGAAGGCCTGGAGCAAATACATGAAGCAGGAGTTCGTATCCTTTACCGGCTTCTTCTCCGATGACGTTGATGTCGAGTTTGGCGGCATCCTCAGTGGTGTACAGCTCGAACATCCGTTTGCCGGCTTTCATGACCAGGTCTCCGGTTTGTGATCCGGCCAGTTCGATGGTAAGAGGATCTGACGGGTCGGTTGGCCAGGCAGCGACGTCGTTCCAAAGACCGAAATAGATCCGGTTGGCGAGCCCACCGAGGTTTTTACCATCGGTGAGCAATTTTCCTATATCTGCAAAATCCATGTTTTTAAGATTTGAGCGTGAATAATTCAGATTAAACGGAACCGCTGCCGGTTTTCTGCAGGTTGGTCCAAACGGCGGCATTCATCCCGAATCCGAGACCTTCCCACCAGTCAGTTAAAATACTGACGGTACGTTTGGATTCCTGAATGTCGAACTTGGTCATGTTGGCCGACTTCTTGGTCAGATGCAGCAAGTTTGCTTTCGGGGTGGCAAAAATAACATTGGAGTTATTCAGCGAAGGAAGAGCTTTGACTTTCTGAACGGTGAAGTCGATACCGTTATCGATTTCCTTGTCGGAGAATTTCGTGTAGAAACCGCTGACGCGTTTATCCCGGAGGTAATGCTTGTACCAGGTCTGGCTCATGCAAACATCCATGGCTTCGTTCTGGTAAATCTCAGAAATGCCATCTATAAAGGCTTCCACCTGGTCGAAGATCGAATCTTTGTCCAGGGGGCCAATATTGACCGAATTGATGGTCGAGGCATCCACACCCGTCTGAAGCAGTTTAATCAGACCATCCATACATGAGACGACCGGACCGGCCACCCCGGGGGTAGGTGCCTGATACACTC
Organism: uncultured Bacteroidota bacterium; assembly: GCA_903919925.1. Classification (GTDB taxonomy): domain Bacteria; phylum Bacteroidota; class Bacteroidia; order Bacteroidales; family UBA12481; genus UBA12481. The sequence goes on along the minus strand of CAIXKO010000490.1, from coordinate 359 downwards.
CATGACCGTACACAAACATTTCCATGTCGTTTTGAATGGAGGGGATCAGGTTATTTTCGATCAGGTAACGAACCAAAGGATAATCCTTTTTGGTCAGAGAGTTTGAGTCGAGAAACCCGAGCCAGCTGGCGGTAATGAAATCCGGCTGAATATCCTGGTCCACTTTGAACTGGAAGAGGCGAAGCTCGTTCGGTGTGAAGGCGGCCGAGTTGATCGGGGTCCAACCTTGCTGGAAAGGCTGAACGATACGGGTCATGTTGATCTGGCTGAGTCGATAGATGGTATCGTCTGTTTTCAGGGGGGTGCAGATCTTCGGGGTTTCAATCCCCTGAGTAAGGAGCCGCTTGATGCGGGTGACG
>CAIXKO010000489.1 GCA_903919925.1 uncultured Bacteroidota bacterium | reverse complement strand
GGCTGAGGAAGCCAACATTGAGGGTAAAGTAATTGTTGGATATGATATTACCGATAATGGTTTTGTTCAGAATCCTCACATCATTAAAGGCATTGGGTATGGATGCGATGAGGAAGCCATCCGTGTAGTGAGCATGCTCCGATATGAAAAAGTCAAGAACAAGGGATGGAGGGTAAAACTGACTACTAAAACCACCATAAATTTCCATTTGAATAAGCCTGGTGTAGCTTACTCGGTTACGGAAACCCAAAATCCGGAAACAAAACCTGCTGTTACGGAATCCAATACGGGAAGCACCAGTTATACCTATACCATCACTTACTGAGAATTAGCTGCCTATAAAAAAACGGACGATGAAGTCAGACAACTATCTGACTCCACCGTCCGTTTTTTTCGTTATGTCCCTGAATAAACGCTAACTTACGGCATCGGATACCCGGCCAAGGCTTCGTGGTTTTTATTGATTACCTCCTGCGGGAGTTCATAATCAAATAGTTGTCCGTTCATGAACTTCTCATACCCTAACAAATCAAACATACCATGACCGCTGAGGTTGAAAAGGATCACTTTTTCTTTGCCCTCTTCTTTGGCCTTTTTGGCTTCCTGAATAGTGGCTGCTATGGCATGGCACGATTCGGGTGCCGGAATAATCCCTTCGGTTCGTGCAAACAACATCCCTGCCGAGTAGCATTCCAATTGGTTTATGGCTCTTGGCGACATTAATCCGTCAACCACTGCCTTGCTCACCAGCGGCGACATGCCGTGATAACGTAATCCTCCGGCATGAATCGGGGCCGGGATAAAGTTGTGTCCCAATGAATGCATGGCAACCAATGGAGTCATTTTTGCGTTATCGCCATGATCATAAACATAAGGTGCACGTGTAAGGGTTGGGCACGATGCAGGTTCAACCGGAATAATCTCCATTTTAGCACCATGGATCTTGTCCAGTACAAATGGAAACGATAAACCGGCAAAATTACTTCCGCCACCGGCGCAGCCAATAACGATATCGGGTAGCCTTTCACCCACTTTTTCAAGCTGTTTTTTTGCTTCCAGTCCAATGATCGTCTGGTGAAGCATAACATGGTTCAAAACACTCCCAAGTGAGTATTTTGTCTGTCCGGTAGGATCAGTCACAGCGGCCTCAATTGCCTCGCTGATCGCAATTCCAAGACTACCCGGGCTGTCCTGATCCTGCTCCAGCACATTGCGTCCGGCCTGGGTTTCCAAACTCGGACTGGCCACACAGGTGGCCCCCCAGGTTTGCATCATCAGTTTAGGCAGCGGTTTCTGATTAAAACTCACCCGTACCATAAATACTTTGCATTCCAGTCCAATCAGCGAGCAGGCATAAGCAAGCGCACTCCCCCACTGTCCGGCACCTGTTTCGGTGGTAAGTTTTTTGGTTCCGGCCTGCTTGTTGTACCAGGCCTGGGCAACTGCTGTATTAGGCTTGTGGCTACCGCCTGGCGACAGACTTTCGTTTTTATAATATATCCTGGCCGGGGTACCCAAGGCAGCTTCCAATGCATACGCACGGTGCATAGGAGCCGGGCGCCAGCGGCTAAGGAGGCTGAGGATTTCCTCCGGAATATCAATCCAGCGTTGCTTGCTGTACTCTTGCTCCACCAAGTTCATGGGGAACACCGGCGCCCAGGCTTCCGGCGGTACCGGACCGGCCGGACTCATAAACGGCGGACAATTCACATCGGCAGCGAGGTTGTACCATTGCCTCGGCATCTCATCTTCAGTCAGGATAATTCTACGAATCTGTGTCATATCGGTTTAAATTAAGAGTTTACTAAATACAAAGCGGGCATGCTGTAAACAACATGCCCG
>CAIXKO010000488.1 GCA_903919925.1 uncultured Bacteroidota bacterium | reverse complement strand
CGCTTTAATTGGGATCAGCGTTGATATATCGGATCGAAAGAAGAACGAACATGAGCTTATTGCGGCAAAAGAAAAGGCTCAGGAGAGCGACCGCTTAAAAAGCGCCTTTCTCGCCAATATCAGTCATGAAATCAGAAGCCCAATGAACAGCATTCTCGGATTCTCGGACCTCCTGATTGAAATGGCAGAAGATCCGAAAGAACTGGAATACCTGAAGATTATTTCAAACGGTGGTGAGCGCTTGCTCAAAATCATTAATTCGGTAATTGATATTGCCAAGATTGAGGCCGGTCATGAAAACCTCATTATTGTAGAGTTTGATGTTAATACCTTATTGAATGAGTTATACGAACTTAACAAAAACCGCAATCCGAAATTGAAGTTTATCAATGATATGGTTTGGAAAGATTCTTTTCCACTTTTTACCGATAAAACCAAGCTGTTTCAGATTTTGAACAATCTATTGAGCAATGCACTCAAATACACTAAACAGGGATCGGTTCATTTTGGTTACGAAAAGGATGGCGATAGTATAACTTTTTATGTTAAGGATACCGGTATTGGTATACCTGATGAATATAAAAACAAAGTGTTTGAACGGTTCCAGAAGGTTGATTTACACGATCGGTTGGACTTTGAAGGAACCGGATTGGGACTTGCCATTGTTAAGGAATTGGTAAAAATATTGAAAGGCGAAATTTGGTTTGACTCGCAACCCGGAGTTGGTTCTAATTTTTATGTTAAGCTGAGTGACCAGGCCGGGAGGTTGTGACCGGGAATCCGGATATCGTTTTATTGGAATAAATTTGTTTTTGGAAATTAATACTGAGTATATGAAATCTCTGAAATTTTTTCTTTTTTCTTTTTTCCTGTGTTTAGCGCCACTGGCATTTTCACAGGTTACGTTGCCGGCTGTTATCGGCAGCCACATGGTTCTGCAACAGAAAAGTGATGCGCCGCTTTGGGGATGGGCAAAACCCGGAGAGAAGATTGTTATTAAAACTTCGTGGAACGGACAATCTGTTAGCGCCACCACCGGAACCGATGGGAAATGGGCGGCAAAAGTGAAAACACCAGATGCCGGGGGTCCATATTCTATTGAGATTAGTGGTAAAAATAAGGTGCTTTTGGAGGATATTCTGATTGGTGAAGTTTGGTTATGTTCCGGCCAGAGTAATATGGAAATGCCGATAAAGGGCTGGGGAAAGATTACAGGTGCTGATGAGGCTGTTGCTGCGGCAAATAATCCTACCATGCGTTTGTTTACGGTAAAGAAAGCAACTTCATTTATGCCGGTGGATACCTGCTCGGGCGAGTGGGTGGTTTGTACCCCTGAATCTGTAAAAAGTTTTAGCGCTACCGGATATTTCTTCGGGCTCGAGCTTTTAAAAAAGCTTAACATACCGGTTGGGCTAATCCATTCCAGCTGGGGTGGTACGGCAGCCGAGGCATGGACCAGCAGCGAATACATCAGTAAGATTCCAAAATTTGCAACTTCTCCGGGTATCTGTGATCCGGAGAAATTTTATCAAACTGCTATTGACACCTATAATAAGGAGCAGCAAAAATGGGTTAATTCGATCGGGTTTTTGGTGCCGGATCAAGGACCGGAATGGACTGGTTCTGCCAATGCCGGTGACGGCTGGGCCGATGTAAAGGTTCCTTCCGAGTGGAGCGCTACACCCATTGGATCCTATAATGGAATGGTTGAGTACCGGCTGGTTTTCAGTGTTCCAAAAGGCTGGTTAAAGAAAGCAATGGTTATTGAACTCGGTCCGATCGACGAAATGGATGTTACCTGGTTAAATGGAAAACTCATTGGAAAACACCTGAACCCGGGCGACTGGGCTACTCCAAGAGTTTATGAAATTCCTGCAGGGTTGTTAAAGCAAAGCGATAATATTTTGGCCCTGAGAGTGGCCAATACAACAGGATTGGGCGGAATTAACGGTAAGGACGCATCCGTAAGAATCAAACTTGCTAAATCCAAATCAAAGTTTCAATCACTGGCTGGTACCTGGAAAGCACGCAAGGCTGAATCGTTTGCCAAACTTCCTCCTATGCCGGATTGTGTAAATTGCAATTATCCGAATACGCCAACCATGTTGTATAATGGGATGATCAAACCATTGGTTCCATTTGCAATAAAAGGTGCTATCTGGTACCAGGGTGAATCAAACCGTTACGATGGGTTACTCTATCGTAAAATATTCACCGGAATGATTGAAAACTGGCGCCACGATTGGGGCCAGGGCGATTTCCCATTCTATTTTGTACAAATCGCTCCTTATAATTATACGGATCGGTTTAGTACCGGCCTGTTAAGGGAAGCTCAGGAGTTTGCAACGAAAAAGCTTCAGAATACCGGTATGGTAGTTACCATGGATATCGGGGATGTTAAAGATATTCACCCCGGTAATAAGTCTGATGTCGGTAAACGATTAGCCGGTTGGGCATTGGCAAAGGATTATGGCTTGATTAATACCGCACATTACGGACCTGTCTACCGGTCGATGCAGCAGGAAGGCAATCGGATCCGAATTCAATTTGATTATGCTTCAGGTGGTTTGACTTCCTTTGGCAACGATTTGAAACATTTCCAGATTGCCGGAAGCGATGGTATTTTCAAACCCGCCACCGCCGTAATTGAAGATAGAACTGTGGTAGTTTCAAGTCCCGAGGTTAATTCCCCTGTTGCTGTTCGTTTTGGCTGGAACTCCACCGATGTTACCAATTTATTCAACATCCTGGGATTACCCGCGGCACCGTTCAGGACGGATACGTGGGATGATAAGTAGAGGACGTGAAACGTGAAGACGTGAAGCGTGAAGCGGAAGATCGGTAGAGACGCATAATTGCGTGTCTTTTGGATAGTGACGAGTGACGAGTGACAAGTGATAAAGGATGAAGTGGAATTAATGATAAAATTATAAATGAAGAAGCTGACTACCTTAGTGTTGATTGTTGCCTTGATGGTTTCCTGTAAGCCAGAGGCTAAAGTAACCTGCCTGATCAGCGGGAACGTGAAAAATGCTACTGATAAGGAGCTAAAACTTACAGTAGGAACAAAAGTTGATACCCTGAAATTAAATGCTGATGGCACTTTTTCGAAGGAGATATCGGTGACCAAGCCTTGCGATGCAGTTTTGCAGGGCACTAAGTTATATGCATCACTTTACCTGGCTCCGGGTAAGAACCTGGCGATAACTGTTGATGGATTGGATTTTAACAAGGATCTGGCATTTACCGGAACCCTTGCTGCAGAAAACGAATACATT
>CAIXKO010000487.1 GCA_903919925.1 uncultured Bacteroidota bacterium | reverse complement strand
CGCCAATGCAGACTCCCTCCCTTTTTCAGGGAGGGCGGGGTGGGTACATCTCAGATCCCGGAATTCCTATTGTTGACGGCTATGCTCTTGCCTGGCTCCCTCTTCACCTATCCCCACAACACAAAAATTCCACAATATGGAATTACCTATCAATCAGAAATTTAAAGCTGAGTATTAAAGATGCCTAGTTGTAGGCGAAAGTTACCTGGTATGAACCGGTATAGATACCTGTAGGATTTTCATTTGCAGTGCCAACTTTAAGAGTGGCTCCTACTGATACGGTTTGGTTGCCTCCGGTGAGAACGTAAGCATCGGTGCCTTGCAGTGAGGATGCGTTCCAGTCGGTAACCATCATGGTGCCTTCACCAGTGATGCTGGTAAGAGTGGTTGGTCCTTGTGGAAGGGTAACCGAGAAAGTGGCATTTTTTGATCCGGATACCGAAAAAGTAGCGGGGTTGATGTTGCTGTCGGCGGTAGTTACTGTAGAAGTGGAAACTGCAACGCCTTTTGCAGGGATAATTAAACTGCCACCCTGGTCACCAGCGGAGAAACGACCGAAATTCATAGAGGAGGATTCGCCAACTGTCAAAGCTTCAATAACTTCAGCGGAAATGTGACCGGTTGCAGTTGCTTGTGCATTAACTCTCCCAAATGACAACGCGAGGAAGGAAGCTACCACCGCTGCTGTTAAAATTAAGTTTTTCATTTGTCTTCCTTTCGTGCGTTTTCGTTTCTTTCATGTCAAAGATATGGCGCCTGGAGTGGCGTAAAGTCAAGCGTTTGCAGGTATTCCCGGTTACTTTGATGAACATCAGGCAACAAGTGGTGAACGAATCATCTTTGCAGAATTCCGGTTGACGAACGGACGAAAATCGATGGTGAGCGTGTTTGTGTTTGCTGTTCGTCACCACACAATTCAGATCTTAATATGGAAACAACTTTTTTTTAGGTGCAGAACATCATAGTTTAGGCTATATTGGCAACCGAAAACTTGAAATAACCTTTTAACACGATGAGCCCAAGAGTTATTAACGGATTGGCCGAATTTCAAACCCTTGTAGGGCAGGAAATCGGGGTATCGGAGTACCTGCTGATCACGCAGGAACAAATCAATAAATTTGCTGATGCTACGCTTGATCATCAATGGATCCATACTGATCCGGAGCGTGCTAAAACAGATTCACCTTTTGGAACCACCATTGCACACGGATATCTTACCGTTTCAGTTTTACCCTATCTGTGGGCACAAATTGCCGATGTAAGAAAAGTTAAAATGCTGGTAAACTATGGGATAGAGGATTTCAAGTTCAACCAGCCGGTACGGGTAAACGATCAGATCCGCATCCGGATATTCATGGATGCACTCACCAATCTGCGTGGAATCATTAAAACGAGGATGAAAGTTACGATGGAAATTCTGGGTAATCCAAAACCGGCTTATGTGGGTTACATTGTGTTTCTATACCATTTCACCGATTAACTGCTGATGCTGGTTTAATTCACATCTACTTTGACCGAATCAACCTGTTGCGGTCCAGTTTTTCAGCTACCTTTTTGTAAAAAGCCGGATCTTCAGACTGGATGGCCTTTAACTGCTCTTTGCACGATTGCTGGTCACCGTTCCGCAAACTGATCAAAGCCAAAAACCAGCGCGAACTTGCCCGGTAGGTGCTGTCAACGGGAATGATCTCGCGGAATAGTGTGGCGGATTCACTGAAATTACCTTCCTTCATCAACAGCAGCGCCTCAAAATAGGATCCTCCAACATAAGATGTTGTATCAATTGAACTTAGTATTGGCTGGTAAGCATTTTTGTACTCATCATACAAGGCCACCGGATTGGGCTTTACCAATAAGGGATATATAAACATAAACACAAGGGCCAAAAAAAAGGGGGCCGCTATCAAGGAATATTTCAGGGATTTCCGGTTCTTCGACTTCTCGGCTTCCAGGTCCATGATATCAGAAACAGCATAAATTTCATCGAGCAGTTGCTCATTTACTGCAAATACCCGGAGCACATCATTTTGACGGGCAGTTGGATCCACCTCCTTGATCAGCAGTGCCCTATCTAACCAAAACAGCTCAGGAGAAGCATATTCCATGGATTCGATAATCAGTGCCTGATCCACATTGCGGCTCAGATAATGCAATAATTTTTGTTGCTGAAGGGGTAAAGCTTTAATTTGCCGGTTGAGAAGTTTAATGCGGTCGCTTGCATCGGTGAGATCGAATATGGATTCCGGAACCGCGTGAACATCCAGTTCCACTTCTTCCGATATCGGATTATCGGCCAGCCATTTCCGTATTTCCTGGTTATAATCCATATTCTATCTGACTGAGAATATTTTCATGAAATTCGCATACGAACCGATCATGAAAAATGGGATATAATTCCTTATCCCTAAAAGCTGACCGGCTGCGATAGCGCGAGAGATGGCTGATTTTTGTATCGCCATTTGGCATTTCTGATAATTGAATCTCCTGCGTTCCGTTTGATGCGCCACCGCTCAAATAACAGAAAGATATTGTTTTGGTGGACTCATCGAGCCCGGTTATTTCAAAGGCAACACCAATGTTTTTTATCCCTCTGATCAGGCAAAGGCTAACATATACAATGCTCCCAACCCGGATTGGGTCGTTCGCATTTTCGGAATAAATGAACTTATTTTTGGGTCGGGAGAAAAGAAAACCAAATTTAACCATTTCGCCACTCCAGGCTTTTTGAGGAGATATGTTCATGTATTTTTCCCAGACTGTACCAATCCGGGCTTTTACAATGTATGTTTTCAGACTGGTTTGATAGCCTGATGAGTCTGCGACAAGGTAACAGGCGGTTTTTATTTGTTGATAATCGGAAGCTCTTTTTACTTTTTCCCTGCGAACCAGGTTCCTGACTTCTTTCTGTTTAATTTGCTTGAGATCAATGGTTTCATCTGAACTCTGTGCAATCGCGGGGTTGATATTAATTAACCCTGATACAATTAAAAACAAGGAAAAAATATTTTGGTATCCTTTTAACATTACAAACTTATTTTGCGCGAAATCGCTTGCCGTTTATTTTGAGAACTATTCTTTAGCATTTTCAGAGGTAAAAAAGACTTTAACCGCAGAGTTCCCTCCGTCTGAAATGGAACATCATGGCAGATAACTTGTCTTTAGGTACCCTCCCCCTGGCCTGAGCTCTGATTCTCCCTTGGAGAGGAGCCCCTCCCTTTTTCAGGGAGGGGTTGGGGTGGGTACTTAAAGACAAGTTATATAGAAGAACGCAAAGTTTTGCACCCGAGGGCCGCAAAGAAGTGGCTAAGGTATTAATTATTTGGTGAACGATTTTGAAACCCGATGATGGTGCTGTAAACCCGATCGTAAATTTCTAAAGGTGTAGGATTTAGCTCAGCGGCGGTAAAGTTGCCATTTTGGATATCGATCCGCTCAAAAACCATTAAATACAAATTAAAGATAATGAGTAAACTCAGGTAGTAGCGCGGCTCAACAAGCGGACTAATCTGCTGAAGAACATTTAATGTTTGCTGACGGTAATCATCTGCCAGTAAATAATACTCACGCATCAGATTCCGGAAACCATCAGTCAGGAGGGCTCCTTCAGCCATTTTTCGCATCATCGGCCGGGTAAGGTCGTTAGCCAGAATCCTGTCATCGGCAAAGTAACTCAGGTTATTGAGCTGGTCCTTCTGAAAATCACGGATAATATGAACGAGGTAACTGAAAACAGCGCAAGGGGTTGAAACGGATTTAACGTCGTATAAAGGATCCTGCCACACCCCATCTACTTTCCGGATGCCACACAAATGAACAAATATCGATGATGGAGCTACCGTTGCTCCTTCTGAATAGTTCAAAAATGATTGCACAGTAGGAAATCCGTCGTTTTGGATATCATAAACCATAGAACGGGCAAAATTTTCGATTGGCCACCGGGGTATCCTGAATAACTGAATCTTAGAGATCAGCTCTCTTTGAAAAGGATTTGCTATACGATTCGTTTTGATCAAACTTAGCCAATCATCCACTTTCCTGATAAACATATCGCGGTCCTTAACATCAATTTGCTGGTGCGTAGCTTTATGGTTATCAATCATATCATCGATTTTCCGCATAAACGCATAGCAGGTTTTGGCGGCCTGATACCGATCATCATCCCAAAAACATGCTGCTACCAATATATTGGGATGATCCTGAATTTGATTAATCGGAATCCGATTTAAAATATCCAGGTAGATTTGTTTAGTTGGGTCCATTATTGGTCTAATGTCTGATAAACTAATCACCCCAAATATAACAGGTTAAAATTGTTCTTTTAATATCCGTTCGCTGGTGAGTTTTGCGGAAAGCAGTACCAGTGGAATTCCATTGCCAGGATGCGTGCTGCCACCGGTAAAATACAGGTTCTGATACCTTTTGTGCCGGTTATGGGGCCTGAAGTATCCCATTTGCATAATATTATGGCCGAGACTCCCGAACGTTGCACCTTTCGAAACATGG
>CAIXKO010000486.1 GCA_903919925.1 uncultured Bacteroidota bacterium | reverse complement strand
CCCATCGCACCTGCATCCTATCGGGTTTCTTTCCATTTAGCAAGGCCGATTTAATATAGATTGCTTTTTCTGTGCGGTTGAGAGTTTCAATAGTGAAAGTTTTTCCACTGTAATACTTGCTATCCAGGCGGATGGTGATTTTATCAAACAATGGTGGGCTGATGTCAAAAACAGGGTCAGCAGATGTTCCACCGTCCATGGAAAACAGCCCGATGGCACTCATCACGTACCAGGCTCCCATCTGGCCTTCATCTTCATCGCCTTCCCACCCGTGATAGGGATCGGAACCGTAATAGGAATCCATAATTTCCCTGACATATTTTTGGGTGAGTTCCGGCTTTCCGGAATAATTGAACAGCCAGGCAGCCTGCATGTTCACCTCGTTTCCATGGTTAATGTAAAACTCCGCTGTTTGCCCCTCCGTGCGGTCGAGGGCATGGGCGGCAAAGCTATAGGGCCGCGATTTTTCAAAGCCCTCTTCCAACCGTTTGTTGAACAGTCCGGCCCCCATGGCATCGATTAATCCAGGCACGTTGTGTGGAACGTAAAAAGAGTATTCCCAGCCGTTGCCCTCCACCCAGTATTTGGCTGAAAAAGGAGAGTAACCGGGCAACCACCCGCCCTTGCTGTTTTTGGGGATCATCCATTTCTGCTCCGGATGGAACAGGTTTCGCCAGTTTTCCGACCGTTTTAAATAAAACTCATAATCCTGTGTTTTACCCAATGATTTAGCCATTTGAGCAACACAATAATCGTTGAATGCATAATCAAGCGCCTGGCATGCCGGACCCTCATCGTAAGGTACATAGCCTAGTTTTTTATAACTATCCTGAAAGAGGTTCCCTGCCGATGCGGTCCACGGCCGGAGCTTTCCGCCCTGTAAATCAACAGTGTGTTTGATTGCCTGATACACCATTTCCGGATCGTAGTTGCGTATACCTTTCTGGTAGGCTCCAACCATCAGGGCAATTTCATGCGATACCTCCATAATTCCCGATAGCTCCAAACCGGTGGGGCCATTGGAGGTCCAGCCGGTGGTTTTAAAAAGCTCCAGTTGGGTAACCACCCAATTATTGAGAATATCGGGCGATATCAGGGCCCATAAGCTGTTCAGGTTCCAGAAGGAGTTCCAGAAAGCATCGCCTCCATAAATGGAAGTTCCTGCGGGCAGCCGCCTGATCACTTCTTTGGGATCGCGGTATCGCCCGTCAACATCGTTCCAGGTTTGCTTGGCGCAATAACTTCGATAGAGATTGGTATAGAATTTCCGGCGATTCTCCTCCGTGCCGCCTTCAATGGATACGGCTGAGAACAACTGGTTCCACTGGTTCCTTGCACTGGCTGCCGCCGCATTGAAATCCCAGCCGAATGGGTCCATCTCAGCTTTCAGGTTCCGCCGGGCTCCTTCAAGATCCACCAGCGAGATTGCCGTTTGCATCAGCAGTTCCTCGCCTTCCTTACCGGTCCAGGTAATAAATGCCCCGGCATCTTCACTGCCCGTTACGCGGGTCACTGATTTGGATATACCCTGCGTATTCCAGCCATTGAATGAGGTAAATGGTTTGTTCAACCTGACAACAAAATACACGGTATACTGGTTCCATCCACCCACGTGGCACTGCGCAAATCCTTCAATCAGGGTATCGTTCACCCGCGTGATCAGTGCGGAATCGAGTTTAAAATCGTACTCCGATGGAAAAGCCATATCCAGGATTATCCGATAGGTAAAGTCCTTTTGAGCGGTAAACCGGAAAAATCCGCACCGGGTGGATGCGGTCATTTCGGCTTTCATAAAGGCATCGTATAAATCAACGGAATAGTATCCGGGCGATGCTTTCTCCGTCTCCTTCAGTATTCTTGAATGGTATCCCGATCCGGCTCCGCGATATGGGCGGTCCACTGCTCCGTCCTTCACCGTCAGGTCCTGCGCGGCGGGCATTACCAGGAGTCCACCCATCGTCCAGGCATGGATATGGCTGAATCCCGATACATTGCTGATAGAATATTCATAACCACCCATCCAGTCGCCGGTCTGATTGTCGGGCCCAAGCTGAACCATTCCAAAAGGTACGCATGCATAGGGCCCCAGCATCCAACGCGAATTGGAAGTACCGGTAAACGGATCGGCAAACCGGGCCGGATCATCCTGCGCGAACATCATGATCCAACTCTGAAATGCAAAAACAAGCAGAAGGGTTACGTGCTTTTTCATGGATCTTTTTTTCAAAGATAGCTTTTTGGCAGCATATTTT
>CAIXKO010000485.1 GCA_903919925.1 uncultured Bacteroidota bacterium | reverse complement strand
TCGGGGAGGACCCACGCGTCCTCCCGCTCCGAAAAGGCCTCGCATGAAAAACGGGAGGACACATGGGTCCTCCCCCGACGTGAAATTGTCCCCCGAAAATGAATGATAATGATGGTGAAAAAACATATCGTCTTATTGATTCTCGGGGGACTTTTTTTGTTCGCCTGCGAGGAAAGTGTTGAAATTCAGAATCAACCTTTTGAATCGAAACCGGTTATCTATTGCATGGTTGATCCCAACGATACCACCCATTCGATCAGAATTGAGCGAATGTTCAGTGGTATCCAAGCTCCAGCCAAATCTGCCGGGGTGCCAGACTCCCTGTTATTTAAGGAGGTGAAAGTTACCGTGTTTTTTACTCCACAGTCTGGCTCCGGGACTAGCTCAATTCAAGCACATTGTGTTGAAGTAGCTGATAAAAATCCAGGCTACTTTGGATTCCAAAAGCATTATCTGTACCAGTTTGAACAGGTTATGAAACTGGAAGGAAGAAATATTTATAACAGGATTGAAATCAAGGTGGAAATTCCCGGATTGCCACCCGTGAGCGCTTTCTGCAAAATTATTGAATCACCGGTAATCTGGTCTCCCAATTCTGCTCAGCAGTATATTTATATAGTACCCGATAGTCCGCTTCGGATTCAATGGTCGGGCGGTTTTTGGAATGAGGTTGATATAAAGTTTGAAATCAAAGAGATGTATGCAGATAGCATCTCAACAAAAGTTCTACAATTTCAGAAGGTTAACGATGTTCAAATCAATGGCAAATATTATGAGGTCAGGATTCCATATGATTTGGTTATACAGGGAATTTTAAAGAATTTTTCTTACCGGGAAAATATTATCCGAAGGTATTTCGGACCAGTTACCTTTTCCATTCATACCGGACAGGAAGAGTATGCTAAGTATATTGAATATCAAAATGGTATTAATGATTTTAATCAGAATCCGTTCTCGAATATCGAGAACGGACTGGGCCTCTTATCTTCAAAATCGACCATAAAAAAGGGCCCAATGGTATTGGATGAAACCTGCAGATTGGAATTTGCGAATGATCCGGTTTTGAAAAATCTTAACTTTGTCGAATATTGATTGTTAGATTCAGGTACCTTTTATCACCCTTGGTAATTACTTTAAATAAAGAAGTGTTTAAATGGTTATAAAAAAGAAAAAACCGGCTGCGCTTTATGTTCTGATTTTTTTATTGTTTTTCCAGTCAATATCAGCAATATACGGCGGTTTTAGTATGATTATGGATCCATCGGGGGCCCTCCTGAAACTGGAACGCAACTTTTTGGAAAATACCCCTTTTCAGAGCTTTTTCATTCCGGGTTTAGTGCTTGCGCTGATTTTAGGGGTTTTGCCATTGCTCCTGATTTATCCTTTACTAGCTGAACCCCACTGGAGATGGACGCGCAAACTAAATATATATAAAAACCGTTACTGGGCCTGGAGTTACAGCCTTTACGTGGGGCTGGGGTTGAATATCTGGATGGATTTTCAGTTTGTTTTGTTAGGCAGAACTAGCGGACTCCAAATTCTTTACGCAGTTTTGGGTCTGCTGATCGTGGTTTTTACGCTCTGGCCATCGGTCATGAAATACTACCGGCGAAGCCGGAGGAAATCGATTTACGATGGCGACCGGTCCCCAGAGGGCAAAGAGCAAATAAAAAATGATAGCGAAGATTGACAACTAGCTTGTCAGAGCAGGCAGCAGGGGAAATCTGGATAAATGAAGAGCTTTCCCCTGATAATATCAGCGAGATTGTGCGGTACCATAATGAGTATTATGCAGAAAATTATGGTTTCAATCACGATTTTGGCAAATATGTTGAAAGTCCTCTTTTAGAGTTTTATCAACGCAAATGCCCGGATGAACATATTTGGTTATTACATGATCATTCCGTTTTAAAAGGGTGCGTTGCTTTAGTTAAAAATTCAGATGAGGAGGCTCAACTGCGTTGGTTTTATGTAGATGAATCATTTCGTGGACAGGGATACGGTCAAAAATTGATGGATTTACTGCTCCTTTTTGCAGCAGGGAAAACGTATCGGCGAATTATCTTGTGGACCGTTAGCCTTTTGGAGGCAGCAAGAAAGGTTTATGAACGGAACGGCTTCGCGCTCGTTGAAGAGCATGAGATTTTGATTTGGGGACAAAATTTGGTTGAGCAGAAATTTGTCAAAAATTTTGACAAAGAGAAACTGCAATTTAGCATTGATGAATCAGGTTTCTCTCCATCCTGAAATTCCTCTGGAAAATGTTAATATTGAAAGTTCAGGTTTAAAATTGTCCGATTAGCAGCAGGCAAACCATGGGTTGACCAGTAATACCCGGCTTGCACACCTGCCTTGTTGAAAGGTCTGAATTTTGAATGATTATAAATCTTAGCTTTGTTGAATCCGATAAAATCCAGGGAAATGAGTTCAATAAAAAAGATTCCAGCTGTTTTAAATGTTTTGTTACTGATTCAATTTACAGTGTCGGCAATGGGTATTTATGGTGGGACCGACCTGTTATTAAATTCCGAAGATAAGATCAGGAATAGTGCTGAAGTGTTGGCAAGGACACCGTTTCACAGCTTTTTTATTCCCGGGTTGATTCTTGCAATACTTCTCGGAATTATTCCCATGATTCTGATTGTTCCTTTAATTACCAAGCACTCCTGGAAATTCGCCAGCAGTTTTAATATTTTCAAAAATCGACATTGGGCATGGACGTTCAGTCTCTTTTGCGGATTAGCGGTCATCATCTGGAGTGATGTGCAGTTTTATATGATTGGCTACAGCCATAAAATTCAAATCGTTTTTGCGATGCTGGGCCTCTTGATGGTCATATTTGCCGTTTGGCCATCGGTTATGAATTATTACCGTTTAAGGGATTAAAACGGGATTGATGAGTTGTAAATTATCAGAGTATTCGGAATGTGCCAATACTGAAAACCAGACCATAGAATATTTAATACTTCAATTGATTATGGGAAAAAAGAAGCCGATTCCGTTGTATCTTTTGATTACCTTATTAATGATTAATTCGATATCAGCGCTTTATGGCGGAATCGGGTTGGTTATAAACCCTACAGGATCATCCCTGAAACTCGGAAATGAACTGCTTGCAGGTACCATTTTCAATAATTACCTGATCCCGGGGATTATACTATTGCTTGTTTTCGGAGCCTTTCCTCTTTTTCTGATTTATACTTTGCTCAGGGAACCTCAATGGAATTGGACAAGCAGAATAAATATGTACAGGAACCGCTATTGGGCCTGGTCGTACAGCCTCATTACCGGAATCGCATTGATCGGCTCCATGTTTGTAAAGATCTTTATGGTAGGGTACGAAAAAGATATTAAAATCCATTTTGCGCTACTCGGAGTCGCGATCGTGGTTTTTACGCTCTGGCCATCAGTCATGAAATACTACAGGCGCAGCCCACGAAAATCGAAATACAAAGACGAATGGTCACTTGGTGGACAGGAACAGAGCCTAAAGGGGAACCAACATTGATAATCATCAGTCCAGATTCAACCTCCAGGGAAATATTGAAAAAGAGCGAGGTTTTTCCGGATGATATAAGCCGTTTTTTATTGGAATCAACCTATGGCAGGCTGGTCAGGATCAAGTCCATATTTATTCTGA
Source organism: uncultured Bacteroidota bacterium (assembly GCA_903919925.1). Classification (GTDB taxonomy): domain Bacteria; phylum Bacteroidota; class Bacteroidia; order Bacteroidales; family UBA12481; genus UBA12481. Next base: position 3,611 of record CAIXKO010000485.1, on the reverse strand, counting down.
TCTGGCTATCCCTCAGCATGGTATCGTATAGCCAGAATTCCAGGTTCAATGCCGTAAACTACAACGATTCCCTATATCAGTTTTCGGGTAAGCAACTGATTGTTCCGGTAGTTTTGGCTGGCTATGGTTTTGCCCAGTTTGCTGTTGATCCTATTCTGGACCTGAACCTGAAAGTGAGGGGTGAATTTACCAGCCGGGTTAAAAATCACTGGCATTACGATGATTATCTGCAATTTGTACCTGCCGCTGCCGTATATGGTTTAAACATTTTAGGAATAAAGGGGAAGCACAATTTCTTTGACCGATCCGTAATCATTGGCACTTCCATGGTTTTAATGGGCGCTTCAGTTTATGGAGTCAAGCAATTAACGCATATTCAGCGACCGGATGGCACCGCATTCAATTCATTTCCGTCAGGCCATACGGCTACAGCATTTGCGTGTGCTACATTTTTATACCAGGAATACAAAGATGTATCGGTTTGGTACGGTGTTGCCGGGTATACGATTGCAGCCGGAACTGGTTTTTTTCGGATGTACAATAACCGCCATTGGCTCACCGATGTGGTGGCGGGCGCTGCATTTGGGATTATTAGTACCAGAGCTGCCTATTGGATTTTTCCGAAAATCAAAAAGAGGTTTTTCAAGAATATGCAGGTAAATATTTCATTGATTCCCACCTTTGATCCCCGATATGGCATCAATCGATAGAATTTTCAGTCCATTCAAGGCTTTGCAGGAGAAGCTGTTTGCCCGGTTGTATTTTGCCCAGTCGGTAAGTTTATTGGGTGATGCGGTCACCTGGCTGGGTATCGCCTTGCTGGCATTTGAATTTGGCGGCAACCAATCGGCTCGTATTTTATCTGTCGCTTTAACATTGCGGGTTACTGCCTTCATTTTGTTTGGTCCATATGCTGGCGTGCTGGCAGATCGCATCGACAGAAAGAAAATCCTGTATACAACCCATTTTATCAGGATGGCATTAGTTGCCATGTTACCATTTGTTCAAACCCTTTGGCAGTTGTATACCCTAATATTTCTATTAAATGTTTTCCGTGCTTTTTTTACCCCGGCGTTTAAATCGGCAATTCCACAGGTGGTCTCTAAACGTGAGAATTACACCAATGCCATTGTATTAACAAATGCTACCTGGCAATTGCTGGGGATGCTTGGTCCAGGCCTTGCCGGCGGGTTGGCGGTATTTATGGGTGCCCGGCAGATTTTCTTTTTCGATGCGTTAACTTTTGTGGTCGCCGCTTTTCTGATTCTGGCTATCCCGGGAAAATTACTTGCAGCTGATGAGAATATTCTTTCAAGTGCCTCGCAGATAAGTGTTTGGAAAGATATGCGCAAAGGCACACAGTTGCTTTTTGAGAACCGCCCGATTCGGTTTGCCGTGATGATTGAGATGATTATCGCCATTGCCGGTGCACAGATTTTAGTAAATTCCGTAGGGCTGGTCAAAGGCAGTATGGGACTCAATGATCAGTATTACGGTTGGATCATGATGGCATTTGGTATCGGGGCCACCCTGGCTGCTTTCAGTTCCAATTCAATCGACCGGAGCCGGAACAAGCGTTTTCTGCTTTTATTGGCGGGCACCCTGATAATTTCGGCAATTTCATTCGCTAATTTTGTTCCGTACCCTGTTCTGATATTTTTATGGGTATTAGCAGGATTGGGCCAGGGATTTACCTACCTGCCCTCGCAGATTATGGTTGCTGAAAATATTCCGATCGGCGAACAGGGAAGGGTGTATGGGGCTCAATTTGCTTGGGTTCACCTGTTTTGGGCATTTGGATACCTGCTCGCCGGGTTTACCGGGAGCCGCTTTCAATCGATGGGGTTCTTAGTGGGTGGAGCGGTTGCCCTGGTGCTATTCATCATCGTTTTGGTCACTTCACTGAGGAAAGGTTCCTGATAGGAAAAGGTTAGCCTACCCCTTTGAATCTATAAGGAAGTTATTCATTTTATGTTTCTTAAAAATGGTAACTTTGTGAAAAACGTTCACGTGTCAGAAAAAACAAATAATCGGTTTGATCAGGATGCAGCATCCTGGGATGCAAAGGAATATCGGATAAAAATGGCCGGAAATGTAACGGAGGCCATTAGGAATGAGGTGATACTGAATTCTGGAATGGACCTGATGGATTTTGGCTGTGGTACCGGCCTTGTGTCGCTTCCAATGGCCGCTGAAGCTGGATCTCTTACCGGCGTGGATAACTCCGCCGGAATGCTTGAAGTTTTTCTGACCAAGGCTGCGGAAATGAACTTGCCAAATGTTAAAAGATTAAATCTTAATTTGGGTGATGGAGATACTCTGCCGGGCTCTTATGATTTGATTCTTAGTAGTATGGCTTTTCACCATGTTAAGGATATTTCCTCATTGATCCGGTTACTGGTTGATGCTCTTAATCCAGGTGGATATTTGTGTATTGCTGATCTGGATTCTGAAAATGGCCTTTTTCATGCCGATAATACCGGAGTGTACCATTTTGGTTTTGATCGGGAAAACATGATGGAGCTCTTCCGATTATCGGGATTGAACGAAGTCAGGGCTTGCACTGCATCAAATATGCCTCGGACCGGGAACGATGGTGTGGAAAGGGATTTTCCGATTTTTTTAATCACCGGCGTAAAGCAGTAAAACCTGTTTTGCTTAAGAGTTGGTGAGTTGAGTAATGGCGGATCAACCAAACAATAAGAGCTTTCTTGTCTTTTGGGATTGCAATTTGAGAATGGAAAGTGAATCGATTTAATCTATCGGGCTTTTTTCTGATCCTGATATTCATGCTTTTAGAATCAGGATGCCGTACTGACGACACCATCAAACCTATACCTGATATAACGATCACAGCTAATCCGGCTGCCGGAAAAACCACTGATATTATTGAGTTTACCGTATCAACGATGGCAGGAAAACCTTATGGGAACTCACTCTTTTATCGCTGGGATTGGAACGACGACGGAATATGGGAAACCCGGTTCAGCTCAAGCCCGGTTACAAAACATCGGTACTACCAAAAAGGAGATCAGGTAATTCATTTAGAAGTTTCAGATGGAAAGAAGCAAGTCCGATCGTTTTCCCTTTCCCTTAAAGTGCTTCAGGGTTTTTCGCCTCCTGATGCAATTTTTGTGATATCCCCACCTGCCGGCAACCCCACGGTGGAGTTTACTTTTGATGCCAGCGGAACCCACGATGATGAAGATTCTTTGAGCCAGTTGCAGTTCCGATGGGATCCGGTGGGCGACGGAAGGTGGCTGATCCAGTATTCCTCAAATCCGGTGGCCAAATACAAATACCCCCGGGCCGGATTTTACAAACCAATGTTGCAGGTGAAAGACCCTAGCGGACGGGTAGCTACATATTCTAAAGAATTATCAGTAAACCTGATAGACACCCTGATTTTTGCCAGCTTTACGATTTCTCCGGATTCGATCGAAGTTAACCAAGCGATCATACTGGACGCCTCCTTGTCGCGATACCCTCCAGATACCCTACAGCCTCTGCTGTTTTCCTGGTTGCTGCCAGGCACTGAAACCTGGACGGAGCCGGTTAAGGATCAAAAAATCAGCCATATATTCAAACAAAAAGGGTTGGGTAAGATAACC
>CAIXKO010000484.1 GCA_903919925.1 uncultured Bacteroidota bacterium | reverse complement strand
GGCCGCCCTCTATCATCACCGGAGCCAGCATCATGGATCTGTGGGACACCACCAGAGGAGCCAGCATCAAGCTCCAGTGCGGCACCACCACCGGGATAAATCCCGGAGTTACCATATCGGCCGTGCCTCCGGCACTATAACCCTACTGGGCATATAGTGCCGGAGGCACGGCCGATATGGTAACCCGTGGGCTTTAGCCCCGGGCTGGGGATGCTCCGTGGGTAGGGGCTGGCTCCGGGGGGCCTGCTCCGCAGCAGGGGCCTGCTCCGGGGGGTAGGGGCTGGCTCCGGGGAGATGCTCCGGGTCATGGGATCCGCTCCGGGCTATGGTGAAGGGCGGCCACAAGGGCCGCCCCTACAGTGTACCCTGTGGCCCAATGCAAAATCAGGCTTTGCTCTGATACTTTTTGGGGCTTACGCCAAACTGTTTTTTAAACGATTTGCAAAAATAACTTAAATCATTAAAGCCGCAGGAATAAGCTGCCTCTGAAACATTTGCACCTTCATTGGCCAACATAGCTGCGGCGGATTGTAAACGAATATACCGTATAAATTCAACAGGTGACATCCCTGTGAGGCTCGTAATTTTTCGATAAAGGTTGGAAGTACTCATACCCACTTCTTTGCTCAAAGCCAGAACATTCATTTCGGTGTTCATGATTTTCGAGCCAATGATCGATTTAATATGCTCCAGAAACTTTGTATCCAGTTCCGAGTGCTCACTTACCTCAGGATCGGGCATGATGCCATGATAATACCTCTTAATCAGCTTTTCCCTTTGCTTTAATAATGACTCTATCCGAGTATATAAAGTCCTCACATCCACTGGCTTGCTGATATAAGAATCGGCATTTGCCTGATAGCTTTCCAAACGGGTTTCTTCATCAATTTTAGCGGTCAGGAGGATAACAATAATATGACTGGTTTCAATGTTTCCCTTAATATTCCTGCACAATTCAATCCCGTTCATCACAGGCATCATCAGATCAGTAATAACCAGATCGGGTTGTTTGTTCAAACAAGCAGCATACCCTTGTTCACCGTTTTCGGCTTCAATGGTATGATAGTAATTGGAAAGATGTTTCTTTAAAAGCCTGCGAAAATCTGAATTATCCTCCACAATAAGAATAGTCCTTTTTTCCTCTCTGCCAATGCCTTCGCCGGATTCTTCTTCATCGGGCAGGAGTGAATCCCCGTGATCAATGATAAAGTTACGCGACTGGTAATTGATTTCCTCCAACCTGATTTCATCTTTAGAATAAGCAGCAGCTGATACCGGAAGGTTAACGGAAAACTTGGCGCCAAGATCCTTTTCATTCTCCACGGAAATATAACCCTTGTGATTTTCAGCCAGATTTTTTGCCAGTGCCAGTCCGATTCCGGCCCCAAAAGTTTTTCCGGTAACTGAATTTACCTGGTAAAATCTTTCAAAAACCTTATCGAGTTTTTCAGTTTCAATACCTTTACCGGAATCAATAACATCGAGTTTCAGCCAACTAATTGAACCCTTTTCATAAAACTGGTAATTTATTATGATTTTCCCATTTTCCGGAGTATATCGTAAAGCATTGGATAACAGATTGCAAACTATCTTATCCATTTTATCAGGATCAAAATAAATAGTTTGGTCCCCATTCCCATTTACGATTACCGAAATATTCTTTTTCTCTGCAAGTGGTTTCAGGTTTATACAGATCTGCTCGATAAAAAAATCAATCCTTCCAGGCAAAACTACCGGACTCATCCTGCCGCTCTCCACTTTCCTGAAATCGAGAAGCTGAGAGATCAGATTCATAATGCGTTTTACATTACGTTCCATAATCTGCAGGCGCTCATTATCAATTATCCTTTTGGAAATCAGGTCCTCAACTGAAAATGACAGAACGGATAAAGGGGTAAGCAACTCGTGTGAAATATTAGTGAAAAAACGGAATTTAAATTGATTTATATTCTCTTCCTTTTTCCTTTCAATTTTCTCAATTTCATAAGCTTGCTTGATCTTAATATTATTGATTAAAAAGGAATATATCGTTATCAATATTGCGATAAAAACAGCTGAATAAATCAAAATTGCCCACCACGAAACTGCGGGGTGCGGCTTTACCCGAATGGGAAGTGACAGTGGCACCTCGTTCCATAAACCGCTGCTGTTGGAAGCCTTTAAACGCAGCGTGTAACGCCCGGCAGGAATATGGGAATAACTCACTGTTCTGCCTTCAGAATAGGCATTGTTCCAGTCCGCATCCAATCCATCCAATATATAGGCATATTTATTTTTACCTGGTTGAGAGAACGAAAGGGCTGAAAACTCAACGATAATACTGTTTTGATTATAGCTCAGATTAATTCCATTTTGTATGGCTTCGTAAACATTTATCTGCTCATTTGATACCTGGATACTGGTAACCACCACAGGGGGGATGTACGCATTACTTAATAAATCTTTGGATTTGAATACGTTAAAACCGTAATAACCTCCAAAAAATATTCGTCCATCCGTCGATTTATAGGATGCCCCATCAATAAAAACATTACTCTGAAGCCCGTCTTCCGTAGTAAAAACTTCAGCCTGATAATCCGATTGACCGCTTTGTCTGAATCTTACCAGGCCATTATCGGTTGAAAGCCACAAATTTCCAGCATCTTCAACGATATCGAACACGGCATCGCCCCGAAGCCCGGCTTCCCCGGCAAAATGGGTAAATGTTTCATCATCTGGATTATACAAAGCAATTCCCGCTGTTCCGGTACCAATCCATAACCGCTTCTGCTGATCTTCCAATATTGCATAAACAATATTGCTCCTGATGGTCCCGGGATTATTACGTCCGGCAAAAAAATGCTTAAACGCCAACCGGTTATCCTGCCCGTCGGAGTTTCTGGCTTTATTAAGTGACCCTCCAACAGTCCCTATCCAGATATTTGATTCCGAATCTTCAAAAATGGCACTTATATATTCACCTGAAATTGAATTTGGGTTATCATTTTCAGGTAAATAGCGGGAAATCCGGTAAGGTAAACCTTTTCCGGATCGGATAAAACGGAAGAGACCGTTATTGGTTCCCACCCATATATTACGAAACCGGTCCTCGTAAATCGAATTGATCATCCGGCTTCGGTCACCGGTAACTGAATCATACTGCAAATATTGATCAGTTTTCCCGGTTTTTGCGGATATAACATATAGTCCGTTATAGCGGGTACCTATCCAAAGGCTTCGGTCCCCATCCAAATAGAAACAAGTTGCAGCATTTAGTTCACGGGGGATTTGATTAAACCTCGGAAGATCGGTAAATGGAATAAATTTCTTTTCAGATAAAATATATTTACCAAATCCGAGTCCGTTTACGCCCACGAGCAATGATGAATCAATATCCACGATAAACGACCGCACGGACTGGGTTTCGCCGAACTTGATGATTTCGGGAATAGTAAAGGCGTCAATACTGCGCAAACCCGGGTCAATTTTGTTCAGACCCCCTCCGCCTGTTGCCATCCATATGATGCCCGACCGGTCCTCGATAATGGAGAAAAGGTCGTTGTGAGAGATATTTCCTGGGCCTACACCACTTTGAATCAACTGAATTTCAGGATCATTGGTCTCAGGAGTTGTGATGATATTTAATCCATATGGGGACCCTGCCCAAATGGAGCCCTGGTGATCCTCATACAGGCAATAAACAATGTTGCTGGAAAGTGAAAATCCATTTTTACCATTCTGCGAGAAATGCTTCAATATTTCAAGTGACTGATAATTATGGATACGGATTTTGTAAAGACCGTCCTCCCAGGTACCCAGCCAATAATTGCCCAACCGGTCCTCCAGGATGCGTACCACCCGGTTAGTAAAATCATTCACCCGTGATTTTTCACCCAAAAGAAATTGGGTAAAATCATCCTTTTCCTCATCATATATATAAAGGCCGTTACCCCACGTTCCGATGAGTATCCTGCCATTACTATCTTCATACCCGAATGAAATGGTGCCGAAAGGATTGTTTTTGCCCGGGCGTTCCTGGTTTGAAAACGAAACCATCTTTCCGCTCTCGGGATAATAAAGGTTTAGCCCGCCGATGGAAGATATCCAGATTCTGCCTCTGGAATCCGACAGTATATGGTTGATATTATTTCCCATAATAGCCTTTCCGGGTGAACCATTGCGATCAAAAACGGTGACTGTCCTGGTCTGCTTATTAAAAGTGTTGATCCCGGAATGATCGGTACCAAACCACAAATTGCCAGCTTTATCCTCAGCAATGCAATTGAAATCAATGGAATTAAAGCTCTTTTCCTGGTCAAAATCCGGTTTATATATAGTAGTCCGGTATCCATCGAACCGGTTAATTCCGTTGTCGGAGGCAATCCACAGGTAACCCTCGCGATCCTGCAACAAAGCTTTGAGATTATCGGAAGAGAGACCCGAGTTAATGTTGAATCGTTGAATGTTATACTTTTTAATATCAGACGGGGCTGCCGGCAGACTCCCCGTAATAGCGAAAAGCCAGGCAATGAACAGGATTAACTTGTTGTATTTTAAACGATCTGTCAACTTTTTTACTGTTGTTTATGAATCGGAACCACTCATTTATCTCTTATAAAACCGGCCTTTAAGTACCCACCCCAACCCCTCCCTGAAAAAGGGAGGGGCTCCTCTCCGAAAGAAATCTGGAGCTCAATCCCCCTCCCTTTTTCAGGGAGGGGTTGGGGTGGGTACCATTCAGCATTTCTATACCGCACTTTACCAGGTTATTAGGCTTGGGGCTGATTGTCGATATGCTGGCAGACTCTACCATTTTCCAATATTCAAAGGTAGTGTTTTTGAAAAGTTTCAGGTGTTTTGAACGATTTAGACCAAAAAATGAACTGTTTATTATACTCATCCTGCTGATAAATTTAGTGATTTGTACTTATGAAGCAAAACATGATGAGCAGACTCCGGACAGTACTCTTATTTTTTCTTGCAGCGGGCCTGTTTCAACCGGCCAAATCGCAGCCAGTATTGATTGATCCCGCAATCCGATACCAGTCGATTGTTGGCTGGGGAGGTTCATTATGCTGGTGGGCCAATATCATGGGTGGGTACAGCGATATCGATGTTTTAAAAATATGCGACTGGATTACTGATCCCGATGGCGTTAATATGAATATCTTCCGGTTTAATATTGGGGGTGGCGATGCTCCCGATCATAAACACATGCGGGGAGATGGAGGCGATATGCCCGGGTACAAGCTTTCTGCCACCGATCCATACGACTGGACCCGCGATGCCAATCAGCGGAAAATACTCAAACAGCTCATCCAATCCCGCACCAGACAAACCGGGGTTAACGATGTGATCATAGAAGCCTTTTCCAATTCACCGCCATGGTGGATGACTGTCAGCGGTTGCTCCGCAGGCAGCGTGGAAGGAAACGTGGCCAACCTCAGGGCCGATATGTTTGATGATTTTGCCAGTTATCTTACTGATATCACTAAGTATTATCATGATAGTTTAGGGATCACATTCCAGTTCCTGGAACCCTTTAATGAGCCATTTTCGAATTGGTGGAAAGCAATGGGCGGGCAGGAAGGCTGTTTCTTTGGCCAGGCCGACCAGGAAAAAATGATCCGCGAATTATATAGCCAGCTTCAGGCAAAAAACATGCTGGCCTGGTGCAACATTACCTCCATGGATTCCAATACCCTCGATGAGTGCTTTAATGGGTTCAATGGGTACAAAACAGCCGGAGATATTCTGCCAAAAATCAGTAAAATGAACGCTCACAGCTATTTCGGCAGCAATAATTCCAGAAAAAATCTCGCTTCCTTTTCCATCGATAATAATATCAGGCTCTGGCAATCAGAGTCGGGTCCACTAAACACTTCGGGCTCCGATGAGGAACTGTTTCTGATCATGTCGTCAAGAATTATACGTGACATTAAAGAAATGAAATGTGAAGCGTGGATCGATTGGCAGATTGCAGCAGATCAGAGCCCGATATGGGGACTGATCAGTGGCAGATATTCCGATAATATGCATCCGGTTTCGAAAGGTAACGGCTACTATTTCCGATCACAGTTTTCGCGGTTTATAAAACCCGGTTATGCCATTACCGACTGCAAGGATCCGAACACGCTTACCGCAATCAGCGGTGATCAAACGGAGCTTGTTGTGGTAGTCTGTAACCCAACAGCCGCTGAGGTCAGCCACAGTTACGATCTGGGAGCCTTTACCAAGGCCGGCCCAACGGTTCAGCGGTTCAGGACCGGGAAAGTGAATGATTCCTATACAGAGAAACTCTCGAAAACCACGGTTACCTTAACCAGCGAAATACTGGATTATACTGCTCCCAAATATTCAGTCACAACATTTATTATTCCTGTCGAGATAAGCCCTTCGGTAGCTGCCGGCAGGTATACAATAAAAAATAAGGCAAGCAATCTTTACATTGGCATCGATGGAGCATCGGCATATCAGGGAGCTTTGCTGGTAGTAACCGGCGATTCGCCTAAAGCCAATTCAGCCTTTAACCTGAGCCTGGATATGTCAAACGGCGGATACATTATTAAACCTGCCCACATCACACCATCTAAAAATTTCGTACTGGATGTTGAAGGGGTTTCAGATCTCGACAGGGCCAAAATCATGCAGTACCCGGATTGGGGCGGCGAAAATCAAAGATTTCATTTCGTCCACCTCGATGGAGATTTCTACAAAATTATTATCCGCAGAAGCATGAAATGCTGGAGCCTGCCCGATAATATTTTCACTAACGGAACACCCGTTTTACAGATGACCTGGGATAACCGGGATAGTTCCATTTGGGAAGTCAGGAAGCTTTCGGAATCAATTAGTACCGCAGAAATCAAAAACACTATAGTTGTATATTATGATGCAGGTATGCTGAATGTTCAGTCGACCGGTGGTTTGTTACTGGCTGATCTATCAGTATTTAACGCATTAGGCGAGATGATCAGGTATGCACAGGGAATTGGAAACACCGATTTTTCTTTTCCCATCAATATGAATCCGGGTATCTATTTCGTCAGAGCCACCATGACTGACGGGGAGACTGCCAATAATAAATTCATCAGATTATAAACGGTACACCTGAATAATGAATATAAAATCGAATTACCAATTAAAATTAACTACTACTAAAATTAACTTCAAAGATTAATTATTATGAGAAAAATCTTTACTATTCTGATTTTCGCCGTGTTCACCGGTTTTTCTGCTTCTGCGCAAACGCTGTGGACAGGTGAAACCACGCCCGAAGCCATTACGTATTATGATATGGTGGGTTGGACGAAAACTGATGCTGCCATGGTTGGCAAATACTTCAACTTTGGAACTGCGGAAGCTATTTCCTTTTCATCGATTGTAGATAATCCGCAAAAAACAGGATTTAATAAATCCAATAAATCTCTGATTTTAAAATCATTAAGCGGAAAATCGTGGTGGCCCGATTTCTTTTTATTTAGTTTGGCTTCGCCTGTTTCCATTACCCCAACTAACCGGTACCTGCATATTATGCACTATCGCCAAAACCTAAACAAAGGCTTTAGTGTTAACATCAACAAGCAGCAAACCTGGGAAGACGCTGATAAAGGGACCAAACGTTTTGACGGAAACCTGGAAAAAGCCGCCAAGTGGGAAGATATTGTTATTGACCTGGCTTGGTTTATGGATAATGCACAGCCATTAAATGAAATCTGCATTTTAATGGATATGAACTGGGGAGGCAGCGCCGAGGATCCAACTGAATACTATTTTGATGAAGTTGTTTTGAATGGTGATCCTATTCAAAGGGGTGTTACCACCTTGCTGACCGGCGAAAAAACTCCGGAAGCAATCAATTACTATGACTTTGTGGAATGGGCAATTGCTGACGCTAACCAGATCCCTAACTGGTACGTGGATTTTGGCGGTGGTAAATTTACCACCTTTGTGGATAACCCGGAAACATCGGGAATCAACAAAACCGCTAAGAGCCTCTACATGGCCACCACAAAAGGGGTTGACTGGTGGGGAAATTTCCTGAATTTCAGGCTTGGCACACCGCTCACCATCAGTGATGATACCCGTTATCTCCACATGTACCACTATCGTGAGATCCTCAATAATGGCTGGAGCATCAGTCTTAACGTGAATGAGCCATTGCAGGATGCCGACAAAGGCAAACTCCGGTTCGATGGAAACAATTCGGCCACCGGTAAGTGGGAAGATATTGTTATCGACCTAAAGTACCTGATCGACAATAATATAACATTGGATAAAATGTGTATCATCCTGGATAAGGATTGGGACGGACCACGCGATAATCCGGCTACTAAATACTATTTTGATGAAATTGTGCTGAACAATGATCCCCTGCAACGCGGTGTATCCATTTTAACCGGTACCAATCTGCTCGATTGCCAGGATGACTGGCAAGCCAGCCTCCTGAAATTCGATACCCAGAACGCTACCAATACTTATGAAATTATCAATAATCCATTCACCAACAGTACCGTTAATTCCGTTGGCAAAGTTTTGAAATTCCATAAAAGTGCTGATGCTTCCTGGTGGCAGGGAATGAAAATCACTTTCCCGGGAATTCACATGATTAAATATGGTGAAAAACAGTTCCTGCATGTGATGGTTCGTACCGATACCCTCTGCAATATTCAATTGCATGTTATTGATAATGCTGATGTTGAGCATACTGAAATGTTTGTTTATCCTAAAGATGAAATCGATGGCGATTGGTTCGACCTGGTTTGGGATTTGAGCAGTTACACCGCAATTAAGGCGATGACCGTAAGATTTGATGTACGGGTGGATGGAAGCCAGAACTGGATCAATGGTACTCCCGCCAGGGATTTCTATATGGATGAAGTTGTTTTGGATGGCAACCCTGATCAGCGCGAGTTTATTTCTTCGATTGGTGATGAGCCATGGAAGAAATCGGACCTGGAAGTTTATTCCATCAACAATACCATTTATTTCAGCTTGCCCGGTGCTTCACGCGTTCTGGTTTATGACCTTTCAGGCAAAACCGTTGTTTCTCAAACCCTCACAGGTGGATCGGAACAGAACCAGGTAAGTGTTCCTGAAAATGGATTATACCTACTCAAAGTGGCTACAAAAAGCGGAAAAACATCTGCTGTAAAGATCTATGTAAAATAAGGATCTGATAATAAGGATGTCTCAAATAAATCTGATTATTTGAGACATCCTTGTTTTTTTTGAAACCCAGGCCTTGCCGTTGTTCTTACCTGATAATAATTTCTTATCGATGAAAGCATTTGCTTTAAAAGTACTCCTGCTCTCGGTACTCCCTTTGGTTATATTTTCTTGTAAAAAAGATAACGTAAGTACTGAGGATCAGTTAATTAATAAATGGATACTAACTGAAAAAACAGTTGCCGGTGCTCCTTTTACATTAAGTGAATGTGAAAAGAAAAGCAGCATCGATTTCCAGGCTAATAACTTTTGTCTGCTATATAATGCCTGTACCAATGAAACAACCAATTCGGGCTGGAATTACAAATCCGGGATGCTGAATGTTTCAGAAATCCTGCCTGCAGCATTCTATATTGAACAACTTGATGAAACTATTCTGAAAATAAAGCGAAACGATATTTCTGCTGAGGGAAACCTGCAGGTAACTGTTCTCACCTATATAAAATCTGAATAAAAAAATGAACAAGTTGATATTCCGATTCCTGATTCTGGTGCTGGCACTGCTTCCTTCGTGTAAAAAGGACTCTAATTATCCGGAGCTGATCCCTGGTTTCTGGGCTCAGGAATCGATCACGGTTGACGGTACCCCGGTTGAAATGACTGCGTGCGAGCAAAGCACCAGGCTGTTGATTGAACAGAATGGCGTATATCGTTTATACAGTTCATGCGATATTTTGCAAAGATCCGGTACCTGGATCATAACCAATGAAACCATGCTCGATCTATCGATGGACCGGTGGAACGGCAGCAATAAGTACGAACCGTATCCTGTTAGGTTCACCATTCTGGTTTTATCGGATACTGAACTGGAAATCAGGATTAAAACATTTATCGGCGATCGCAAAAAGATGGTCATGTTCACGCCGGTAACTCAGGATAACCTTACCGGATTAACCGCCCAGGAGTTGCTTGACCTCGACCGGACCAACAAAACCCTCAGGACCTACATTTACAGATTCATAAAACATGAATAAGATACAAATCAGGCATATAGCTTTATTTCTGATGGCCATTTTATTTGCCATCAGCAGCTATGGGCAGCAAAGCTATAAGATTACCGGCACGGTGAGGGATGCCAAAACCAAAGAAACCCTTATTGGCGTAAATATCATAATTAAAGGCACTTTTACCGGAACCACCAGTAATGTTGACGGCAGCTACAGTATTGATGTTCCAAACTCCGCCGGAACGCTTCAGTTTTCTTATCTCGGCTATCAGCCCCGAGAGGAAGCTATTGGAGGAAGATCAGTAATAAATGTGGAATTGAATTCCGATACCAAAACGCTCGAAGAAGTGGTAGTGGTAGGATATGGTATCCAGAAAAAGGAATCGGTGGTAGGTTCCATTTCCTCGATTACCAGCAAAACCCTTGTATCCATTCCGGTATCAAACATTACCCAGTCGATTGCCGGAAAGCTTTCCGGTGTTCAGGTGGTTCAAACATCCGGCGAAATTGGCCGGGATGAGGCTGATATATTCATCAGGGGCCAGGCTACTTATGGAAATTCCAATCCCCTTATTGTGGTTGACGGCATCATTCGTGACGGATTTGCGCAGATCGACCCCAACGAAATTCAAACCATGAGTATTCTCAAGGATGCCTCTGCCACTGCTGTTTACGGGGTAAAAGGTGCCAACGGGGTAATTATTATTTCCACCAAGCGCGGAATCGAAGGAAAACCTCAGATTTCCTTTACCACACAAACGGCCATTACCATGCCAACCCGGATTCCGCAACCACTGGATTCATACCGGTCGGCACTTTTGGCAAATCTCTATAAAGTGGGCGGATCCAAAGAAGCAGCGCCGTTTAACAGCAAGGACCTGCTCAATTTCCGCACCGGAGCATCGCCCTACACTAATCCTGATTACTCGTGGGTAGATGTGATGATGAAGGATTATTCCACCCTTACCCAGTACAACCTGAACGTTAGCGGTGGAACAAAAACCATAAAATATTTTATTTCCGGCGGGTACCTGACGCAGGACGGAGTATACCGTTACGATCCGTACACCAACTTCTCCAGAATGAATTTCCGGTCGAATTTTGATATTAATGTAACCGATAATTTCAGCGCTTCCATCAACCTGGGAACGCGCATTGAGCAAAGAACCAATCCCGCCACCGCCTGGTACGGGAGCTGGGAGATTTACCGTGCTTCGTTCGCTCTGGGTGGAAGATTTACTCCTGTTTTTAATCCGGATGGCTCCCTGGCCGGCAACACCAACCGCACCAACCTGATTGGAAACGTGCGTGACCGCGGCTTCTTTAAAGAGATACGCAGCGTTATGGAAATGGGTATCAATCTAAACTATAAGCTCGATAATATTACTCCCGGATTATCGGTGAAAGGGCAACTGGCTTTTGACGACAACGGATCGATGAACCGCAATTATGAACAACTGTTTTCCGTGTATCAATATGACCTGAAAAATAACTCATACACTGAATTTGGTGAAAACACCCCGATCAATTTTGCATGGGGCAATGTTTACAATACCCGCAAAACCTATTATGAACTGAGTCTTAACTATATCCGGGATTTTGGGAAGCACAGCATTACCGGTCTGCTTTTGGCAAACCGCGATCTGAAATATATTAATGTGGAAACGCCTTATGCCACCGAAGGGATCGTTGGCCGTTTCACTTATGATTACAACAAACGATATCTGGCGGAGATCAATGCCGGGTTTAACGGCTCAGAGAACTTTGCCCCCGGAAAGCGATACGGATTTTTCCCTGCCTTTGCACTGGGATGGATCGTTACCAATGAGCCGTTTATGCGGAATTCCGGTTTCAGGAAAGTGGTGAACAGCTTAAAGGTGCGTGGGTCCCTCGGCTGGGTGGGTAATGATAAAATCGGCAGCGACCGGTTCATTTACCTGCAGCAATATGAAGAAACCGGTGGGGCCATGTTTGGTACCGGCGATAACTGGTTCCAGGGAATCCGGCAGGGGACCATTGCCAATAAAAATGTGCAGTGGGAGGTTGCCCGGAAACAGAATATCGGGTTTGAATCCGATTGGTTCAACGGACTCTTTGGTTTGAATTTCGACTACTTTTTTGAGTACCGCGATAAAATTCTGACCACCATCTCTAACACCAGTCCATCCTATATCGGTGCCACATTTAGCGCAGCCAATATCGGGATCGTTAAAAACGAGGGATTCGAGCTGGAACTCAGGCACAATTATTCGTTCGCGAAAAATTCATCCTACTTTATACGCGGCAACTTTTCCTATGCCCACAATACGGTCATTAAAAAAGATGATGCTTACATGACCCTCGATTATCAGAAAGAGGAGGGGTATCCCATCGGAACATCGGTTAAATACATAGCTATCGGCATATTCCAGAGTTACGATGAAATCTATAATAGTCCACCGCAGCTTTCGCAAATTGGCGGTATCCCCGGCAATAATATTTTATACCCGGGCGATTTGAAGTTTCTGGATGTGAATAACGATGGGGTCATCAACCGATTCGACCAGGCCCGGACGGGGTATTCATACGTTCCGGAAGTAGCTTACGGGCTTACCTTCGGACTCAACCTGGGCAACTTCGATTTTTCGGCACTCCTGCAAGGTGTTGCCCGTGCATCATTTGAGAAAAACTGGGAAATCATGTGGCATTTCTCCAATAACGAGAATGTTTTTCCAACCCATTGGAATTACTGGACACCTGAAACTTCCGGATCCGAGCAATACGTCAGGCTTTACGGACCTTATCAAAACAATGAGGCGGGGAGTACCTACAGCCTGGGATCGGGACAATATATGAGGCTAAAAAACGCGGAAATCGGCTATACGCTGCCAAAATCAGTGCTGAAGAAAATCAGGACCGAATCGCTGAGAATCTATGTATCAGGCGTTAACCTGGTGCTTTGGGCAAAGGAACCTTACATTGATCCGGACAACAGGAACCAGCGCGGGGGAAATATGCCTCCTCTGAAATCAATCAACTTCGGGATCAAACTTAACTTTTAAAAATGCGGAATATGAAATTGAAAAATTGGATATTTTTAGCATTGGTTTCATTATCAGTGATTTCCTGCAAGGATGATTTCCTGGACCGTGCTCCGGGTTTGAACCTCGATGAAGTTAAGGTTTTCACGATTTTCGAGAATGCGCAAAGATTTCATGCCGATATATACAGCCATTTGCAGGACGGATTTAACCGCCTGGGCAATTATCAGCCGGTTCCCATGTCATCGGCAGCCGATGAATCGGACTCCTATATGGGTTATCATGGTACGCAGACCTTGAATTTTGGAAGCTATGACGAAGTTGATAATCAATTATTTAATTATTATTCGGGTATACGGAAAGGCAACATTTTCCTATCGAAACTCGATGTGATACCTTTCCCTGATCAAAAGACCCGCGATGCCATGGTGGGCGAGGTTTACTTTTTGAGGGCCTTTTACTTTTTCGAAATCGTTAAGCGATACGGGGGCATGCCTATCATTGAAAAGGTTCTGATACCCGGCGATAACCTGATGTATCCGCGAAATTCATTCAAAGAGTGCGCTGATTACATTATTGCAGATTGCGATGAGGCTACCAGTCTTTTGCCGGTTTCACGACCGGATAATGAGCTGGGGCGCGCATCAAAAGGTGCGGCAATGGCTTTGAAGGCCCGCATGCTTCTGTATGCTGCCAGTCCGCTGTGGAACCTCGAAATAACCAATCCCGACAAATGGCAATTGGCGGCAGATGCTGCAAAAGCGGTGATCGACCTTAAAAATGAAAGCGGTGGTTATGAATATGAATTATACTCAAAAGGTAATGGTGCCAAGGATTACGAGCGTCTTTTCTTTACCCGCCGTAATAGTGGAAACAAGGAAATAATTTTTTATAAGCACCAGGGCACCATCGATTTCAGCAATCAGCAAATCAACGTCTGGGCTCCAAAAGGTGACGGATTTGAGGGAGCCGGTGCTGTTGCCCCAACACAGAATTTTGTGGATCTGTTTGAGATGAGCAACGGAAAAACAATCAATGAGCCGGGATCAGGATATGATCCGCTGAATCCTTATCTCAACCGTGATCCGAGGTTTTACAAAATTATTCTGTACAATGGATCGGTATGGCAAAATGTTACAGTTGAAACATTTGTGTCCCCCGATCTGAATCCTTCCACCAATGGAAAGCACCGCAAGATCCTATCGGAATACACTAACACCGGATATTATGTGCGAAAATATTTACCTGAAGAGGTAAAAACCCGGACCACGGTGAGAGCTTACCACGACTGGATCTATTTCCGTTTGGCTGAAATGTTCCTGAATTATGCCGAGGCTTTAAACGAAGCATCCGGTCCGGTTGCAGAAGTTTATTCGGCTCTCCGGATGGTCCGATCGCGCTCCGGGGTCATTGATATGCCATCGGGACTTAGTAAGGATCAGATGCGGTTGCGGATCATGAATGAACGGGCCATTGAACTCTCGTTTGAGGAACACCGCTGGTGGGATGCCCGCAGGTGGAAAAAAGGAGCCGAATGGCTGGGAGGTGATATGTATGAAATGTACATCGTAAAAGATGCCCAGGGGAAACTAACCTATACCAGGAAGCCTTTTGAAACCCGCGTTTACCGTGACTACATGGATTTGTATCCGATCCCGATCTCTGAAATGAATAAAAATCCATTGTTACAGCAAAATCCAGGCTGGTAGTACTGATTAAACTGATTAAGAAAAAACCTATGCGACGAATAATAACCAACATGAAGTTAATCTGCTTCCTCCTGATCACCGGGCTTGCGGGATTAAATTCTGTTCCTGCGCAAGTAACCGCCGGTAAAACAAATCCCGCGTCAGGCAAGCTGGCTGCCGCTTCTGACAGCACCCGTAACCAGGAAAAAATTGATGTGGCTTACGGTACCCGAACCAAACTTGAATTAACCCACGCGATATCAGTTATCCGGTCAGGATCGCTCGAAAAGACCCCGGTACCTAACTTATCCAACGCCATAGTGGGTCAAACAACCGGCCTCACGGTAATCAAAAACACCGGAGATGAGCCTGGATACGACAATTCCTCGATCTATGTGAGAGGTATCGGCACCTTTAATACTTATCTATCCCCACTCATGCTGGTTGATGATGTGGAACGTAATTTTGCCCAGCTCGATCCAATGGAAATTGAATCATTCTCAGTGCTGAAAGATGCTGCAGCCACCGTGCAGTACGGGATACGCGGAGCAAACGGGGTAATCAGCGTGAAAACCAAACGGGGATTTGCCGGAAAACCTGAAATTAACTTTATCGCTCAAACCGGTTTCCAAACCCCTTCCAGCCTGCCCGATTATCTTGGCTCAGCCGAGTATGTACGCTTATATAATAAGGCCCTGCTGAACGATGGCCTGCCACTTTCCGCCGACAGCAAGTACGATCCCTCGAATTACAGCGGAAACAGCGATCCATTCAAATATCCAAATGTGGACTGGTACTCCGAGTTTTTGAAACCTGCCGCTCCGCAATCGCAGTACAAACTGTCG
>CAIXKO010000483.1 GCA_903919925.1 uncultured Bacteroidota bacterium | reverse complement strand
TGTTTTAGCCGATGGTACCATCCAAATCCCCGATATTAATCAGTATCAGGAAAACCTCTTATATGCCCAGAAAAATTCATCAAAAAACTATAAATCAGTAGCTTCAAACAATTCCAGCTGGACCTTTCTAGGCCCCAAACAAACTTTCTGGCTTAATGAGTCGGGATCGCAGCAGGCACCGCTTTCCTGTCCCTGGCAAGTTAATGTGTACTCATTTGATGTTTCAGCCTCCAACAACAATATTATTTATGCCGGTACGGAAACCGGTTTTGTGAATAAATCAACCGATAACGGACAAACCTGGCACCTTTCCGGTCAGGGATATGCTTTTGGTGGCGCTGCTACGGCGGTGGCTATTCATCCGGCCAACCCGAATATCGCTTATGTTTCAGCGGGTTCTCAGATTCACAAAACCGTTGACGGCGGACTTATCTGGACCCCGCTTCTGGTGGCTGCCAATCTATTTGGAGCCGATCGGCTGATTATCGATCAAACGCAGCCGGATAAACTGGTGGCTGCTTCAACGAAAGGGGTTTATTTAACCACCGATGGAGGAACAACGTGGTTGAAAAAATGGTCGAGAGCCTCCTATGATGTTGAAATTAAGCCCGATGATAATAATATCGTTTATGCTTTATCCAAAAATGCAGGAGGGAATTTTGAAGTGGTGATCTCAAAGGATGCCGGTGCAACTTTTGCTGTTGAACCCTCATTTCCAACCAATATCGTGGAATCAAGCGGAGGATTGCTAGCCGTAACTCCTGCTAATCCAAAGCTTCTTTTTGTAGTTATGCTCAGTGCCAATAACACTCCATATCTATATAAAGGCCTGGTTAATAATGGTGTCTGGACGTGGACCCTGGTGGCTACCGGTCAGTCGGACACTTTTGAAATGAATAACGGGCAAGGATACTTCGATCTGGTACTGGCTGTTTCTCCGATCGATGAAAATCTGATTTATGCCGGAACTACCACGTTGTTTAAGTCCCATAACGGAGGTGCCCGGTTCACTGCCATCGGCGGATATTACGGGGCCTTTTCCATTCATCCTGATATCCAGGATATTAAAATGTTACCATCTGGAAAAACCTGGGTTTCTACCGATGGCGGGATGACACTGACTGATGATAATTTTACCTCCACCGCCAAATATTATGCGCGGGTAAACGGGCTCATGGGGTCTGATATGTGGGGATTTGATCAGGGCTGGAATGAGGATGTTATTGTTGGCGGAAGGTATCACAATGGAAACACCGCCATTGCTGATTTCTATAACGATAAGGCTTTACGCATGGGCGGGGCCGAGTCGCCCACCGGCTGGGTACTTCAGGGCCGTAGCCGTCAGGTTGCATTTAACGATTTGGGAAGCGGATGGATACTTCCACAAACCGCAGCCGGCAAGCCCGAGGGGCGCTTCAGCTTCAGCAAGTATCCGAATATGGAGGAATACGGTGGCCGCAGAAGCAACCTGGTGGCTCATCCAAATTATTATGGCGTTTTATATCTTGGCCAGGGAAATAGTATCTGGCGGAGTTCCGATATGGGGGTCAGCTATGAAAGAATTTATACTTTCCCCGATATGGTACTCTGGCTGCAAATCAGTTACAGC
>CAIXKO010000482.1 GCA_903919925.1 uncultured Bacteroidota bacterium | reverse complement strand
TCTCACTCAAATTCTTGATAAGCGATTTAGTGTGGTGATGGGGATCTATCATCCCCGGGCAATAAAAAATGTAATTTGGGCATTAAATCATGCGCAGGAGCCCGAGAAATTCCCGGATCGTGATAAAATTATTTCCACGGCTGTTAATCAGATCATTGCAGATCCTCAGTCGGGAACTGCGGAAATAACACTGGCTTCATCAAGCTATGGCAGTGTTGTTTGTGCGCAGGCAGGGTGCTATTTAGCCAGACTGCAACAGGAGAAAAGCTTTTTAAGCCGTCCATTCAATATTGCTCTTGGGGCCAGTATGGTATCAAAAGAATCCGGATTATTTAAGAAGCTTCAATACTATCAAACCAGGGGGATCATCAACACCATTATTTCAGATGAGCTGGATGATGAAGGTGATAACACCAGGGGTATTGGAGGTTGCACCAGAACAAGGGCCTATTTGAACGGACTGGGTATTTGCTTTCCTTACCTGACCAGGAAATTCCAGGGTCCGTCATTTCTGAACAGGAATCCTCATTCAGGGCATTTACATTGGAAAAGGGCGAAATCTATTGAAAAAGCCAACGACTTTTTGCGTATCATTTTGATTGACTACGAGTTGGGAGGTATCGAGGCGCGGGAAAAAGCTGTTGAAAAGCTGAGGGAGTGAGGATGTGAGGATGTGAGGAGGTGAGGATGTGAGGATGGGAGGGAGTAAGGGAGTGAGGAGGTGAGGGAGTGTGGGGCGCAATATGTCAGCGATGGGTGCAGCCCCCAAATTGTTAGAATAAATCAGAATGGGTTCCGGCTCTAACCAGCCTCTCTTTTGCAGGCGTTTAACGTCTTTCTTGAACTGATTGGTATAAACGAGCTGATACATTAAATACCCAAAGAATTAAAAAGATCCTGTGAATCTTTAACCTTGGTTCCCTTTTTTAGTTTCACGTCTTCAATTGCTTGCAGTGTTTCACTATTTGGCGAATTATCCTCCAGGACCTGTAAATCGATATTCATCTTTTTCAGGAGCCGCGTAAGAAAGTCCCTTTCAGTCTTTGTTTTTGGAGTAATTACTATTGTGGTCATATAATTGTAATTTGCTGCAAAGTTATTTATAAATCTCCAAATAAGAGGATTTTTCTACTTCGACTCACACCCTACAAAAATCGATATAGCCCATTTCCACGTTGGTATCAATGAGTTCCACGCGAATTCGCTGACCAACATCCAGGCCATGGTGGCCGTTTACGATGCGGCCTTCGATATGGGGGTGCATAATACGAACCCAGGTTCCCTTATCGGCGGCACCGGTAACTATTGCATCAAATTGCTCGCCGATACGTGATTGCAGCACCAGTGCCGCAGCCGATTTTGAGACTTGCCGCTCCACTTTTTTTGCATCGTTTTCCTTTTGCGTGCAGTGCATTGCGAGGGAATCCAACTCCTCGCGGGTATAGGGTAAAGCTTTTGAAGCCATTGCCGCTTTTAGCAAACGGTGGGTAACCAGATCGGGGTACCTCCGGTTAGGGGCGGTGGAGTGAGAGTAATTCCTCACGGCCAGACCAAAGTGTCCGGATGATTTCTCGCCCGGAAAAAATACGGCATACTCGCCCGGTCCCAGTAACTTAATCATGCTGAGCGATAAATCCGAAAAATTCCGGATATCATTCTTTTTTGCCTCTGCCATAAACAACTGTAAAGCTTTTGAATCGGGTTCAACGGGTAAAGCATGGCCATGACTGGCAGCGATTTCGCAAATCCGGCTCCATCGTTTTGGATTTCTTACCACTCTCTGAAAAGATGGGAACGCTTTTTCCGATAAATATCCGGCAGTTACTTCATTAGCGCTGATCATTAATTCCTCAATGATATCACGTGCCCGGTTACGTTGAACCTCGCGCAACCCACTGATCATATCTCCATCAAATACGGGAAGCGATTCCATCGTTTCAAAATCCAGCGCACCCTGTTCATATCGGAATTTCTTCATTTTCCTTGCCACCTCATCCTGCATGAGAATATTACGGGCCAGCCCGGCAACACGTTCAATTTCAGCGGGAATCTCTGCCTGACCCTCTATCCAGGCGCCAACGCTTCCGTAATCAAGTTTGGCCTGGCTCCTGACTGTTGCACGGTATACATCTGACTCTTTCAGTGATCCATCATTTGCAATAATCATTTCAACAACCAGAGCCAGCCTGTCGCACTGATAGTTAAGTGAGGTAATATCAGTGGATAACTTTTCAGGCAACATCGGAAAAACTTCCGCAGTGGTGTATACGGAGGTTGTGTTTTGACGGGCATGATCATCGGTAGCCGATGATTTAGGCACCCATGCATCCACATCGGCAATGGCAACCAGCAGCCTTACAGCACCATCCGGAAGTCTTTCAGCAACTGAAAGCTGATCAAGATCGCGCGAATCATTATTATCGATGGAGCACCAAAGGAGGTGCCGGAGATCACGTATTGATTTCCAGGCTGCGGAATCGGGGAGCAAGCCGTCCAGTTCCTTTAATACGCCGGGAGAAAAATCGGGCAGCAGCCCCCTGCTTGTCATGGCCTTATGTGCAAGTTCCCGAAGAATTGACCGATGACTCCTGTTTTCGTTTTGTATCATGCCTAAAAATACAATAAATGCATAAACCAGGGGCATCTTGCCAATTTTTTGACCAATGTTAAGAATCCACGGCCAGAAACCAGTGAAATGAATAAGATTCCGAGGCGTTAAAAGATATATTTGCGCCCGAAAGTTGACCATTTATGGTTTATCACCGGAGAAGATCTAACCTCTTTCTCAATTAATATTTTTATAATGAAAATTAATATAAAATTGATTTTTCTGACCATCGTGATTTTATTTTCAGGAACAATTACGCTAAAATCACAGAAAATTATTCTGATTCAACCCAATACCACTTACATGGATGCCAGCACGATGGCTAATCCACCGGTTGGGGGCGACACGATAAAAGTTGTATCAGGACGAATACAAACACTTAAATTCCGGTATCTCACGGGCACTCTTGCCAAGCCTATCGTTATTATTAATACCGGCGGCCAGGTGAGTATTTCCACCACAGCCTGGGGAGCCTTGGCATTCGAAAATTGCAATTTCATTAAAGTCACCGGAACAGGGGATCCTACTGTACACTATGGATTTAAGCTTCAAGGCATTGAATGTGGATTATCTTTTTCGGAATACAGCAGCGATTGTGAAGCGGAATTTGTAGAAATTTTAGGCAGCGGACATACCTTTTTCGGAATATTTGCAAAGAAAGATTTTGGCGGAACACCTCCTGTGCCCTATCCGCAATTCAACAATTTGCTGATTCACGATAATTACATTCACCATGTTACCGAGGGCATGTACATTGGGGAAACAAAATCCCCGGGTATGGAATTCCGGCATGTAAGAGTATATAATAACATTGTTGATTATACTGAAAGGGAATCGGTTCAGATGGCCAATTGTGTGGAAGACATTGAGGTACATAATAACCTTTTCCGTAATTCCGGAACAGCCAATGAAGCGTGGCAAAACAATTGTTTTCAAATCGGGGGAAATACCGTTGGAAAATATTATAATAATATCATGATTAATTCACCCGGTTACGGAATTATTGTGATGGGAATGGGGAATATCGAGGTTTATTCGAATTATGTTGAAAATTGCATCAGTAGTTTTATTGATGACCGTTATTGGACACTGTCCGGAACCTCGATAATTATGAGAAATAACTATTTCAAATCCAGTAAGGGAACTGAAGTTGTTAAAAACTTGAATCAGTATAATCGTATGTTTTTTCAGGATAACAGTTACGATACCAATATTCCTTTTCTCTCCAATTCAGGTGGCGCCCCACCCGTTCTGATCAATACCGGAAATACCTATAAAGTAGTTTCCCCCATTCAGTTTGAGGTGGTAAACGGAATATTCAAAATATACCCTGCAGGACCGGTTCCGTACATCTTTATCGGACCCGCCTCACCAACCCCGCCAACTAGCGCCAGAATACCATTAAACCCACTCATGTTCACCGATTTAGTGACCGGTGGAAGTGTGTATTCACCAAAATACCTGGTTGATGAGCAAAGTCTGAATCCCGATTTGAACCAACATCCGGTGAGCAGCCCCTGGAAGCCTGCAAAAACGCTGAAATATGCTCCGTTCCATGTTTATCTCGATCTGGGAGCCGACTATTATATCGACAGGATTAGTTTGCATGATCTGGCAACAACCGGCAAAGTGGTGGTATCGTATGGATCACCCGCCAGCTGGACCACGCTTTTTACCGACCCGGCAACCAAGGCTAACATTTGGGCAAACCAGAGCGTGAGAATCGTTACCCGATACATTCGGCTGACAATGTCAGTATCATTGGATTCAAAGATCAATGAATTAGCGATATACGGCTTTAAAATGTCAGCGTATAGTTCCGATCTTAATTCCGGTCCTGAATTAAAATCCGGAATCGAAGGACTAATTGCCGATCAATTTACGATGGACGGTCAGGAGCCGGAATTTGTTGTATTTCCCAATCCTGTATCCGACAGGCTAACCATTTCGCCTTTTAATACCGGAATGTCAGTTGAAATTCTTAATATTGCAGGAAACCGGGTATTATCGGGTAAAACAGAATCTGTGGAAACATCACAATTACCTCAGGGAGCCTATTTTGTTAGAGTTACCGATCAAACAGGAAAAGTATTGCACCGGACCAAAATCATTAAAGGCCAATAGCGCAGAACGATATGACCAGATCAGGCTTTTTCATGCATCTTGGATTGGGGGCACTCGGATCTGGGTTAACGCATAAACAAGTTCTGGCATTCCTTTCTTCACCCACCTCCTCACCCGTTTTTTTCTATATTGGATGCTATACTCAATCAGCAGATGAAGGCATTGCGGAGTGCCGGTTTGAAGAGCAAAAGGGTACTATTCAATTATCAGGGGTGTGTAAAAGTATCGATAATCCTTCGTTTCTAATTTTTGGTAACCGGCGCAAATGGGTATACGCAGTTAATGAAACGGCCGATTTCGGAGATAAAAAATCAGGTGGAGTCAGCTCATTCCTGTGTGATCAGAAAACCGGCAAGCTCACTTTTTTAAATTCACAGGCCAGCCTGGGAGCTCATCCCTGCCATCTGACTATGGACCGGCAGGGAAAATTCATTCTGGTAGCCAACTATTCCGGCGGCAATGTGGCGGTATTACCCATTTTGGCAAACGGAGAACTTGGAGAGGCGGTTGACATAGTTCAGCATACCGGCAAAAGCATTAACGCTAACCGGCAGGAAGGGCCCCATGCACATTCAGTTAATCTATCGCACGATAATCGTTTTGCCTTTGTGTGCGACTTAGGAATCGATAAAATCATGATTTACCGGTTTAATCAGAAAACCGGTAAACTATCACCGTCAGGTTCACAATATTTTCAGACTGCACCCGGAGCGGGTCCCCGGCATTTTACTTTTTCAAACGACGGTAGAAACGCTTTTGTGGTCAATGAATTAAACTCAACCATCACATCCTTTAGATACAACCAATCCAGTGGCGAGCTAACTGAAATTCAAACACTTTCCACTCTCCCGGATGGCTTTACAGAAGAGAACACCTGCGCAGATATCCATGTTCATCCGAACGGGAGTTTTGTGTATGCTTCCAACCGCGGGCACAACAGCATTGCGGTATTTCAGTGTCAGGCAGGCTTCGAAAAGCTGAAACTGGTACAAAATCAGTCCACATTGGGCCAAACTCCGCGCAACTTTGCGATCCACCCCTCAGGCCGCTATCTTTTGGCAGCCAATCAGAATTCAAACTCAGTCCATGTTTTTTCCATAGATCCGTCAACCGGCTTGCTGAGTGAAACCGGAAATCCCGGTAATCCCGGTAATCATTATACAATTAATAAACCCGTTTGCATATTGTTCTAAAGCATGATACTTAAATGGTTCATATCGCACCAGATCAAGGAGGCCACGCGCTCCAGCTTCTGGCAAAAACAGGTGGTGCTCAACATCATCATGGGTACACTGCTGCTGATTATGCTGGCTTATCTGGTTATGCTCGGATTTTTTATCGATAAGATCCTGGAGTCGGTTTTCCCTGATGAAAATCCTGTAGTATTAATCAATGGCATTGTACTTTACTATTTCTGCATGGAGGTTTTGATCCGGTTCTTTATGCAGTCACTACCGGTACTTAATCTGGAAACCTATCTGGCCCTTCCGATTCCAAAGTCAGCCATTGTTCATTACGTGGCTTTCAAATCGGTCTTTTCTGTGGGCAACTGGCTCTCGTGCCTGGTTTTTATCCCGTTCGCCATAAAGGTGATCGCACCCATGTATTCCGGACTTGCAGCCTGTATCTGGATCATTGCCATGTTCTTTCTGGTGTTCAGCTCCAACTTTACTGCTACTTACATTAAGAGGCAGCTGGCTCACAAGCCATGGGTAGTGGGCATTTTTGCCATTTTTATGACCGCCCTTGCAGCACTTGATCATTTTAAAATATTCTCACTCACCAGTGTATCAGTTTCCCTGATGGGTGGAATTATAGAAAAGTACTGGCTGATCATTATTCCGCTGATCGTGATGATTTCCACTTATCTGGTAAACTATTTCTTTTTACGCGGCAGACTTTATCCTGATGAAGTAATTCTGAAACAGAAAACCCGGACCGATTCGCTGGGCGATATCCGTTACCTCAAATCCATGGGGCTAACAGGGCACCTGATCTCTTTGGAACTGCGTTTAATCTGGCGCCATAAACGCACCCGGTCGCTCTTTTATATGTCCCCGATCTTTTTATTATATGGTTTTATGTTTTATTCCGATGAAAAAACCCATATGCCAGGCATAATGCCAATGTTTATCGGAATATTTATGACAGCAGGAATCATGATTAATTACCTTAATTATTGTTTCAGCTACGAGAGCAACCATTTTGATACGATTCTATCGAAATACACTGATTTTAAACAATATATCAGGTCAAAATACCTCTTTGCCATTACCATTTCCATTATCTCCTATGTGCTTACCGTACCTTATGGATTATATGGCAAGGACATCCTGTTAATAAATACCGCTTCTTTTTTATATAATATCGGATTTCTTTCGTTCGCGTTGCTGTTTGTAGCTACATTCAGCACCAAGCGGATGGATTTAAGCCGTAGCGCCAGTTTCAATTATCAGGGCATGGGAGCAACTCATTGGTTATCGATGCTTCCCGGATTTATTTTACCCATACTCATTTTATGGCCTTTTAATTATTATCACTTACCAAGGCTTGGTTATGCGGCTATCGGGGTGATTGGAATTATCGGATTGATATTTCATAAAAGCCTTCTGTCTTTTGTGACCCGGCAATTTATGAAGAACAGATATGCAATGGCAAAAGGTTTCAGAGAGTAAGAGAAATCTCACAAAAATAAAATTAGTGAATTGATTTAAATAAGATTTATCATCATGATTGAAGTAAAGAATCTTACCAAGATATATGGCGGAACCACCGTTCTGTCGATTCCCGGGCTGGTGATCAACCAAAATGAAAGCTTTGGATTAGTAGGGAATAATGGAGCTGGAAAAACCACATTTTTCAGGCTTTTACTCGATTTGATCCGGGCCGACAGTGGGTGGATAAAATCAAAATCGAAAGATGTAAAAGGTACTACAGACTGGAAGTTTTACACCGGATCACATCTGGATGATCGTTTTTTAATTGAATTTCTAAGCCCGGAGGAGTATTTTGGGTTTATCAGCCAGATACATCGGATGTCGGAGGGTGATCTTCATCTTTTTTATCAGGAATTTGCCGATTTTTTTGCCGGCGAGATATTAGGTAAACAAAAGTATATCAGGGATTTTTCACACGGGAACAAGCAAAAAATCGGAGTTGCGGCGGCATTAATGGCCCGACCCGAAATTGTTGTATTGGATGAGCCATTCAACGGACTCGATCCATCCACCCAGATGCGTTTGATCAGGATTTTGAACGATCTGAAGAAAAACAAGGGCACTACCCTGCTGATATCGAGCCACGATTTGAACCATGTAACGGAGGTGTGCGACCGGATAGTGATACTCGAAAGCGGCGAAATCAGGTACGATATGCAAAAGAATGAAAGCACGCTGAAGGAGCTGGAGAGCTACTTTGCGAGGTGATATTTGGGATAGCCGGATAGTGTCACCCGTCACTTGTCACTCGTCACTTCTTAAGAGACACGCAATTATGCGTCTCTACCCGGAGATATAAACATCTTTGTGCAAAACCCAGTGCGAAGAAAAGGATTTTTAACGTGTCCGGGTTTTGCATTCCTTTACAGTTCGCTGAGCTCCAGCCATCTCAGTTCCTTTTCATCCAAAAGCTGCATGACCTCTCCGATTCGCAGGCTCATGGTCACCAAATCATCAGATGAGGTTGACCCGGAACTCAAGCCCTTTTCCAGGCTTCTTTTTTCGTCCTCCAGCCGGGCGATCTCAATTCCAAGTGACTCAAATTCAACCTTTTCCTTATAGGACAGTTTAGTTTTTCCGGTTTCCTGCTTTGGCTTGACTTTCTTTTCTTTTGGGGCTGCATCACGGAGGATCTGCTGTTTTTCCACCTCTTTCTGATCACGGTAGATGGAGTAGTTACCTGGGAAATCGCGGATTACCCCGGCACCCTCAAAAACAAACAGGTGATCAACCACTTTGTCCATAAAGTACCGATCATGCGATACAATAATCACACAACCGGCAAAGCGCAGCAAGTAATCTTCCAGAACATTGAGTGTTAAGATGTCCAGATCGTTGGTTGGTTCATCGAGGATCAGAAAATTGGGGTTGGTCATGAGGACGGTAAGCAGGTATAAGCGCCGTTTTTCGCCTCCGCTGAGTTTCGAAACCAGTCCGTATTGAACGCTTCTTGGAAACAGAAAAAGCTCCAGAAACTGGGTTGCACTCATGGATCTGCCGGGTCCGAGATCGATTTCATCAGCGATTTTACGGACCACTTCTATTACTTTATCCTCCGGATCAAATTCGATTCCCTCCTGCCGGTAGATGCCAAATTTTATTGTAGGACCAACATCTATGGTGCCCGCATCAGGCTGCAGCGATCCGGTAATAATGGACAGGAACGTTGATTTTCCGATCCCGTTTGGCCCAATCATGCCGATTTTCTCAAAACGTTGAAATTTGTAGCTAAAGTCCTGGAAAAGTAAAAGCTCATCAAATGATTTTGAGAGGTTGTAGAGGTCGAGGACCTTTTTGCCCATCCGCCTGGTAATAAAGCTAATATCCCCGATTTCGGCCTGATATTCTTTTTTTGAATCCTCCCGGAGCTGTTCAAAAGCCTCGATCCTGTATTTTGGTTTTGTTCCCCGGGCTTTGGGCATCCGGTTAACCCAGTCGAGCTCCTTTTTCATGACCGCACTTGCCTTTTCAGCTTGTTTTTGGTCCCACTCGATCCGTTCCTGGCGCTTATCGAGGTATACCTGATAATTGCCTTTATAGCGGTAAAGTGTTTTCTCGTTCAGCTCCAGAATTTCGGTACACACCCGATCGAGGAAATATCGATCGTGTGTAACCATCATTACGGTAATAAAAGATTGGCTGAGGTATTCCTCGAGCCATTCAATCATATCCAGATCGAGGTGGTTGGTAGGTTCATCCAGAATCAGCAAATCAGGCTGCGGCACCAGAACGGCGGCCAGGGCGATTCTTTTGCGCTGTCCCCCGGAAAGCTCCCCCACCCGCTGATTCATATCCCCAATCTTCAGTTGGGTAAGCACCTCTTTGATACGGCTCTCGCAATCCCAGGCCCCCAAACGGTCCATTTCGAGAATAGCCTGATCGAGCGCATCATGATTGGTTCCATTAATTGCATCTTCGTAGTTTTTAATGGCATTGGACAGGTGTGGCAAGGAAAACAGCACCTGCTCAATAACTTCAAGATGATCATGTAGCACAGGGTTTTGATGAAGAAACCCGATGGTAAGGCCCTGCACGGTATTTACCATACCCGAGTCGGTTTCTTCTTCATTGGCCAAAATCCGCAGCAAGGTTGACTTTCCGGCACCGTTGCGGGCAATCAGTGCAAGTTTCTGGTTCTTTTCAACTGTCAGTGACAGTGACTCAAACAGGGAATTTTCCCGATAGGATTTTGTTATTTTCTCAGCCTGGAGGTAATTCAAAAGATCTGATTTTAATTGGGTACAATGTTAAGAAAATTGGCGGATTGTTGAGGTACACGATGTCCGGATCCAGGATCACCCC
>CAIXKO010000481.1 GCA_903919925.1 uncultured Bacteroidota bacterium | reverse complement strand
GGATTATGACACAGCAGGAATACGCACTGACATTGTCTACTGGAAATGGAGTTTGATCAATAATAATTATACCTGGAAGGAGAATGGGAGAAACAAGATTGAGTACGTTTTTGATTCCGCAGGCAACAAAATCCTGAGAACTGATTCTGAGAAAGTTTCAGCAACCCGCTGGACACCCTATTATAAAGAAGAGGTGACTTACAGCCATACAGGCAAGCCTGTGCTGTCAGTTATCAGCAAACGCTTTACCGCGTTGACTGAGTATCTGAGGACCGAACGGGCGTATGATGCTGCAGACCGGCTAATCCTGGAAACGGTAACCGGCAACATGGAAAGAAGGCCTGGCCCACTTGCCATTAATGATAAATTAAAGGTTATCCGGTCGTTTGATTTCGACGGGGATATAACCAGGGAAATATGGTATTACTGGGACGGTGAAAGCAAATCTTACCTGTCCGATGGCAAAGATTACTATTTCTATCATGAAACGTCAACCGCTTGTCAGGAACAAGCTGTTAACCCAATCAGGATATTCCCTAATCCCACCAACAGGTTATTGAACCTCTCCGGATTGACAAAACCCGCTGATGTCAAAATCTATTCCTTACAGGGGATGCTCCTCCGCCGGATACCCGCGGTTGAGAGGTTCATTGACCTGTCCGGCTTGCCGGCCGGGGGATACCTGATTCTCGTTTCTGAAGCCGGTCAACCACCTTTCAGGACCCTGTTGATTAAGGAATGATGCCCCATTTAGTCGAAGAGAAACCTGAATTCCCGATTATCATTAAGCTGTTCAGCCAATTTTAAATCAACAATTTTCATGCTCTGTGAATAGTCAAGTTCAACCGGATCAATCCAGAATTTTGCGAACCCATAAGCCTTGCGGGCATGGACAAGCTTAGGCTCTTGACCTTCATTTGCATAGAAGAAGACAAATCCGAACTCTCTGAATACTTCTATTCTCCAGGTGGTTACCTGGTAATCAGAGGGTCAAATATCCGTTGAAATTGAGTTGTTTGGATATCTCCGACTCCTTCAGGTATCCGTTTTTCATTCAGAAGGGCCGGCACCAAGGCCAGCCGATCCGATGATTCTAGTAGTGAAATTCCCCGCATGCAGCACAATACATCCGGGCATCGTCAATGATTATCCTGATATATAGCCGAAATGTATCGTTGCCGCTTTTTCTGCAAACCTGCCTCTCCTCAGCAGGTTCCATTTGTTCATTTGGAAGTTCAAAGTCCATCTTGTTCGATTTGAGTGGTTAATTAACTAAAATCTAACTGTTTATCCGGGTTAATACAACACTTTCAATACAATCCTGATCATTTTTACCGGCTAATTGATATTCGCCATCATAATACGGATTATCAGGTTTATGAATCAGGCGGGCGACTTTAGGTTCGTGGAAATTCTCAAAGCCGCTCTCATAACCGCTGATCAGGATCGGCATATCCTGAGGAAGTGATTCTAAAACCTTGATAAGTTCTGCGACCTTACAGGGTGTAGTCGTATTGTTCATAATTTATTCAATTAAGGCTATAGCTCAAGACTTAACTTGAGATGGCCACCCAATCCTTCCCGAATTATCCTCATCAGCGTTGAAAGACGTATGTCACTGGCATTATTCTCAATCCTCGAAATGTAGTTCTTGGTAGTCCCACATTTTAGAGCGAGTTCTTCCTGCGTCAGATTGAGTTGTTTCCTGGCCTCCTGAATACGTACACCTATTTTAAAATTTTCAAATTCCTCTTCATATTTATCCCTTGCCGGAGCACCCGCCTTGCCATATTTCTCATCCAGATGGTCATCCCAGGAGACCAGACTATTTACTTGATTTTTCTTCATAATATTTCTGTTTTAATCGTTCAGCCCTGTCAATTTCATTTTTCGGCGTCTTTTCGGTCTTTTTCTGGAACCCATTCAGCAGAATTATCAAATTACCTTGGTCGAAAAAGCAGAAAATCCCGAAATTCGTTTCCATAGACGTAGGTTGTCCGTATAAATCCATCAATTGCGGCACAACGTTACCTGTTTGGACAACTACAACCAAATTTTCATAAACCTTTATTAAATCAGTTCTCCCCTATCTTTTCTTTCCTGCTTACAATTCAAAACATTTTCTTGTCTTTTTTAAAATAGAGCCGGCATGTCACCTTGCCGGTTAGTTTGCGTTGCCAATTAATCTGCTGATTTACTACCAATAGCCAACCTCCAAAACGAAACAGTTACTCCTCTTCTAACTTTTGTGTAATGAATCGCAATTGACTAATTTTACTTACTCATAAAGATTTAAAAGATAACAGGATGGTTGATTACAGGAAAATAATTACGATTGAAGCCGGGAAAA
Source organism: uncultured Bacteroidota bacterium (assembly GCA_903919925.1). Classification (GTDB taxonomy): domain Bacteria; phylum Bacteroidota; class Bacteroidia; order Bacteroidales; family UBA12481; genus UBA12481. The sequence goes on along the minus strand of CAIXKO010000481.1, from coordinate 227 downwards.
GAGGGGGAAAACCCTGTATCCGGGGAATGCGGATTACCGTTTATGATATCCTTAACTGGCTGGCTTCGGGTATGTCAACTGAAAAAATAATTGAAGATTACCCTGACCTTCAGGCTGAGGATATTTTTGCCGCTTTAAGTTTCGCAGCCTCCAATGAAAAATTCTAAGCTTGTTCTTCTCCTCCTTGGATGCCTGTTTTCATGTCAAACAAAGAAACCAGCAGCCGG
>CAIXKO010000480.1 GCA_903919925.1 uncultured Bacteroidota bacterium | reverse complement strand
GATAAGGGTGTTTATTGCTCCGCCTTTGATTTGCTCCTCCTAGATAAGGCACTTTACACCAATCAGCTGATCAGTGAGGCCACACGTAAGGAAGCTTTCACCCCTCAGCACAAAGATTTACGGTTGAACGATAACTATGGATTGGGCTGGCGGCTTGATCTTATGGATTCTTTAAATCCTGCCGTTTACCATACCGGTTGGTGGAAAGGGTTCCGAACTTATTTTATTAGGGAGATCGGAGAGAAAAGAACGATAATTATTTTGTGCAACACCATGAGGGCTAGTAGGTTCAGCAACCGGGAGTTGAGGGAGAGGTTTTAAGGGTAAAGGGTTAATGGTTAAGGGTGAAGTAAGGGTTAAGGGTTAATGGTTAAGGGTGAAGTAAGGGTTAAGGGTTAATGGTTAAGGGTAAAGTAAGGGTTAAGGGTTAATGGTTAAGGGTAAAGTAAGGGTAAAGGGTTAAGGGTGAAGGAAGGGTAAAGGAAGGGTGAAGGAAGGGTAAAGGAAGGGTAAAGGGTTATTGGTAATTTGCTAAGGTGCAATGCAACCTTTCTTAACTTTTTACCATTAACCCTTACTTTACCCTTTACCATTAACCCTTTACCCTTACTTAGCCCTTCACCATTTACCCCTTACCCTTACTTAGCCCTTCACCATTTACCCCTTACCCTTGAGTACGAAGTACTCCGCAATCTGAATCGCGTTTGTGGCTGCGCCTTTCCGCAGGTTATCGGAAACAATCCAGAGGTTCAGGCATTTTTCGCGGGATTCATCGCGCCGGATACGACCCACAAAAACTTCATCGCGTCCATTAGCGGTGAGTGCCATAGGGTATTGCGATTTTGAAGGATCATCAACAACGATGCATCCGGGTGCCTCAGAAAGAATTTTTCGAACATCGGCAATGTCATATTCATTGCGGAATTCAATATTAACAGACTCCGAATGACCACCGGTAACCGGCACCCTAACAGTGGTTGCGGTAACCATGATCGATTGATCGCCCAGGATTTTACGGGTTTCGTTTACCATTTTCATCTCCTCCTTGGTGTATCCGTTTTCCGTAAATACATCGCATTGCGGAATACAATTACGGTATATCTGGTGGGGATAGGCGCGGGTAACAGGTTCGATATCTGAAGTAAGAAGTGCTGCCCGTTCTTCATTTTCCAATTGTTTTAGTGCTTTTACCCCTGTTCCGGTTACCGATTGATAGGTACTGATCACGAGCCGGGCGATACCATAAGCACGGTGAAGTGGTGCTATGGCTACCAGCATCTGGATAGTGGAACAGTTTGGATTTGCGATGATCAGATCCTCATCGGTCAACTCATGAGCATTGATTTCCGGGATAACCAGCTTCTTTGTCGGATCCATCCGCCAGGCCGATGAATTATCGATTACAATGATACCATTTGCGGCAAATTTGGGCGCCAGTTCGAGCGATGTGTTTCCGCCAGCCGAGAAAATAGCAATGGCTGGCTTTAGCCTGATCGCTTCATCGGCCGATACCACGGTGTATTCCTGGTTCTTGAACAGCACTTTTTTGCCTATTGATTTTTCCGAAGCAACGGGAATCAGTTCAGTAACCGGGAAGTTTCGTTCTTCCAATACCTGGAGCATCTTGCTCCCTACCAGGCCTGTAGCACCAACAACTGCGATTTTCATTAATTTTTTTCCAAAAGGTGATTAAAAATGCATCTATATAGGGTGACAAATATAATACAGATGCTAAGTATATTAATGAGTTTTTTGATTGCGCAGGTTGCGAGCCTGTTGATTTCTGAGATCATGTATGACCCGGATCCTGCGGTGGGGTTACCTGTTTTTGAATATGTTGAGTGGGTGAACGTGGGAGGGGATACCGTGGATATAACCGGATGGCAATGGGTTGCAGGCGATAAGGTACGTGTTGTGACCGGTGGGAAGCTATACCCAGGAGGGCGCATAATCGTTTGTTCACCTTCGGGTGCACCGTTTTTTACTGCCTTTGGACCAGTACTTGCCATGGAATCGTTTCCAGCGCTCCGGAATACCGGCGACAGGCTATCATTGGTTAGCCCTGAGGGTATTACGGTGAATTCGGTGGAGTACTCGCCGGACCAATTCCCCGATGTGTTAAAGTCAAACGGCGGCTGGTCGCTGGAGCTTACTGACCTGGTGAACTATTGTAATGCGGCTGCCTGGATGCCTTCAGTTGATCCTTCAGGAGGGACTCCCGGACGTGAAAACTCACAATATTTTAACTTGCCCGAATCGGAGACGCCCATGCTGATCAGAGCAGCAGGCTATGACGATCATCTCTTTGTGCTGCTTTTTTCAGGCACGCTATATCCTGCTCTTGATATGAATAATTATACATGTATTGTTTCACCCGGGTCCATGCGCGCTATTCCTTCAAGAGCTCCGGTATATGGATTTCCCGGTCTCTTTTTTTTCTTTCCTGAGAATCAGGACCGCAACCTGGCATACACCATTGAGCTCAGTGGGACCGTTACCAGTTGTACCGGATCCAATGCACAGTTGCGGCAGGTTCCACTTGGATTTCCTGTTCAGCCGGAAACCGGCGATGTGGTTATCACGGAAATTATGTTCGACCCACGAGTGGACCAACCAGAATTTGTCGAGGTATTTAACCGGTCGGAGCGTGTTATCGATTTGAGGAATTGCATTTTGGCCCGCGCCAATGCTGCGGGTTCAATCATAAGTTTTTCCGATCAACAGGCAATTTCCTATTGGCTCTTTCCTCGATGTTTTGCAGTATTTACAACGAGTGCTGCTACCTTTTTGAAGGCCTGGCCCCTCACAGATCCTGCTGCAGCGGTGGAACGCTCCGATATGCCTTCGCTTACCAATGTGGAGTCGCAACTAATTTTGATGGACAGGAACCAAAAGCGATTAGATGTGGTTACCTATTCTCCTGATTGGCATTATCCCTATCTGGATGAAACCAAGGGGGTATCACTGGAGAGAATTGATTTTAATGCATCGGGAACCGATCGTTCCAACTGGTTTTCAGCCTCTTCCTCATCAGGTTACTCCACGCCCGGCTCACTCAATTCCACGTTAATAAATGCCGGGGAATCCAAAGGTGAATTTTTTACCCTTGAATCAACGATTGGATATGCAACCGATCCTTTAAGTGCTGTCAGGGTGACGGTTAGTTATCGATTTGAATCAGCAGGCTGGTTTTTGCGGATGAATGTGTTTAATTGCCGGGGGATGCCCGTAAAAACGATATACCCCTTTGGGATGGCTGCCATGGAAGGCGAGGTGGGGTGGGATGGACTGGATTCTGCACAACAGCTGGTTCCCGATGGGATATACCTGATTGTGGCTGACTATTATCACCCGACGGGTAAAAAGGGAAGATGGAAGAAAGCTTGCGCAATAATCCGCGATTATTGAACCAATGCAAATGACCGCGCCTCAGGGTCCCAACCGGTATTGGCTGCTATTGCGGGAAGTATCTCCGAAGGATTATCCACAACGGTCCACATTTCGCGGTGTCTGGGACCGAGAAAATGATCGTTTAGCATGGCATCCATTAATTCGATCAGCGGATTATAAAATCCATAACTATTGAGAACGATCATCGGTTTACGGAACAAGCCTAACCGTTTCAGACTGAGTGTTTCCATGAATTCCTCCATGGTTCCGCAGCCTCCGGGAAAAGTGACCACTGCATCCACCTCATGGATCATCGCCTCCTTGCGCTCTGCCATGGTTTCCGTGGTGATCATCTCGGTGATTTCCGCATGGTGCCACTCCACTTCCTGCATAAACCGGGGCATGATACCGATAGTTCTGCCGCCAAGCTTGATCATCTCGTTGGCCATCACTCCCATTAATCCGGTTCGGCTACCGCCAAATACCAGATCGATTTTTTTTTCAGCCAAAATCCGGGCAAAAGCACGACCGTGTTCGAGATACTTTTC
>CAIXKO010000479.1 GCA_903919925.1 uncultured Bacteroidota bacterium | reverse complement strand
CCACTGGTTAAACCAATCACCATAACAACTTCCATTCTTGATTCCTTATCTCAGGGACAAACAGATAATCTGGTCAAACTCGAATCACATGACCGGCACGAACTGGGAATCATGGCAGGAGCGGTAAACCGGATATTGGAACGGTTTAAGGTTATTGCCGTTTTTACAACCGATATTGGAAAGGGTAAACTCGATACGATTTATCCTTTTAATATAGAAAATGATATTCTCGGTAAGGCCTTGGAGCAAATGCAAACCGACCTGATAAAGTTGCATCAGGAAACGGAGAAAAAGGATTGGTTTAAAACAGGTATCGGCGGGTTGAATGATGCTTTAAGGGGTGGGACCGATATCAATACATTGTCGAAAATTTGTATTCAATACATTGCCAAATACTTGCAGGCACCAATCGGTGCTTTGTACCTGGCCGATGAATCACACCGCATTTTACGTTTGGGCGCCGGTTATGCATTCAGCAAGCGAAAAGAGTTAAACCAGGTTATTCCTTATGGTGAAGGATTGGTGGGTCAGTGCGCAGTGGAGAAGGAACCAATAACGCTGACAAAAATTCCTGAAGATTATTTTCCCGTAAAATCCGCCACCGGATCCACTTTGCCCACTGAGATTATTGTGGTCCCCTGCCTGTATAATAACAATCTGCTTGCGATAATTGAGCTTGGGAAATTAACCACATTTAGTCCGGATGAGCTGGAGTTGCTGAAAAATCTTTCCGATAATATTGCAATTACCGTTCAAACAGTAAAAGCAAAAGACGACATGAGTATTTTGCTTTCCAAAACTTTAGAACAAAAAGAAGAGCTGCAGGCACAAGAAGAAGAGCTGCGTGAGGCCAATCAAACATTGGAAAAGCAAACGATGGACCTTAGGCGGTCGGAGGGAAATCTTCAGGCTCAGCAGGAGGAACTAAGGGTAACCAACCAGGAATTAGAAAAAAATGCACAGCTTCTTGAAGAGCAATCCGAACGGATTGCGGAAAAAAACCGAGCCCTGGAAATTGCCACTCGCGAAATCGAGATTAAAGCCAAAGATTTAGAGCAAGCTTCCCGTTATAAATCGGAATTCCTGGCCAACATGTCGCATGAGTTGAGAACCCCACTGAATTCCATGCTGATTCTTTCACAATCACTGGCCGAGAATTCAACTGGGCGCCTGAGTCCTGATGAAGTTGAATCTGCTCAGATTATTTACAAAAGCGGCAACGACCTTCACAATCTGATTAATGAGATTCTTGATCTGTCGAAAATCGAAGCTGGAAAAATGAGCATCAACCCCGAGAAGGTTGAAGTGAGGTTGATTGCCGATAACATTTCTTCATTATATCGGGCAGCAGCAGCAGAAAAGGGCCTCTCCTGGACCGTAACCGTTGAAGCTGGTTGCCCCTTTTCGATGGTAACGGATCAGCAAAGAGTTGAGCAAATTATTAAGAATCTGGTATCGAATGCACTTAAATTCACTTCCAGAGGTGGTGTCAGCGTAAAATTTGACCGGGCACCCCAACAGCTTGATTACCGAAATTCGGCGCTCCGGAAACAAGCCAATATATCCATTTCAGTTGCCGACACCGGAATTGGTATACCCAGAGAAAAACAGCAGGCAATATTTGAAGCTTTTCAGCAAGCCGACGGAAGTACTTCAAGAAAGTTTGGAGGAACCGGATTAGGCCTGTCCATTTCACGGGAATTATCGCGGTTATTGGGTGGTGAAATTCACATTTTGAGTACTCCTGGTGAAGGATCCGTTTTTACCCTGATTCTTCCCGGCGGGGACACAGAATTTCAGCCGGTAAACTCAGAACCTTTAAACCAAAGCACGGATACCCACACAGTCCTGATTTCCTCGCCTCCTGCCAGCGAAGTGGGTTTAACCGTTGATCACTCAGCAATGCCTGCTCCAATTAAACCTTTTATACCGGACGACCGTAATGACATTGGTGATGATACTGAGCATATCCTAATAATCGAGGATGATCCTGAATTTGCTAAAATTCTAATTAAGGAATGTCATAATCAACACTTTAAATGTATCGCAGCCGGCGATGGCGAAACTGGTTATGAACTGGCCAGGCAATTTGTTCCCGCTGCTATCATTTTGGATATCAAATTACCGGGTATTGATGGCTGGAAAGTCCTTGACCTCATCAAGCATGATCCTAAAATTCGCCATATCCCGGTTCACATGATGTCATCGCTTGACGAAACTATTGAGGCCTATCAAAAAGGAGCCATCGGATACCTCAAAAAGCCAGTTAATTCAAAATCACTCTCCGGGGCATTTGAAAAAATAGAACACTTTCTCGAGAAAAAAATGAAGCATCTGTTAATTGTTGAAGATAATGAGATGCTCAGAAAAACCATGCGCCAGCTTCTTAAAGGTGCTGATATAATAATTACCGAGGTTTCAACAGCTCAGGATTGTATTGAATTTCTTAATAATGAGGTTTGCGATTGTATCATTCTCGATCTTGGATTGCCTGATAAAAACGGATTCGATCTGATAAAGGATATCAGGGAAATGCACCTACAGCAAACCCCTCCAATTATTGTTTATACCGGTCAGGAATTAACCCGCGGGCAAAATGAGGAATTAAATAAATATACTAAATCAATAATTATCAAAGGAGTTCGATCTGAGGAAAGGCTGCTCGACGAAGCTACCCTCTTTTTACACAGGGTTGTACAAGACTTGCCGCAACAACAGCAGACAATTCTGAGGAAATTGTATGAAAAAGAAGATACCTTTGAGGGGAAGAAGTTATTGTTGGTGGATGATGATATGAGAAACATCTTTGCATTATCCAAAGTATTTGAGGAAAAGGGTATTAAAGTATTAAAAGCGGAAAATGGCATGAAGGCTTTAAACATAATCCGGGAGAACAATGATCTGAGCGCAATCCTCATGGATATTATGATGCCGGAAATGGATGGATACGAAGCCATCAAAGAGATCAGAAAAGATATCCGGTTTAAGGATACGCCCATTATTGCATTAACTGCCAAGGCAATGAAGGAAGATCGCCAGAAATGTTTGGATGCAGGAGCTTCAGACTATATTGCAAAACCAATTGATATCCAAAAACTATTATCCTTACTAAGAGTCTGGCTGATAAAATAGAGTCAAAGTCATGGAGTTACCACACAGTATTCTTATTGTAGACGATAATAAAACCTACCTGGTTGGCCTTAAACATATTTTTAGTTTAATGCCGGTGGTGATTGATACTGCTTTGTCGGGATTTGAGGCGATCAAGCTGGCAAAAGCCAATGCCTACTCACTCATTCTTTTAGATATTCAGATGCCGGAAATGGATGGATTTGAAACTTTGAGGCAATTAAGGCTGCTTCCCTGGCATGAGTTTACACCTATCATTCTGATATCCGCTGTTTATACTGAGGATCTTGACAAAATTAAAGGAATCCAGACCGGTGCAGTTGATTTTATTCCTAAACCAGTTAATCCTGACATTCTCCGGGCCAAGGTTAAAGTTTTTCTTGATCTTGAAGAGAACAGGTATAAGCTCAATGCATTGGTTAAAGAACTAAAGGTAAAGAACAGGTTGCTGACCGAAGAAATTGATAAGGGCCTGCAAATTGCTAAAGAGCTTGAAATTGCCAGGGCAAAAGCTGAGAAAGCCAGCGAATACAAGAGCCAGCTGCTGGTGAACATGTCGCATGAAATACGAACCCCCGTAAACAGCATTCTGGGATTTGCTGATTTGATCACCAATCCGGCGGTAGCCACAAAGGATAAAGAGAAGTACCTGCAATATGTTACCAACAGCAGCCAGAATTTGCTTTTCCTGATTGATGAAATTCTGGAGCACTCAAGACTGGAGGCAGGTGAATTAAAAATTACCATTACTCCGGTTGATATAATGGGGCTATGCTCGGAACTGCTTGATTCCTTTGATAATATTAAGCTAAAGACGGGTAAAGACAAAATATTGCTCAACCTTGAAATTGACACTTCAAAGCCGCTTATTCATTTAAATACAGATAGCCAAAGGCTCCGGCAAATTCTTTCCAACCTGATAAATAATGCGTTTAAATACACAAGCTCTGGTTTCGTAAACTTCGGTTTCGTTCAAAACGAAACTGAAATCGAGTTTTTTGTAAAAGATTCAGGTATCGGAGTGGCCCCTGAGGATCTTGACGAGATATTCAACCGATTCAAGCGTGCAGAACACAATCCTGATTTAATGGAATCAGGAGCCGGTTTAGGATTATCTATTTCCAAAAACCTGGTCGAATTGCTTGGCGGTAAAATCTGGGTTAATTCAACCATTGGTGAGGGATCTGAATTCAGATTTACCTTGCCTTTAAATGAATTCAACTCAAAAAATGATACACAATCATCAATCGTGCAAATTGATTCTTCACTTGATTTTGATTGGAGCTCTCATACCATTTTGATTGTTGAAGATGAAGAACTTAACTATTTATTTCTACGGGAAGGCCTTAGGTTGACCGGTATAAGTATTCTTTGGGCACGAAAAAGCCAGGATTCCATCGACCTGGTTAAGGCTCATCCTGAAATTGATCTGGTTCTGATGGATATACAAATGCCTGATTTTGATGGTTACCAGGCAACACGCATGATTAAGCTGATTAGACCCAATCTTCCTGTGTTGGTGCAAACGGCATGCGCAATGGCTGAGGAGAAAATTAAAAGCGTCAGGGAAGGTTGTCAAGAGTTCATTACCAAACCAATTAATAGATTACTCCTGTTAAAAACCATGTCAAAATACTTGATCCACTAGACTTTTATTCAAAGAAATGAGCGAGAAAACCAAAATACTGATCGTTGATGATAAGATCGAGAATCTTATTGCATTGGAAAGGTTAATGGTTGATTTTGATGTTGAACCTATTAGAGCCTTATCTGGAAATCAGGCACTTCAGCTAACTTTATACCACAATTTTGCTTTAGCTCTGGTTGATGTTCAGATGCCCGATATGGATGGATTCGAAACAGTTACCCTAATGAGGATGAACGAATCAACCCGATTACTGCCGGTGATATTTGTTTCAGCTATCTATCGAGAAGATTTTCATGTTGTTAAAGGACTTGAATCCGGTGCTGTCGATTTTATAACCAAGCCTATCAATCCCGATATCCTTAAAGGGAAAATCAGGGTATTCCTCGACCTTTATTCTCAGAAACATCAGCTTGAGGCAGAAATTCAGGAACGCGAGCGGATACAGAAATCATTAGAGCAGAGCAACTTTCTTCTTAATTCACTGCTACAATCAATCCCGGATGTTGTGTATTATAAATCACCTTCGGGGACTTATATCGGATGTAATAAATCATTTGAAATACTCTTCGGTCTGCAAGAAAAGCAAATAATCGAAAAATCAGATTTTGATCTTTTCAAACCTGAATTGGCAACAGATCTGGACAATTTAGATAAGCAACTCAGATCTAAATTACAGACCGTTGAGATGGAGCTATGGGTAACCATGAAGGATGGAACAAAAGCACTCCTTGATTATCATGTAAATCCAATTTTGAATGCTGCAGGGCAGCTTACCGGTATGATCGGAATAGCTCGGGATACTACTGAGCGACACAACGATAAGCAGGCTTTACAGCAGGCAAAAGATGATGCGGATTCTGCAAATATGGCTAAATCAATGTTTTTAGCCAATATGAGTCACGAAATCAGAACTCCAATGAATGGCATCATAGGAATGACTGATATATTGATGCAAACTGAGCTCAGTCCTGAACAAAGTGAATTTCTTCAGATTGTTAGGTTATCAGGTGATAATCTTCTTTCTATCATCAATGACATTCTTGACTTTTCCAAAATCGAAGCAGGAAAAATCATGCTTGAAAAGATAAATTTCAACCTTAAGGAGAAGGTGGAGGAAACAATTAAATTACTCAGCTTCCAGTCACAGAAAAAAGGTTTGTACCTGAAAAGTAAGATTGACCCTTCCATTCCCGCTGAATTAAATGGAGATCCTCTTAGAACCAAGCAGATATTGATTAATCTGATCAACAATGCCATTAAATTCACAAGCCAGGGAGGAGTGAAATGTCAAGTTGAACTGTTGGAGCAATCTACAGCGAAGGTTAAGCTGCTTTTTCGTGTGACTGATACAGGTATTGGCATTAACAAAGAAGGTAAAGCAAAACTTTTTAAATCATTTTCTCAAACTGACGCGTCCATAACCCGAAAATTTGGTGGAACCGGACTTGGATTAACCATTTCAAAACGGTTAACTGAATTAATGCATGGGGAAATTGGTGTGGAAAGTGAAGACAATAATGGGTCAACCTTTTGGTTTACAGCAGAATTTGGATGTTCCGAATCTACCCCGGATTTGTCTGGAACGCCAGTCCAGGAACAAGTCAGTGACTTTAGGAAATTGTATATTCTGTTAGCAGAGGATAATCCAATAAATCAACGAGTTGCCATCTATAATTTGACAAAATTGGGTCACAAAGTTGATATTGCGGAGAATGGCCAGGAAGCTTTAGCACTGGGAATAGCCAATCATTACAATATTTTGCTCATGGATATTCAGATGCCCGTCATGGACGGTATCGAGGCTACCCATGCTATCCGGCAATGGGAAAAAACAACCCACCAATCGGGTCAATTGCCTATCATTGCGATGACCGCTGATGCTGTTAAAGGAAACATGGAAAATTTTTTAGCTGAAGGCATGAATGGATATATTAGCAAACCATTTAAAATGAATGATCTGGAGACCATTTTAAAACTCGCACGATAGAAAAATCTTGATAGAAATGAAAAATCAGAACAATATAAACATACCAGATTGGACCGGGAAAAAAATCCTGATTGTTGAAGATGTTGAAACCAACATGCTTTTTTTTAAGGCAGCACTATCGCGAACCGGAGCTACCCTGCTATGGGCAATGGATGGTTATGAATCGATCTCGATGTGCCAGAATGATGCTGATATCAGCGTGGTTTTAATGGACTTAAGAATGCCTAATCTCGATGGTTTTAAAGCAACCGAAGCAATAAAATCATTTCGGCCAAATTTGCCTATTATTGCCCAAACAACTTATAATGAAGATGTTGATACTGACAGATTATTTGATGCCGGATGCGACGATTATCTACCAAAGCCGATCCGTTTTGAAGATTTGCTCAACTCAATCGGCAAACTGATCAACAAATAATCTTACTTCATTCGTATTACCTTCATTTCAGTTCGCCTGTTTAAGCTTTTTCCAGCCTCTGTATCATTGGATGCCACCGGATTAGAAGTGCCATAACCTTTGGCTATTAACTGACCGGGATTAATACCATGATTAATAAGGTATTTCATTACCGACTCCGCTCGTTTTTGACTCAGTACCAGGTTATACTCATCAGTTCCGGTGTTATCAGTATAGCCGCTTATTTCGATAATGATACCTGGATTTTGGTTAAAGACAGTCAGTATTTCCTCCAAATCTTTTGATGATCCTGGTAATAATTCATAAGAATTCAGGACAAAGAAAATATTTCGCAATACAATTCCGGCTCCGGGTTTCAAAGGTTCTAACCCAATAATTAACTGGATCTTATTATTTCCTAACAGAGTATCCTTCAAATAGAAATTTGAATAAGGCAGATATCCTTGCCGAGTTGCCCCAATCCGATAAGCTGCTCTTTCTGGTATTCCCAAAAGGAATTTTCCGGTTACCGGATCAGCCTCAACGCTGCTGATCAAAGTATCTGCTGAAGGTTGAACCTCAACCCTGGCCCCCAAAGGCACTCCGGTTATCCTGTCCTTTACCATCCCAGCCAGGGTAAGAGTAGTATTTACCGGAATAAACGGCCACATATCCACCTGGTAAATATCCTTACCCGTTGAAGTATCACGGTTTGATGCAAACATGCCAATGTTTCGTTCTGCATTGAGGGTGAGGCCATCTTCATTGTAAAACGTGTTCATTCCATATCCTAGGTTTTCAGGCACTTGTGACTTTGACAAATTCGATAAATCAAATTTATACAAATCAAAGCCACCCATTCCAATATGGCCATTTGATGCAAAAAACAGGATTTTTCCATCTACTAAAATAATAGGAGACAATTCACCCAGCGGAGTATTTATCTGCGGACCGATATTAACAGGTACTGACCAGCTTTGGTCTGACTGGAGGGTAGTTAGCCATATATCCATGCCACCGTACCCGCCCGGCCGGTTACTGGCAAAAAAAAGCCTTTTACCATCGGGAGCCAAAAAAGGAGTTGACTCCCAGTACCGGGTATTCACCGGATAACCAAGATTAACGGGCTCGCTCCATACCGCTCCGGTTTTAACACAATAATAGATATCACACCCGCCCTTGGTATCAGGTCTGTTGCAGGAAGCAAAAAACATAATCCGCCCATCCTGACTCAAACTTTGTGTACCTTCATTTCCATTTGTATTAATTGGATATGGGAAAGCTTGAGGTATGCCATATGTGGTATCCTGATAAGCAGCATAATACAGATCTTCGTGTGGAACGGTTTTAGGATTAGTTGCCGCCAATCTGGCTTGCCGGGTAAATACCAGCTCAGACCCATCGATGGATAAACTGGGAAAATACTCATCATCACGGGTATTTACCGGTCCTGAGAGCTTTTCAGGAAGTTTGCGCGATGATTTTAGTAATTGGTCAGCAGCAAACCTTATGCTGGCACCCAGGACCTTTACCCGCCGGGGCAAGCTTGCTGTATCACGGATCAAATGGATGTACCTTTCAAAATTCTGCGAAGCATCAGCGTAATCTCCCCGGTTAAATGTCCATTCAGCTATCCATCGCCAGGCTTCCGGATAGTGCGTGGAATCTATCGTCACCAAATTTCGCAAAGCTTTCTCACTTATGTCAAAATCGCCGGTTTCCTGGTAGATTTCGGCTGTTATTTTCCAGCTTTCAGTCCATCCGGGATATTGTTTTACCAGCTCACCTGAAAGATGTCGGGCCTCGTTCCAATCCATTTTGTTCAGAGCTTCTTTCGCTTTTTTCAGCTTCTTAACAGCCACTGGTGAGGCTTCTGGTTTCTGCTGTGCGGGCAAACACCATGAACAGGTAAAAAATGCAATTAATATAAGAAGTCGCACCATTATGGAATACCTATGTATTTATGAGCCTGCAATGACAAACGCCATTTTGGATTTGATTCGATATAGCCGATAATCGTGTCCAGCATTTTACTCCTTTGACTCCATTCAGGTTGTAAAAATAAATGACAATCCTTTTTAACCAGGGCCGCATTTTCTTCCGCCCAAATAAAGTCGGATTCCTTTTCAATGATGACCTTCAATTCGCTTGCTTTATGATAATTATCGGGTACTGGAGGGGATTGCGGTTTGGGCGACAGACATATCCAATCCCACTTTCCGGACATCGGGTAAGCCCCAGACGTTTCGATATAAGTTTTAACCCCGTTCTCCATAAGCTTATCACACAAATAATCAAGAGGGTATAAGGTTGGCTCTCCGCCTGTAACCACAACCGCCCTGGCGGGATATCCGAGTATTCTATCCACAACTTCGTCAACCTCAAGCAAAGGATGAGCCCCAAATGACCAGCTCGCTTTGCTATCGCACCAATTGCACCCGATATCACACCCCCCGATTCTCAGAAAATAAGCTGCGGTTCCGGTATGAAAACCCTCTCCCTGTAAAGAATAGAACTCCTCCATAACCGGCAGAAGTTGTCCGTTGTTGTATAAATCCGTTAACATGGTTAATTTTATGGGGCAAATATAGACACTCAAATCTAATGTTAAGGTTTTGAATTTGTAACATTGGCTACGCTATCTCGTCTTAACGTTGAAATAACCCAAACCAAAATGGACCGTATTATAGAGAATAAATCAAAAAAGAGAAGAAGAATTCTTTGGATCTCTGTTTCCGTATTAGTTGTTGGATTAGTGGTATACATGCTTTTCTTTTCTGACCATTCTTCAAAGCTGAATGTTGAGCGTGATAAGCTGACCATTTCTGAGGTAGTTGAAAACGAATTTTTGGATTACATGACGGCTACCGGAAACGTTGAGCCGCTGACCACTGTTTATCTTGATGCGATTGAGGGAGGCCGTGTTGAGCAAATCCTGATTGAAGAAGGATCGATGGTTAAAAAGGGTGATATAATCCTTCGCTTAACCAATCCCGATTTGAATCTTAGAATTCTGACCAGTCAGGCCGACCTGGCTGAACAGGAGAACCGCCTTCGCGACACAAAAATTATGATGGAACAGCAGCGAATCGAACTCCGGAGGCAGATTATTCAATACGAGTTCGAACTGATCAAACTCAACCGAACGTATCAATCCAACAAAACGCTGTTCAATCAGGGACTGATTTCTGAGCAGGAATACCTTCTTTCGAAAGAAAATTACGAACTCACGCAGCAAACCATCCAGTTATTCAGGGAAAAATCGGTTCAGGACTCACTTTTCCGTGCCACACAGGTTAAAAGCCTCGAAGGTGCACTTTACAGGATGCAGGATAATATAGAATTGGTTAAGGACAAGCTCGAGAGCCTGAATGTTAAAGCTCCTGTTTCCGGTCAGCTAGGTTCATTGGAAGCGGAAATCGGGCAAAACATCATTAGCGGATACCGTTTGGGGCAAGTACATATTTTGGACAATTTTAAGGTAACTGCTGAAATAGATGAACACTGGATCGACCGTATAAAAACCGGATTGCCAGCCACCCTAGAGCGTAACGATCAGAATTTCAACCTTTCAATCATCAAGGTATATCCCGAAGTAAGAAATGGACGCTTTCAGGTGGATCTGGAGTTTTCGGGGGTAAAACCCGATAATATCAGGACCGGACAAACTTACCGGATCAATGTTGAACTGGGACAACCAGTTAAAGCGATACAAGTTTTGAAAGGCGGCTTTTTTGAATCCACCGGAGGGCAATGGATATTTGTTGTGGATCCATCCGGACAGTTTGCAACCAAAAGAACCATCAGAACCGGCAGAATGAATCCACGGTATTATGAAATACTCGAGGGACTGGCAGCTGGCGAAAAGGTTGTGGTGAGCTCCTACACGAGTTTTGGCAAAAATGATAAATTGATTCTAAAACAATAAGGCCATGTTTTTTAATTATTTAAAAACCTCCATTCGTAACCTTTTAAGATATAAGGGGTATTCGTTAATCAATATTGTCGGAATGACGCTGGGCCTGGCCTCATCAATCCTTATACTTTTGTTTGTACTCGATGAATTGTCGTACGATAAATTCAACAAGGATTCTGACCGGATTTATCGGGTATCTGTTTTAGGTAAAATCCAGGGTCCTGAAATTCGTGCAGCCGTTAGTTGTGCGCCCATCGGCCCTACACTGGTTAAGGAATTACCTGGAGTGGAGCAATATACCCGGTTATTTCCATTTGGGGGCGATCCCCTGGTCAGGTATGAAGATAAAAGTTTTGTTGAGGAAGAATTTGTTCTGGCAGATTCCACCTTCTTCGATATTTTCACCTGCCGATTTATTGCCGGGAGCGCAGAGAAATGCCTGAATCGTCCAAAAACAGTAGTGATTACCAAAAGCATCGCCTTAAAGTATTTCGGTACTACAGAGGCAATTGGAAAAACTTTGCAGATTTCTGAGCCTCCTGAGTCCTACACAGTTGATGGTGTGGTGGAGGATTTTCCCGAAAACAGCCATATCCGGTTCAGCATTCTGGCTTCATTCATGTCGAGTCCGTTAAGCCAGAGTACCATTTGGGTTGGCAACAGTTTGTATACTTATATCAAGATTGCTAAAAACACGAGTGCGAAAGACATTGAATCCGGAATGGTCGCCATTGTCGATAAATATGTTGGACCGCAGCTCAAGCAGTTTCTCGGTTTCGATATCAGTCAAATGCGGGCCGCAGGAAACCGGTATGGCTATGTTCTGACCGCCTTAACCGATATTCATCTAAAATCGGACCTTGATTTTGAATTCAAGGCCAACGGATCCATGTCAAGTATTTACATTTTCTCACTAATCGCGTTTTTCCTGATTATTATTGCCTCAATCAATTTCATGAATATGGCAACGGCAAGAGCCTCATCCAGAGCGCGTGAGGTTGGAATCCGCAAGGTGGTTGGATCGCAGCGTTCCCATCTGATCGGGCAATTTCTCACCGAATCATCGCTCCTCACCCTGATATCATTTATACTGGGTATCCTCCTGGTTTTTCTAGCTCTTCCTTACTTCAACGACATAGCCAACAAAAACCTGTCAATAAACCTGATTAACTGGGGAATGTTTCTGCCAATTCTTCTAATTCTATTAGTTTTCATCAGTCTGGCCTCAGGTAGTTATCCTTCAATATTCCTGGCAAGCTTTAATCCGGTATCTGTTTTGAAAGGAAAGCTTCAAATGGGTGTCCGAAGTGGATGGCTAAGAAAATCATTAGTAATAGTTCAGTTTTTTATAACCATTGGCCTTATTGTCAGCACTTTGATTATTTCAAGGCAAAACCATTTCATTCTTAATAAAGATTTGAATTTCGACAAGGAAAAACTTTTGATCGTTAATCGGGCCTATTCACTTAGAGACCAATCGCAGGTGTTTATCGACCGTGTAAAGGCTATTCCGGGAATCACAGATGCTTCTATAACCTCGCAGGTACCAGGAGGAAGGAGTTCCGGCAACACGGTTTTTCGGAGGGAAGGAGATGCCAGTGATGGACTGCAGAATTTTAATATCATCGTTACCGATCAAAACTTTCAGAAAACGATGAAAATTGAAATGGTAAAGGGCCGCTATTTTTCTAAGGAGTTTGGGGCCGATAGTAATGCTGTTGTGATCAATGAGGCAGCCGCCAAGCGTCTTCAATGGGAAGAAAACCCTATTGATAAAGTCCTCTATCAGGTTGCGGCAGGCCCAACAGGCGGCGACCTCGGAACAAACGTTATCGGAGTGATAAAGGATTATAATTATGAATCACTGCATCAGGAAGTTAAACCTCTCGTAATCAGATTGGCTCCGGGTGGAGTATTTTCCGTTATCCGTTATTCAGGCATAAAGGAAACGGACTTGTTAGCAAAAGTTAAATCGGTTTGGTTGGAAATAGTTCCAAATCAGCCATTTAACTACATATTCATGAATGATCAATTACTGGAGAATTACCAGAAAGATCGTCAGATGGGACAGATTTTTTCCATCTTCGCCATTCTTGCCATTATCATTGCCTGCCTCGGGTTGCTTGGATTAGCTTCATTTACGATCGAAAAAAGAAAGAAAGAAATAAGCATCCGCAAGTGCCTGGGCGCTCCATCTTTAACAATTATGGAAATGCTTTTAAAAGAAACCATTATTCTGGTATTCATTGCCACCATACTGGCTTCACCACTTTCGTGGAGATTGATGGACAAATGGCTGCAAAACTTTAATTATCATATCAATATTGGTATTGGCATATTTATTATCGCAACCCTGATATCCCTTTTTATCGCGGTTGCCACTATTGTTTTGCACGTATATAAAGCTTCTGTCAGGAACCCTGTGGAAGCCCTTAAAATGGACTAATCATTAAACCAAGCAACATGATAAAAACAATTGAATTAACCAAGGTATTCCGGACTGATGAAGTGGAAACAACTGCATTAAATAAAGTTTCACTCGAAATTGTCAGTGGTGAATTTGCGGCCATTATGGGACCATCCGGATGTGGAAAATCTACATTGCTTACTCTTCTGGGTCTCCTGGACAATCCAACTTCAGGCCAATTATTGTTTAATGGACAAGACGTTTCGGGTTATTCCGAAAAACAAAGGACGTTATTAAGGAAATCAAATATCGGTTTTGTATTTCAGAGCTTTAACCTGATAGATGAGTTAAATGTTTTTGAAAATATCGAGCTGCCGTTGTTGTACCAGAAAATCCCAGCCGGAAAAAGAAAAACCATGACTGAAGAAGTAATGGAACGGATGAGTATATCACATCGAAAAAAGCATTTCCCACAGCAACTCTCGGGAGGACAGCAGCAAAGAGTCGCAATTTGCCGTGCAGTGGTTGGTAATCCTCTTTTAATTCTGGCTGACGAACCAACAGGTAACCTCGACTCTGCCAATGGCGAAGATGTTATGAATTTGCTAAAGCAATTGAATTCAGAGGGTACCAGCATCGTAATGGTAACTCATTCACCCAAAGATGCTTCTTTTGCAAAAAGAATTATCAGGCTGTTTGACGGACACCTGGTTACTGAAAATGAATAAGACCAAAACTCTTACACTCTTAGCTATGCCTACGTTTTTCAGATTAAGCTTTTTGGCTGTTGTTATACTGTTTTCAACAGCACCGGTATTCCCACAAAATGTGCTCAATCTCCAGGAATGCATTCAATTAGCCATTGAAAGAAACATAGGAATAAAAAGACAAGGTTTGCAGGTTGATCTGGCTAAGGACAACCTGCAAACCTCAATGGCAGCGCGGCTGCCAGGTATTCAAGGATTCTTTTCTCATAATCTGAGCTCGGGTAAAACGGTGAATTACGAAAACTACACCTATATCAATACCGAATACCAGGATGGAAATATGGGTTTCCAGGGAACTCTACCGCTTTTTTCCGGGTTCGCAAACTGGTACCAAACAAAATCTGCCAGGTATTCAGTTCAATCAGAAGCCGATAAGAAAGCGGAACAATTAAAAGCAGTTACCATCGAGGTTACGGTTTCTTACCTTCAGATTCTATATGCTCAGGAATTGCTGGCCTTATCGGAGGCTAAACTGGAATCGAGCAAGGAACAACTGAGGATGAACGAGGGATTTTTTGAGTCTGGCAGGATGTCGAAAGTTGAGGTATTAACTATGAAATCCCAGGTTGCACAGGACAATCTGGCCAGGATTCAATCCGAAAATGAAGTCCGGTCTGCCTATCTATCCTTATCCCAAATACTTAATCTTGACAATGAAAAAGAACTCACCATAGTGAAACCTGCCAATCTGGATGAGTCCATCTCATTAACAATCAATAATCCTGACGAAATCTTCGCATATGCACGAGAAAATCATCCAGGCATATCTTCCGCTGAAATGTTGTTAAAAAGTCGTGAATCACTATTATCAGCATCAAGGTCCAGGTTTTCGCCAACTATCGCTCTGAACGGACTCCTCTACTCTAGATATAGTGAACTGGGTGTTGACCAATTGAATCCAATGGCCCCCTATCCCTATTCCAATCAGCTGAGGGACAATATGTACCGAAGGGCCTCGATAGATGTCTCGATTCCGATATTCAGCCAGTTTCAAACCAGAAGCAGGATCAGTCAGGCAAACATTCAGGCACAGGATGCCAGATTATCTCTTGATCAAAAGAAATTATCAATTCGTCAGGATATTCAGATTGCACATACAGCAGCTCTTAATGCCAAAGCTAAGTATGATGCAACTGATGAGGCCGTTAAGAGTGCCATTGAAACGTTCAATCTTACCCAGGAAAAATACAAAGCCGGCATTTCCTCGTCCGTCGAGTTTAAAATAGCTCAAAATCAACTTATTCAGTCACAACTTACCCGGATTCAATCGAAGTACGAATTTATCATCAGAACCAAAATTCTTGATTTGTACCTGGATAAGCCGATCCTATTGGAATAAAACCACATTTTAACAATCATTTAACATTTTCCGTATCGTCTTAATTTTAAGACACTTAATAAGGACTCTTCCTTATTTAGGAACTTCTTGTGAACAAATGGTTCGGCAGGTTTAAAACAATTGTTTGGTCTGGCTTGTGGTGTTAATACCTTTGACACCGATAAGAAAAGTCAATTATGCGAAAATTTATTATTGTTTTAGCCATGGCCAATGGAATAGCATCGATGTGCTATGGTCAGGGATTTATACGGATGAACATCAACCAACCAGCCCCTCTCGCAGCTTTTGCCGGTTCCGATACGTTAGTTTGTTCCAACCATCCCGTGATTCTGGGTGGAAGTCCAAGTGCCACCGGAGGGAATCATTCTTATGTTTATCTCTGGTCGCCGGCGGATGGATTGAATGACCCCACCTCATCAAATCCTACAGCCACTTTAAGTGAAACAAAATCATACGTACTAAGTGTTACCGATAACCAGGGGTGCCAGGCAACCAGCAGTATAACCGTTCATATTGATGCCTGTTTGGGAACAAATTCACAAAATCTGAACCAGGTAATATCGGTTTTTCCAAACCCTTCAAACGGTATTGTTAAGATCTTGGGATTAAATACTTTACAGGGACAGGTTCAAAACATTGAGGTATTAAATCATCTGGGGCAAATTCTTTTAACAAAAACTTTAAGATCTGGGGATATAGTATCTGATTTTGAATTAGATACTAACATTAAGGAGCCTGGAATCTATTTCCTGAAGATTACGCTTTCCAATCGGGTTATTTCAAAAAGGTTGATCGTCAGATAAGGAGAAAACACCATGAAACGAACAATATTATTACTTGCCACAGAGGCTTTGGCATTTTCAGGATATAGTCAGCAAAATGTATGCAGGAATGACACGGTACATTTTTATCAAACAGATTACCGGGGTAAATTGGTTTGGCAAAAATCTGCTAACGGAATCGATTGGACTGGAATTTCCGGATCAACAGGCGATACTTTAAGTGTTATTGCAACCAATCCTGCCTGGTACCGGACAGAGGTCACCGAAGGATCGTGCAGCCCTTACTTTTCGGATGCGGTTAGGGTATTGATTAATGAATTACCGGTCATTACCTTAAATCTCAGGGATTCCATTTGCCTAAATGAAGCCGCTTTCCCGCTTAATGGAGGCGTTCCGGCAGGGGGATCGTACTGGGGCGATGGGGTAATTGACGGAAGATTCAGCCCACCTGCAGCAGGACCAGGCTTACATAAAATATTTTACCGTTACCGCGATTCTCAAACGCAGTGTGTTGACACTACTTTTGCCTTGATCAGGGTTTCAGGTGTACCCAATAAAGCCGCTGCGGGGGCCGATATGCCATTTGTTGCTGCAGATTCCATATTATTGGATGCCAACAATGCGGAAAACGGAATCGGGACATGGACCATTGTAAGTGGAACCTCGGGCCATTTTTCAAATATCCATTCTGCAAAAACCTGGTTTGTTAAAGATTCAACCAACCTACATTTTACCTTAAAGTGGTCAATATCCGGTAATTGTGGAAATTCCTCGGATGAAGTTGCCATTTCTTTCTTTCAACTCAGTAAAAATCCATGCCCCAATACACCAACCGTAACTGATGCGGATGGAAATATTTACCCAACCATTCAATTGGGCGAACAATGTTGGATGGCAAAAAACCTTAATGTGGGGCGGTATGTGCCAAGCACGGCGACCTCAACCGAGCATTCCGATCTTTTGAACAACAACATTATTGAGAAATATTGCTTGAACAATAACGTGGAAAACTGCAAATTATACGGCGGTTTGTATGATTGGAACGAGGCAATGGGGTATTCCGATACGGAAAATACCCAAGGCATTTGTCCCGCGGGATGGCATATTCCCGGAAATAGCGATTGGGCAGGTTTGAATAATTTTTATTTCTATGGAAACGCTGGTGAGCTGATGAAAGTGGGCGGATCCAGTGGTTTTGAAGGTTATTTTGCCGGCGATCGCCATGTAATGGGCCAGTTCTTTAGCTTTGAAGCCAGCGGTTACTGGTGGCAGTCAACTTCATACATTTATGGCGAGTATAATGAAGGCTATCTGCGTGAAATAGCAGCATGCAACGGGAATTTAACAAAAAGTCATTTCCCCAAGAAAACCGGTTTAAGTGTTCGATGCATTAAAAATAAATAACAATGCCTAAAGTTCTTGCCATTAATGGTAGCCCCAGGATAAACGGTAATACAACCGCGCTGATCAATACTGTTTTCGAGGTATTGAACCAAAACAACATTGAAACAGAAATGGTTCAAATCGGATACCGCGATTTATCAGGATGCAAAGCCTGCTATTCATGCCGCGAGTTCAAGAATAATGCCTGTATCTATTATCACGATGAGTTTAACGAGGTATTTGCCAAGTGCATAGAAGCCGATGGAATTATTCTGGCATCGCCTGTTTATGTGGGTGGCATGACTGCTCAGCTTAAGGCGTTTATCGATCGGGCATGCCTGGTAAACCGCGGAAACGATCAGCCTCTAAAGCGAAAAATCGGTGCTTCCATAGTAGCGGTAAGGCGTAATGGGGCTTTGGAGACCTTTAATGCCATCAACAACTTTTTCACGATTTCCCAGATCATGATTGTGAGTTCGAGCTATTGGAATCAGGGAATCGGTCGGAATCCGGGTGAGGTTATGGATGACGCGGAAGGAATCCAGACCATGAAAACGCTTGGCGAAAACATGGCCTGGCTCCTCGATAAAGTATCTAAAACCTGATTTTATAGGTTTCTATGGCGTGATGGCCAAGTTTAACCGTGGCTCCCTTTTCATCTTTCGGAACCGGCTTTCCGTTTTCTTCAATCATATTGGTATTTTCAACCGATGACGGACTCTTAAACAGATTGATCTTAACTGTTTTATTCCGCCCTTCCTGATCGTATAACCGAATAGTCAAACTATTATCATCTTCCGATTTTTTAATCGTACTCACTATCGAATTCCGATCATCGATTGACAGGAAAGACAGCCGATCGGATAACAAAGAGGTTTTCGATACCGGATTAAACACCGCAGTTAGTTTTTCATTGGCCTGCAAAGCCTGATGATAGCCATTTTGCCAGCCGGGTTGATGGGTGAACAAGCTGAATTCCATGCTATGACTCCCTGTTTGGTGATAAAGGGGCCCCTCGCCGTGGCAACTCTGCCTGGAGGCCAGCAAAATTGGCTGAAGCAATGTTGCATCAGTGGCCAGACTTGTCATATTTACATAATCCCAAACCGATACTGCTGATGAAATTGTCAATCCGATATCGCTGTCGCTGGCGCTTATCCAGTTATTGATCCCACGGGGATGAACATCCTTGCAAAGTGTGGTGTAACGTTCTCCGGCAGCCTGGGCAAGCTCGTCCTTCCCTACCCTGACCACTCCAAATGGAACCTCATACGAAATTTCAGGATTCTGCAATCGTGCCGGAAAAGCCAGGCGGAATTCCCGATAAGCCGTTCCATCCCAATCAATCAGATCCACCTTTACATCAATTCGTTTCAGTGCCGGATACAGGGTCCATCTAACTTTTGCTTTGTTATGCTTCATAACGGTCGATCCTTCTATAACCACCCTCACCGGACCAGATTCAGAAAGGCTCCAGGCCGATCCGATGCCAGGTTTCTCAAAGCCTTCCATATCAGGTTGTTGAATATCTGAAAATTCACCCGCTCCATTTCCAACCGATCGCATGGAAAACAAATCACCAGCCATAAACTGGTCCGTTTTCAAAATCTCTTTCTGTAAATCCTTGTCAAACAGCGACTCTATCCCCCCTTTGCCAAACTTTATCCGGTAGTGTTCCGTTTCATAAAGCTCAGCAGCAAGAATTTCCGGCTTTTTTCCGGTTAGTTTTTTAGAGGCCAAAACGTAATAGGTTTGATAACCCATCGATGGAACATTTTCAGCTATAAAAGTAATATTCGCCGACTTCAGGTATCCCGACGGGTAATACTCATCCTGGCCGCAAGTTTGGAATTTCACAACATTTCCGTGATAGTCCCTAAGGCTTATCCCCTTAAAAGCTTTATCTGGAAAACTCAGCGTAACCTCCACGGGATCAGTCCGTTCCCATGTTAATGAATTGAAAATTACCAAAGGAGTTCCTTGTGGGGTAAATTGAATATTACCGGCAATATCTTTTGTTGACTCATCAATGATAGTTTTGGCAAACTGATCGGCTTCGCGGAATTTGTCGAGAAAGGTTTGATCGGTGATATCGCCATTTTTGCCGCCCCATCCGTGATCCGGATATATTGCTGATTCCCATGCCTTTGTGAATTTTTCCTGAGGGTATATATTCCAGTTATCCATAATCAGGGATCTGATACTGGCCATTTTTTCAGCTGCCGGCAGTAATCTACCTGCACTTCGGCCCGCTTTCAATGCCTCATAATGCGATGGTCCGTGTATGTAAAGCCACACGGCGGGCCGCTCACCCATAATGGCAGGAAAATCGGCTCCGGTTGTAACAGCGGCATCCATAAACTTTTCGGCCGTTGAATGAACCAGTTCCGGAAGTTTCAAGTTCGAATTATTCAGTGAATTCCAGGTTTCGATATAATCAAAGTAGGAATCGGGCACTGCCATATCGGCATCCGACAACACCGGCATTACCGGATTTAAGGTGGTTTTTGAATAGTACTTACCCCAAAAGTCCGTTAGGCTGGAAAAGTGCTGCACGGTTTCAAAGAATCCCTTTTTTAGGTTTACCCAATCGTTGTAATAATGGCCGGGTGAATAGGTAAGAACTTTTGACCCATCCGGTGCAAGCCAGTTGAAAAGGCCCCTATCGTGGCGGCTGATGATCATGTAATCAACCCCGCTCTTTTCCAGTATCTGCGGCATCTGCAAGGTTCGGCCAGGAACGTCAACGTTCCAGTAAATCCGGGAGTCGCAACCAGGAAATTCTTTTTTAAACCATTTTCTGCCCAAATAGAACTGCCGGATCAATGGTTCACCAAAATACATTTCCTCATAAGGCTGCATATACGAAGCGCCCCAGTTGAGCCGTCCCTGTTTGGTAAGATCATAAATCAATTCTTTTTTCTCCGGATGACGGTTCAGATATTCCTTAAGCATCAATATATCCTCCATATCATTATAATACAGCGGATTTTCTTCCAGCTTTTTCAATGCTGGAGTAATGAGCAGGTTATCCCGGTTTTCAACACAGGCTTGCGGAGAATCCATCCAGGCGATATCCTGATGCGAGGAAGCCATTATCAATATCTTACCTCTTGCAATATCAGAATTGGCTATATTTTCCAGATCCTTGCTTACGGTACTTGTTGCTATCTGAACCTGAACCAGAGATTCATTCGGTTCATTGGTGCTTACCTGACAGCTAATCAACCGATCGGGTTGAATAGTGCTTTTAGAGCCTGATTTCCGAATCTCGATACCCTCCAAAAAAACTCCTCCAGGTCCTTTAATGGATATTGAGGTAGTTGCAACGGGTAAAATAAAACCAGCACCCGCCTGTTTGTTATTTAAGGAAAAGATAACTTTCTGCGATTTTCCTGAATTCCCGGCAATTTCAGCAACCTGGCCGGTGTATACTTCCGGACCGGTTATCAGTCCGTTAAGTTTTCCGTCAACCTCCGATAATTGTATATCGAACCAACCATCAATACTGGTTTTCTTCAGGAACCAGCTCAAAGCATCGCTGCATTGGAAAACCATAAACCAATGCCTCGTACCGGATGAGTCGCCGATAATTTTTACCGTGGTTGGCTGACCGGCAGTCAATAGTTTGGCTGGCAAAACAATGCGGGCATAACCAAATCCATCATTGGCCTGATCCTTAAAAACAGTTTGGAAAATCATCCTGCTGCCAT
Organism: uncultured Bacteroidota bacterium; assembly: GCA_903919925.1. GTDB lineage: Bacteria > Bacteroidota > Bacteroidia > Bacteroidales > UBA12481 > UBA12481. The sequence continues at coordinate 2,091 of CAIXKO010000479.1, read as the reverse complement.
TAGGTCCGTTAACGGACCAGTTTTCACCCATGCTGTTTTTAAAATGGAAGAAAGGCTCATCATTGATCAGTACCTGAAATCCGGGATCAACTCCTTTGGTATCGTAGCCCTGCAAGCTGATTCCGGCGATCAGAAAAAACTGAACTTCGGGTCCGATCGAGGCTGAGCCAACCGCCGGCATTTCCCACGCAATATTCATTTTTCCATCAGTAGCCCTTACCAGCATAGCATTTGCACAATCCTGGCGGGTACTGTGATAAACGATATCCTCCCCCGCCAGTTTACGCCCAAAACCCTCAACCGGATTTACCAATTCATCGGCAATACGTGCCTGGGCTTTAATAATATCCTTGAGGTTTGGCTGAGTAAAAGCCATTGAAAAAGGAAATACCAATACTAAAAGACATCCATAAATTCGTTTCATATCAGGCTTCAATAATGTTTAATGCTCAAATGTACAGACAAGAATTTATTTTACTACTAACCCGTTCTGGTCCAATTACCAGATTCTTGTTCCGGTTCGATGATTGCACCCATCGCTGTTGTATGACTCCCTTTCTGGGCTGGCGAAACCCTAGGCTTGCGAAACCCTGTTAAGCCCTGTAAGGGCGTAATCTGTCAGCACAGGGTGAAGCCCTGTGCTGATTTTATTTTTAAGTGGAAATCCGGAACATTCAGATAAACAATTACGATCTTTTAAGGTTAAATCTATGGTCGATTTAATGAATAAGTCACACCCGACATTTTAAACATCTAATAATTAAATAGATGTATAAAATCTCTGCATTTCTTCTGTTAGCTTTTTCTCTTTTGCTTACCACCTGTACCAAGTATCCATTTGCTAATTCCGATATCGGAACATTTATTGATTCTCCTGATAAGCAAGTTTATAGTTGGGTTCGGGTAGGAACACAAATTTGGGTATCTGAAAACCTGGCCTACCTGCCTGCCTTAGGTGGACCATCGACCGGGTCCGACACTGATCCCGTCTACTTTGTTTATGATTTTGCCAATGGATGAGTCAAAAGGACCTGGAGTCATCTGGATGGCGCGAAGATGGAGGGATGTTCAGGGAGGAAGATTGGGATGCTTGTGGTTATTCTGTACGGTGTGTCAGGAACTGAGTGCTGATACTTCAATTGACAATCACCTTTTTGAAGACATTTCTTTTGCCATCACTGACCTGAACCCAGATGCCATTATCACCTTTTACGGTAAAAAGAGTATTCTTAACCAGGTCGAGCTGCCACATGGAGCCATTCGTGGGTAATCCGTCGAGATACAGTCCTTGCCAGGTGGAACAAAAAAACCACTTGCCGCATTTCGTCAGTGCATCTACCGGATGAATAAACCGATAACCGTAACGATCCCAAAGCTTTTCCTCAGGTAATCCCTGGATTAGAAAATTATAATGGTAAATGCCCAGATCCGGGAAGAACTCGACAAAGCCGCCATAGACATCAAACCAGAAATACCGGCCCTGATCGTAAATTAAATTCTTGTAGTCAGCATCCCTGGCTGGTTCTGCTGCCAAATTAAGATTCAAGCTTTTAAGGTCCAGAACGGAGAGATCCCAGGCATTAATGCCACTAATCAGGGTATTATCATGAATGGCAAAAGAGTTACAACTGATCATTTTTTTATTGATCCACGTTCCTTCAATCTTTTCGGTGACATACAATCCGGCAGTAGTCGAGATAAAACTATAGCGCCATATTGAAAAAAAGACTGAACATTATACTCGGTCTGCGTATTATCCGGGAGCACCACCGGGGTCCATTGTCCCTGTAGATGGTCACATCCAGTCATCGCCACGATCAGGAGACCCAAGCGAAGGATTTTATGAGCGTTCATGCCGGTAGAAGTTGACAAAGTGTTTTGTGAAGATACAAACAAATCAGGTGAGGTGCACAACCGACTACCGAGACTTTGTGATGCGTCTTAATAAGGGTTGTAAATGGAAATTAAGAATCCCCACTTTTCGGAAATTAACTTTCCCCACTTATTCGGAAAATAAGAATCCCCAGGTAGTGGTATAAAACATCATAGCCTTCGTAGTTTTAAAGTGCAAACAATAAACTAACGAAGGCT
>CAIXKO010000478.1 GCA_903919925.1 uncultured Bacteroidota bacterium | reverse complement strand
GCCCTCAGCGGTAAAGTTTAAAAAAAGAGATTAACCGCAGAGAACCGCGGAGAATTACGCAGAGGGCCGCAGAGGAAGAATCTGCTGGGTTTTCGGCCGTTTATTTCGTTTCAGGGATTACGTTTCAGGGATCACGGATCACGCATCACGTCATATCCTCCCTATTTCCTCCCTTTCCCAACCCCTTTTCCACCCACGGAAATTTCGATGCTGCTCAATCGGTTTTTACTTTTGACCAGTCAATAAAATTTCAAAAAGATTAATTTTATCGTTATGAAAAATTCAATGAAGGTTTCCGTGGGCCTGGTGGTTATGATGATCGCTATGACCGGTTTTTGCTTTGGTCAGCAAAAGGCAAAGGAAAAAAAAGCCGCTTCGAATCAGGAAGTGGTTGTGGAGGGGCATGCGCTACCCGAAAAGGCTATTAGAGTGGAGGGATATCCTATTAGAGTGGAGGGAGTTTCATTGCCTGAGAAGTCGGGAAATTCCCCCACGGTGAAGGAGGTTGTGGGCTATCCTTTAACCGATCAGGAACCGGTTAAGGACGAGATTTCGATTAACAGGAGCCGGAAATTGGAGTTTGTGAATGAATCAAAAAAATCGGAAGTGAAGATTACCATGACCGATGAGTATAACTACCTCGGAATCAGTATTCGAAGCCAATTCAGCAAGGGCACGGTGATGGTTGAGATTTATAACCCCAAGGGAGAAAAGCAGGGCACTTACACATTAAAAACAGAGGAAACGGTGGTGCTGGGTGATAATACTTCATCGGGAGAAGAAGTCACAGGAAGTTTTGACAAATATTTTAAGCTTCCGCTTACCGGCGAGTGGGTCATCAGGGCAATACCCACAGCAGCAACCGGATCGATACAACTGATTCTTAATCAGAAGTATATCAGGCGTACGGATACTTTTTAAGATCGAATATGGTAAATTCCCGGTGGATCAGAACCAGGTTAAACGTTACCGTTCCGATGAGGCTAATGGTGATTCCGGCCTTTTTTATTTTGCTTTTCAATTTATTATTCTTCCCGTGTTTAAATGCACAGCCGGGTATCAAAGGGAAAATCGACCTGGATACTACACGGTGGGCCCCGATGGCTTATCTGTCGAAAATTCCCGATTTTACCCAACTGTATTTAGTTTCCAGTGAAGTCATCATTAACAGGGTGAAGATTGATCGGAACGGCAACTTTTTCTTTGACATTAAGGATTTATCAGCTGAGGAGCATATTTACCGTATCCATTTCTCAAAGCAGGGAGATCCTGCTACCTCCCTGATCATCGGGGGAATAGATGAGAATCATGTGTTTTTGATTGCCAGTAACCAGTCGGACATCGGTATTCGGATACGCGGAGGTCACAACCTGATTGGCCGTGTAACATTTTCGGGGTACTTGCCAAACAAGGCCCTTCAGGAGATTAACCAGCTGACCGGTTTCCTGGATACGCTGGATTTTTATGGTCCGGCCGTTAACCGTGATTTTGTAAGGCAGGCAGTTTACGATAAGCTTCGCCAGTATGCCGATACCTGCACGAATCCCCTGATATCACTTTACGCATTATATCACAGCCGGTTTGAATCGGATTTTCCCAAGAACAAGGCATACTATAAAAATTATTTGCGCAAATGGAAAAAGGAGGATTCGGAGTATTTCAAGGCATTCAGGGCTCAGATTCCGATTAAAGAAGGACCGGATATGTTGCCGTTTCTTATATTCGGATTGGTAATTGTTTTGGCAGGTGCAGGAGTTTTTATTTTTCGCCGGATGAAAAGAAAGCAGGGCAAAAACCAGTATCAATTACTCACTGTTCAGGAAAGGAAAATATTTGGTTTATTAAAGGATGGCCGGTCAAATAAGGAGATCTCGGAGGAGTTTGGCATTGGTTTGAGCACGGTGAAATCGCACGTGAACAGCATATACACTAAGCTCAATATCAGCTC
>CAIXKO010000477.1 GCA_903919925.1 uncultured Bacteroidota bacterium | reverse complement strand
TCGTGCCAGTTTGTAGATCGATGCCAGCCGCGGGTACTCATCATCCCGTAAGAGCCAGGGATTGCCATATATCTCCGGGGCCAGTATCAGATTACGATTAAATGCCTGAAGAATAAGATCATCCTCCCAATAATCGAGGCATGATGAGAGGCACACTCCGTGATCCTCCGTTAATCTTTTTAACTCAGGAACCAACTCCCTCGATAATGCCCCGGCACGATGGTGAGTGGCAGTTTGGGTATTGGTCATATGCACATCGATGTAGGTTTCATCACCTCCGAACAAAAATGTTGTTGCCTGTTTAACTGCCTCCGTACCCAAATTTACACGGTGATTCAAGAGAATAAGATCCGGGCTGAACTGCCGGCATTCTGTCATCATCCGGATAAAAGCGTCCTGCTTCTCATCCCTCAGATCGCCACCCATCGCATCAAATTTGAATAGCTCAAAACGATAATCACGACAAAGAGATACCATATAATCAGTCTGCTTCTTTTCCTCATCCGGAGTATTGCCAAACCGATCGGGCGCATCCCAAATTCCCAGTCTGGTGCCCATTTCAAAAGCTTTATCGGCTATCGGTTTAAACCCGCTTGGAAACTGCTTCTGAAACTTACTGATCTTTTCAGATCCATAGTATTCACCCTTATCTATGTTGCCGGCATCAAAAGCATAAATATCCAGGATCATGCCGTATTCATTGCGCAGCCATTGAAAAAAGTTGAGGTTGCTTAGGGTTTGACTTTCGGTTGATCCCTCCCCTGTATTATTTATCCAGGAAAAGTATTGCGATCTGGCAGGAGTTTTTTCGTCGGCCCCCGGAAACACCTTGGCAGGGGTTTGAGTATAACCTTGGTTTATTACGGTAAGGAAAAGGGATAATCCGATCGCCCAACTACTTAAAATTCTGATCCTGGTTTTTGTTTTCATCTTAATCTTGAATTAACTCTCACTTTATCATTTCCCAACACCAGTGGAACCATTGTTACATCTCAATTTCGATATGCGTTTCAGCCGTGTATCTGATCCACACGATCATCGACGCATTTCCCTCCACATCATATTCCACGCTATAGCGAAAATCTTTCCCATGCGGAATGCTTTTACCGTTAATCGTTAATCGAAAATCTTTGCCTGAAAAATTTTTGCCTGAAAAATTCTTTATTACAAATGCCGGATTTACCACTGGAGAATCCTTGCTGCCTTCCAGAATAAACCTTATTGTTCCCGGATTGCCGTTCGCATTAAGCAAATAAGCGCGCTGAGTGAAATCATAACCATGACTTTCAAAACCGCCGGACTTTAATTTTAGTACGGCAGGAAAGTTCCACGATCGGGCGAGTGGCACCAAAGTTTTGGGATCCTTATCGGTCATTCCATACAAAGCGGCATCCACAATGGGATCGCCCCAGCTTAGCGATGAGTGGGCAGCCTGATCAGGGGCATTGGCACTCCTTCCGTCGGATACAATTTGTGCAACCGGCCAATGGTTCCACCACGGGAAATGCGAATATTCAGGGCGCACTTCACCGTTGAAAACATCAAAACTGCCGCCGGTCCGCAAAATCAGGAAGGGTTTGAATTTCGATTTGAAATTAACCAGCTGGATGTTCCCATCCGGCAGATCAAATTTCGGATAGCCATTCTCCCATGAATAGGTTTTGCTCTCGCCCTTCATATTAATCAGCGTGGCAGCGGCAAGCTCCACATTATCCTCAGGCCGGGTGCCGGGTTCATTCAAAAAAATGGTTTCCTGCCATCCACCGCTGCCTGGCAACACTTTACGAACAGCAACCCCATCGGGATAGATATAATACAACTCATTGCCCCACTCCCCAAAACCAGTGTTATCGGGAGAATCATTCTGCCGGAACTTCACATCCATTTGCAGATATCTCCAGTTAACCACCACACGGGCCTCATTACTTTCAATAATCGCTACCCGCGAGCTCCTGGTTTGCACATCCGACATGTGCTCCATGCAACCGGTTGGCATCTCGTCACGCGATCCCTGCGCTAAGAACCAGTTGTTTCCCGTTTCGCGGCTCTGATCGGCCATCCATTTACCATTTTCCGAAACCAGACAAGGGGAATAGCGTGTTCCACGCCAGAACATGATCTTAATGGGCAACTCATCAAACTGAACCACCACATCATTAAACTCGCCCACCGGCCATAAAGCATCCCATTCCGGATAAAAACTCAGACGGGTGTAACTAGCTGCAAATCTTCCGGATGACTTAACTGTTGGAAATTTCCGGGGCGCAAACTGCGGATCGTTTTCCGGTTTAACGGATAGAAAAAGCGAGCGTATCGCTGAGGCTGTCAAACAATTATCAGAAACCTTTACCTCATCCACAATTCCATCGAGGGAATATCGCGATGGGAATGTTGCCCAATCTCTGATGGCATCAGTGGGAGCAAGCATTTCGCGATTCATACCCATACGGAACCCTTGTTCAATTTCGCTGTAAACAATTCTCCGGTGATCGATAAAATCGTTATACGTATTTTCCAGTTCGCCATTGATGTAAATAGCCAACCCCGCAGTAGGATCGTAGGTTGCCACAATATGATACCACTTCCTCAGATCCAGTCCCAGCTTGGTTTCCGGGTTCAACTTTGAGTTGCATTCATGCCAGACCGATGTTGCATCGGACATGTGGAAGCCCACCCTGCCACGGGAATCAATGCCCAGATAAAATCCGGTAATTTTATACTTTCCCATCGTCAAAACGGGAGCCCAATTCCAGGGATAGGCACCGAGTGAAACCCATGCCTCCAAACTGATTTTTCGCGTAAGGTTGAACAGCTTTTTCTCCGCACTTCCATCAGCCATGTCCTTCGGGATCACATCGATATAGGACGAAAATCCATCAAACTTAATTGCACTTCCCTTTACGCCGGGAACAAATTTGGTAAGACCACCGGTCTGATAATTATCGTACGGGATATCTTGCCCGGCTTTCCAGGATGTAAGCTTTGAAGAATCATCGAAACTCCAATGGAATAGCACCTTAGCATCCTGCGATTTGACAGGATTAATTAAGAAAACAAAGACAAGAAAGAGGATATTCGTTTTCATCTGTCAGGTTATTGTTTGGGTAATCATAATCC
>CAIXKO010000476.1 GCA_903919925.1 uncultured Bacteroidota bacterium | reverse complement strand
GGTCCATATAATCCACCTTTGTTCCTTCCCCTTCGAAAACCAGGTGACAATCAAAACATTTGAATTCCATGATTTTTCTATTTTTGAGTTCCATTGTGTCTTGCGAAATTAGAAAAACCCAAACAAAATGAGCATCCATCTGACAAAAAGACTTTTTTTGGCTTTTATGGCTTTTAGCCTCGTGCATTCATCAGGTGCACAATCTATTTATGTTTCAACCCTTGGGGATGACCGTAATCCGGGAACAAAAGAAAAACCGGTAGCCTCATTTGACCGGGCTCAGGTATTGGTAAGCAAAACTCCGGGGAGTGAAGCAATCAATGTCATTTTTGCCAGTGGGACCTTCTATCTGGCTAATACAGTGATAATAAAAGCCGGAAATAGTATGGGGAGCCACTCATCTGTAACTTATCAGGCTGCTCAGGAAGGTCAAACCATCCTGAGCGGTGGAAGCCTCCTCAATCTCAGGTGGCAACCCGCCGGAAAAGGAATCTTTGAGGCTGATGTGCCTGTGAATTCGTCTATCGACCAGTTGTATATCAATGGTATGCGGCAAAGAATGGCAAGGTATCCTAATGCGGTTGAAGGCAAAAACGTTTTCGACACATGGGATTTGAGTCACACCGCTGTGAATGATTCTGTTAGCGATCCCCTAACACCCGCAAGAATCGCTAAATGGAAAAACCCGGAAGGGGGGTACATTCACGCTATGCATTCAGCTTTATGGGGCGATATGCATTGGATAATCAAAGGAAAGAATGCAGATGGAACGCTGAAATTCGAAGGAGGATGGCAAAATAACAGACCATCAGCCATGCATCCGGTTTTCAGGATGGTTGAAAACATTTTTGAGGAACTCGATGCACCGGGTGAATGGTTCTTTAATTCAAGTGAAGGAAAGCTGTACTATATACCTGGTCCTGGAATAGATATAAATACTGCACAGGTGGAAATTGTCCGGTTAAGGCACCTGATTGAGTTTGAAGGTTCAAAAGAACAACCCATCCGAAATATCCACCTAAAAGGGTTTGTTTTCCGGCATGTTGCCCGAACCTTTATGGATAATAAAGAACCTCTTCTACGTTCCGACTGGACAGTTTATCGCGGTGGGGCAATAGTTTTTAACGGCGCAGAAGATTGCAGCATAACGGATTGCGAGTTTGATCAGGTTGGAGGCAATACCATTTTTGTGAATAACTATAATCGCAGGATCACTATCCGCGGTTGCTATATTCATAACAGCGGAGCTAATGGAATTGCTTTTGTTGGTGACCCGGCAACGGTCAGGAGTCCGATATTCCGATACGGAAATCAGGATTATGAAAAGATCGATAAAACTCCGGGACCCAAAGGCGATAACTTTCCGGGGGATTGCCTGGTGGAGGATTGTTTGATCACCAAAACCGGTCGCGATGAAAAACAGACAGCACCGGTGCAGATATCCATTTCACACAAAATTCGTGTCAGCCACTGCTCAATTTACGATGTACCGCGTGCAGGGATTAATATCAGTGAAGGTACCTTTGGCGGTCACATAATCGAGAATTGCGACATTTTCAATACCGTTCTGGAAACCGGTGATCATGGCAGTTTTAACTCCTGGGGGCGTGACCGCTACTGGACTCCGGATGTAAAAGCTACTTGTGTGGCAGTTGCTAAAGAACCAACAATGCCTTTCTGGGATATGCTGGAACCTAACATCATCAGAAATAGCCGTTGGCGCTGTGACCATGGCTGGGATATTGACCTCGACGATGGTTCAACACAATATCGCCTGTACAACAATCTTTTGTTGAATGGCGGATTGAAAATGCGGGAAGGATATGACCGGATCGCAACTAATAACATCATCATAAACAACGGCTTACATCCACATGTATGGTTCATTAACAGCGGGGATGTGTTTAAAAACAATATCGTTTTTAAAGAATACCAACCAGCCATTATGGATTATGCAATTGCCGCGGATGGGAAATGGGGTAAGGAAATAGATTTTAACTTTTATGTTGGAGGTGAAGAACGTAAAGAACGTGAAGAACGTGAAGAACGTAAAGAACGTGAAGAACGTGAAGAACGTAAAGAAGGTGAAGAAGGTGAAGAGGGTGAAGATTGTAAAAGCATGATGTTGAGATTTGGGGGTAATGGATGCGATAGAAATTCCATTTGCGGCGATCCGATGTTTGTTGATGCTGCGAATGGCGACTTTAGGGTAAAAGAAGGTTCCCCTTTAATCACCTTAGGATTTGTTAATTTTCCGATGGATCAATTTGGAGTAATAAAGGCGACACTTAAAAAGATCGCCAAAACACCGGAGATCCCGGCAGTTTCTATACAATCGCCCGTTCTTCCCGGTTTGGAGAAACTGGTATTCTACTGGCTGGGGACCGGAATAATGGAAATCACCGGAAACGCTTTATCCGCCTTTGGAGTCAGCCTTCAATCGGGAGGGGTGGCTTTAAACCATGTTCCCGCGAATTCTGCTGCTGCAAAGATGGGATTTCATAGCGGAGACCTTATTCAGGAGGTTAATGGGAAAATTATTCTGAGTATTCGAGATATGAAGGAATCTCTGGACAAAGGCAAAAACAGAGCAAATCGAAATGAATTTATTGTTATCCGCAATCAGGGAAAAATTAAAATCGTCACGGATCAGGCTTTGCCATCCATAACAAAATCAGACAAATAACTGAATTGAAACGAGTCTGCACTGCAACGCCACCGTGTTGCCAGTGGTCCAAAAAAAAGATTGAACAGAACTGAATCAACACCTTAAAAAAAATGATCCCATCAAACCCCATTCTCGGAACCGGCCTCCATGCCATTGGAGGAGCCTCTGCAGCAAGCTGTTATTTACCCAATACCCAAACCCGAAAATGGTCGTGGGGTACTTTTTGGATCGCCCAGTCGTTGTTTGCCTGGATAATAATGCCCATAATAGTCGGATGGTTAACCGTTCCGGGCTTTTTCGATATTTTACTAAAAGCACCATCAGGCCCCTTCTGGACCGCTTTTCTTTTGGGCGCCGCTTATGGTTTTGGGGGCATGTCGTTTGGGAAAGCAATTAATCACATTGGGTATTCATTGACCTATACCCTTGCGATTGGTATCTCAGCAGTTTTGGGGACCATCTTTCCTCTGATGGTTTTCGGTGGTTTAGGCGACTTTTTCTTAAAACCAGGCGGAGGAATTGTGGTTACCGGCATGATTCTATCCTTAACCGGAGTTGTTATGTGCGGGTGGGCTGGTTTTAAAAAGGAGAAGGACCTGAATTCACTTACCGGATCAAAAACTGGCTTTAATATGAAGATTGGCCTGTTCCTGACCATTGTGGCCGGGGTGCTTTCCGGGGTTTTTAACTTGTCGCTTGAATTTGGCCAGCCCATTGCCGACATGGCAGCTCAAAATGGAGCCGGAAACTTCCAGGGTAATGCCAAAATGATTATTTCAACTTCCGGATGCTTCGTAGTAAACTTCATCTGGTTCATTGTGGCCGGCATCAGACAAGGCACTTTAAAAGAATTTATCCCTCAAAAAGGACTATCAGGTGCACTGATATTCAGGAACTGGTTTTGGTCGGCTCTGGCAGGTTCATTATGGTGCTTCCAGTTTTTCTTTTATGGTCTGGGTCATGTAAAAATGGGTAACTTTCAGTATGCCAGCTGGGTGCTTCACATGTCGATGCTGATATTCTTCAGCTACATTGTTGGAATGATTATGAAAGAATGGAAAACGGTTAAAAGGCCTACTTATTTCCTGCTGCTTTTTGGATTACTCATACTCATAACATCCTTTTTCATTACCAGTTATGGCAGCTACTACGGAGAAAAAATCATTAACAGCCGTCAAGTCAATGCGGCACAGGACGCATCAAATATCAATCAATACAATGTGATCTGGGATAGCCCAAGTGACGGTTCTTTTGGGTCCATGCCCCTGGGAAATGGCGATGTAGGGCTCAATGTTTGGGTGGAAAAAAATGGCGATCTGCTATTTTATATCAGCAAGGTTGATGCTTTCGATTCCGGTCACCGACTTCCAAAACTGGGGCGTATCCGCTTAACCATGGAACCGGCTATCGATGTATCCAAATTCAGGCAAATACTAAGTCTGGCCGATGCATCAGTAATGATTGAAGCAGGTGATTTAACCTTGCGGTTATGGGTTGATGCAAATCAGCCTGTCATACGATTGGAGGGTAATAGTGAGACGATGCGCATTGCCACCCTCACCATGGAATCATTGAGGCCTTTAGCAAATGCAGATGAACAATTGCCCATGGAAGGTACTGCTGGAGTGATTTTTAATAACAATGACAACCGCCTGGCCTGGTGCTACCGGAATCAATCATCGGACTGGGCCAATAATTTCAAAAGCCAGAATACTCCTGAAATGGTGGCAAAAACGAAAGATCCCATTTTACACCGCACTTCAGGTTGTTTGCTCCAGGGAGAAGGATTTATTCGTGAAAACAGTGTAAAACTGCGACTTAAGGAAAAATCACTCCGTTTCGATTGTTCAGTGAAAGTCTTATCATCCCAACCTGAATCACTTGAAGGCTGGTTGAGTGAAATTACCAAACCAGTAAAGTACAATTGGGATGATCACTGTGCCTATTGGAATTCGTTCTGGAACCGCAGCTACATCCATGTTACCTCAGGTGGAGAGGGTAAATTCAACTTTGACCAGTGCCGGTACACCCAATTTGCCCAGGGATCAAAAGCTTATGAAGGATACAAAGAAATCGATGCCATGCAAAATGTCAGGCAGATCAGCCAACGTTATGCTTTGGAGCGCTTTTGCGAAGCGGCGGCAGGCCGTGGATCCGTTCCCCCACCCTACAATGGTTCGATTTTCACCATGGATATGCCGGCAGGGGTACTGGGATTTGACCAGACCAAAGAGAGTCCGGTTTCCCCTGATGGCCGCGACTGGGATATACTGTCGTTTATGTGGCAAAACACCCGCCACCCTTATTGGTCGATGGCGGCCCGAGGCGATTATGACGCCATACTCCCGGGCATGCAGTTTGTTCGCAACGGCCTCGAAATCTGCAAGGACCACTGCAAAAAAATATTCGGGCATGAGGGCGCATTTATTATGGAAGCAAGCTGGTGGTACAACGTGGGGGTTTTTAATTGGGATCAGGTTCCGCCTCATTTGCGCTATCACCAGCTTGCAACCATAGAATTGCCGGCCATCATGTGTGAATATTATGAACACACGCGTGACCCCAAATTTCTGAAGGAGATCTTGTTACCCTGTGCCGATGAATTTCTGGAATTCTATGAGGTGCGTTTTCCCAAACGTGACAGCCAGGGTAAGATTCTGATGGAGGGTGTTGGGTGTGCGGAAACCTATCAGGGAGTAACCAACCCCTGTACGGAAATCGGATGTCTTAAATATGTTTTATCCAAACTGATATCATTCGATATCGATAACACCCGCAAACAGCACTGGACCAATCTATTGAAAGCCATG
>CAIXKO010000475.1 GCA_903919925.1 uncultured Bacteroidota bacterium | reverse complement strand
TGAGTTGTGTGATCGAAAAAAGCTGCGATCATTAAGTAAATCCTGATATTCCTTTAAGTTTTTGGAGACCAGTATTTTTCGTTTACCGGTAAGGTGGAACCAGGAATAGCTTCTATCGGCTTCAATCCGGATGATTTCTTTTGTATTCAGATACTCCATTCCATCGGAGGTGGGGATTGCCAACTTTGCCGGAGCTGCTGAGTTGAGATTCTCCAGAAGGGTTTCAAAATTGCGATTCGGAATATCGGATGATGCCCTTTTTTCAGCTACTTTTTCAATGGCCAGGATGAACTCATTGATATTGATGGGCTTGAGGATGTAATCTACTGCACTGAATTTGATAGCTTTAATAGCATAATGGTTAAATGCGGTAATAAAGATCACATCAAAGGTTTTTTCAGGAAACTGAGCAAGTAAATCGAAACCGCTGCCATGGGGCATTTCCACATCAAGAAGAACCAGATCGGGTTTTTTTTCCAGGATCACCGTTACTCCATCGGTTGCATCATGAGCCTTTCCGATCACCTCAAGCGCCGGGCAATATTCCCTGATGATGGTTTGGATGAAATTCACTGCATCCGGCTCATCATCGATAATAATGGTTTTCAATCTATTCTTCATGTGAGTATTGGTATATGGATTTCCACGCGTGTTCCAGTGGCATTGCCCTCATTATCTTTTAAATCAGTAAAGATGGTTTTAAGGCTGGTCCCATAAAATGAATTCACCAGGTTTAATCTCGATTCTGTGATCCGGGTGCCCAAAGAGTTGTGATTATGCTGCTTTTTCAAGTTGATCTCGCGGGATGCTTCACGCCCGATACCATTATCTTCGATGATGCAGCACAGGTAATCATTTTCGAGTGTAAGGCTTATGGTAACCAACCCTTTATCCTTCCTGAGCATCAAGCCATGGCAGATCGCATTTTCCACATAAGGTTGGATGAGCATGGTGGGAATCTTGTACATGAGGGAGTCGATCTCCTCATCAATGGTAATCGTGTAATCGAATTTATCGCGGAATCGTATCGATTCCAATTCCAAATAAAGTTGAAGCGCATCGAGCTCATCACGTACCGGAATAGCGGTATGCTGAGAGTTTTCCAGAATCTTCCGCATCAGGCTGGAGAACTTGGTGAGGTAATTATTAGTAGCCAGCTTATCATGCTTATACATATAATACTGGATGGAATTTAAGGTATTGAAAATGAAATGCGGATTCATCTGCTGGCGGAGATTAGCCTGGGTGACCTCCAGAATTTTCTGATCCATTTCGCTGATTTTTCGTTTGGCGTTTGCTTTCGACTGCCGTAAAAGCAACAGCCCGATAGTAATGGAAAGAATCAAAAATCCTGCAAAGCCATAGATTAGCATCCGTTGATTTTTCAATCGCAAGGATAGCAGCTGCAGCTCTTTTTCTTTGGTATCGGAGTCAAACTTTGTTCGTGCCAGGGCCAGGCCTTTAGAAAACTTCATGCTACCCAACGAATCGCTGAATTGTTTGTAAAGCACCTGGTATTGGTATGCATTTTTGAAATCACCGGTACCGGCGGCCATCAGGCTCATATCGTTGTAAATCCACGAGATGGTATACAAATCATCAATGATTTTTGCTGTTTCGATCCCTTTGGTCCAGGATTTCATCGCATGGTCATACTGCTTGAGATCGCGGAATATGGTTCCGATGTTACCATAAGCATTTGCCGTTCTTGAATACGCTTGCGATGGAATACTGTATGAAAGCGACAGATTGTAATAGAAGAGTGACGAGTCCAGCTGCTTTTCGACGTAGAAATTCCATGCGATATTGGTGATTGACAGAGACGTACGGGAGGAGTCTCCAATCTGTTTGGCTAGTTCAAAACTTTGCTTAAAATACTGGTCAATTGTTTTAAAATCACGGTTATAGGTGAGCCTGAACACTCCCAGTCGGGTGTAAGCATTTTCGGCACTCACCCGGTCGTTTTCCAGATTGGCATAGTGAATTGCCTGCTCAAGGGATTGGATGCTTTGATCGGGTTTGCCGGCAGCTGAATACACTTCGGCGAGGCAAAGGAAAGATTGAGGAAGGGTGTTTTTCAGATGGTTATTATTGGCAAACTCTATGTTTTTCTCCAGGATCTCGATACTGGTTGAGAATTGGCCGGTATATTGACAGGTGCGGGCATAAAAAACAGTTAGTTCGGCACGGGTTTGCTTTCCGATATGCTCCAGCGGGGATTTCATGGCTTCTGCGGCCCATTTATTTGCGGTTCCATAATCCGAGGCGCTCAGCGCAACTTCGGCCCTTGCCCAATTAAAGAGGGCAGTAGCCTGGAGTTTATTTTCCGCAACAAACTTTTCGGATTCTGCAAGCAAGGAATCGGCGCGAGCGGATTTAGGTTTATTCATCAGCAATTCACGGATTTCCCGGGCCACGGAGTTGAGCCGGGAAGTATCGGGAGCAGCCAATGGGCTTGCTGGAGCCAATTGGCAGGAGATCAGAATAGTGATCGAAAAAGCCAGGAGCACCCGATTTATCATCCTTTTTTTCATTGTTATACTGGTTTTCTAACGGTAACAAAGATAAATAATCGGAATTGGCTATGTAATATAAATTGACAGATGGGGGATTTCGATGGACAGTTGAAGGATTTTGGGCAGTTTGGATGAGCGGGGATGGGGCTTTGGAGGATGACTGGGCGGGCAGGGGTGGGGCTGAGGAGGATGATGGGATGGTAGGTCCGGGAGGGAGAAGCAGGTCCGGGGCAGGGGTGGGGCTGAGGAGGATGATGGGGACTGGCCGGGTCTGGGATGAGGAGCAGGTCCGGGCCCGGCTGAGGAGGATGATGGGGACTGGCTGGGTCTGGGATGAGGAGCAGGTCCGGGCCCGGGGCTGAGGAGGATGATGGGGACTGGCCGGGTCTGGGATGAGGAGCAGGTCCGGGCCCGGGGCTGAAGCCCGCGGGTTACAAGATCGGCCGTTCCTCCGGAACTATCGGCCGCGTAGGGTAAACAAGCTTTTATAACGTCTGTGGTTAACTCCGGAAAATCTGAAATTATCCCGGAAAAAGTCATGCCAGCGGCTAGCCATCAGATCCATCAAAACGCATAAACTGTTTGGGATCTGGTTTACATCGGTTTGCATTTTGAGATTAACAGTTAGTTTTGCCGATACTTATAAATTCAACTTGTTTAATGGGATCAATTCTGCAAGATTTGAAAATCACTCCTTCGCCACAATCGATCGATTTTGTGACGAATAAAAAGCAATTTCATTTGCATCATTTGTTGACCGAACAGCGGCATCCGAAGACAATGAACCTGAGTTCGGTTATTGGTGCTGATACGCGGAAGGGCTTGCAAATGCTGCTATCGGTGGATGACGACATTACATACATGATAGAGAGGTTGTTAACTGATCTCACCATCGCTGAGCAGGTTGTTGAGGCGTTGGCAGATGCAATGAGGAATGGGCGGAAAATCTATTTCTATGGATGTGGTGCTACTGGTCGTTTGGCGAAACAGATGGAAAGCACCTTTTGGAGGCCTTTTTGGAAAAGGATGAAGGAGTCAATGGCATGGGAAACCATTAAAGGTTTTATAAATGAGGACATTGCAAGTTTTCTGATCGGAGAAATGACGGGAGCCGACCGGGCGATGATCAGCTCACTCGAAGGGTTCGAGGATTTGCAGGTTATCGGGAGGCTGCAGCTTGCCGACAGAGGGATTCAAAAGGGAGATGTTGTTATTTGCGTATCGGAAGGTGGCGAAACCTCATCGGTGATTGGTACTATTCTGGCTGCCCGGGAACAATATGGTGAAATGAATGAAGTATCGGCCGGTGAGTCGCGCAAAAACCTCTATTTTGTTTATAATAATCCCGATAACCTGCTACTTCCGATTGACAGGAGCCGGTTGGTGATTGAGGATGCGGGGATCACCAAATTGAATCTTGCCACGGGACCTCAGGCGATTACTGGTTCTACCCGGATGCAGGCCACTACAAGCGAAACTTTTGTTCTTGGGGTGCTTCTGGAGGAGGCAATGTTCAGGGTACTCTGCGTAGTTCTGACTGATAATGAGTTGTCAGCAATCGGGTTTGATCCGGAAATAACACTGACACAGAGGTTCCTTTCATTTAAAGGGGTGAAAGCTGCCCTGAACAATTCCATCGATTCGCTTGCTGGGCTAACTGCAGCGGAAACGGATGTATACCAAAGGAATAGCTATTGTACTTACTTCGCCAAAAAGGCTTTAAGCACTGTTTTTATTGATGGTACAGAACGGAGTCCGACGTTTAGATTATTTCCGGTAGATACTATTGACCCAGCGGTAAGAAAATCATGGATTCAAGTATGGACGGAGGCTATCAATGGAAAGGAAGCCTGGCGGGTTTTGCTGGGAAGGGAATTCAGGGGCCTGAAGAAATCGGTTTATTACGATGTTTTTAGCAATGAGATTGATGATTCATACCTTCGGGAATCGGCATTAAGAAGCTTAGATAGTGCGGGTAACGACCAGGAAATGCAATATGATCTTTCCTTTTCAGGATTCAATATCCGGAACAGGGGTCCGGCAGCGGGTGACCTTGGGGTTGCAGTTTGTGTAAATGGGGATTTGGGGGAATGGAGCCTGCCTGAATCATCTTTCCGGCAGTTTTGTTCGGTTTTCAGGCAACAAGGAGCCAAAGTTGCGGTGATTTTTATTGGATGTGATATTTCTGTAAGCCTCAGGGATTCTGTTGATGCCGATGTAAAGGTGGTGGTTGAAATGCCCTGTTTTCCGGATCCGCTCGGACTGAGGAGCCAACTTGCTGTAAAGATGCTGCTCAATGCTCATTCTACGGCTGTTATGGCCAAAATGGGCCGGATAAGCGGGAACACGATGACCAGTGTAAATCCCGGAAACCTGAAATTGATTGGCAGGGCAACTCACCTGATTCAACTACATGTAAATGAAACTATTGAAAGTAATGATTGGATTGTCGGATATGGTATTGGCGATTCATTGACTTTTGAGGAGGCGAATGCGGTTTTATTCGATGAAATGGAAAATGGAAGAGGGGAGGATGGAAGCTCTGAGGTGACGAGGTCGATTGAGAGGATTATGGAGTGTAAAAGAAGAATGGCAGGCGGATGATATTAAGAAGAATGGCACGCGGATTTGCGCGGATCCCTGCGGGAGCGCGGATTGGCGCGGATTTTTTTTAGGGTTAGGTGATTGATGTCGCCAAGGGGTATAGAACCGGAGCAATTCCGGAAAAGCAAAAATGGATACGCACTTATGCGTCTCTACGGTTTGGGACGGTACTTAACCATTGATTTTTTCTGAAAATTCCGATAAACCCTTGCGGGTTCTTACCGCCAGCTCTTTTTCCCTGGCGGCATGATCCAAGAGCCCGGGATCGCCAAGATAGCCAAGAGATATACAAACAACAGGTTCATAAACCGTTGTATCTATTTGGAGAGACTCAACTATTTTAAGTGAATTAAAGCCTGCCATTGGGTGGCCATATATATCCATGGACCGGGCCTGAAGTATCAATGCCATATTTGCCGCACCCAGGTCGTGTTTTGACCACAGATTTGGTTTGCCGGGATCGCGTTCCTTTTTTGCCAGTGCAACCATTAATACAGAGGCATTTTTCGCCCACACCTGATTATTGGGAGAAAGGGAGTCCAATATTTTGCTGAATCCCGGAGTATCCCGATGGGCATAAAGATAATACCATGGTTGCAGGTTTCCCCCGCTGAACGACCAGGAGGCGGCTTCCAGTATGGTGTTCAGATCAGGTTCAGTGATGGTTCCAATTCTGTAATGCCTTGGACTCCAGCGATCTTGAATTATATTAATGACAGGGTAGATGGTTTTGGCTTTTTTGGTATCCATGATGATTATTTTCAATAAATATACACAAATATAGAGTGACCTTACAAGGGAGGATTAATTCCGGAAAATGCTTTAATCGTTGGTTCCATATAAACTGTTGGTCATTTTAGAATGGAAATAAAGTTTTCAGGTACCGTAAAAGGTAATTAGCAAACAGAAAAGCTTACTTTTGTTATGAAATAAAATAATGCATGCAAATAAATTATAAGTTTTTATCAGACAAAGAGCCAACAGATGAACAGTTGCATTTATTAATGCAGGAGGTTGCCATTGAAGCGAAAAACAGAGCCCGCAAATCGGATGAAAAGTTTTCAGAGCAGTTGCAAGAATTGCTTCAGAAAGCTCAAAAGCAACGGTTAGCTTTTATCCGGGATGCAAAATGACAATTGACAGACCAAAGCTCTTGATTATTGCCGGGCCGAACGGTTCCGGCAAAACTTCTGTTACCAGTAAGATATTGGAGCACCAATGGATTGAAGATTGTGTTTATATTAATCCCGACAAAATAGATTATATTAAAAGAGCAAAGGATGCAGGTTATTTCATCAGGTTGTTTTTTGTTGGCACCGATCATCCCTCGATAAACGCATCACGAATAGCCCGCCGCGTAATGGAAGGCGGACATGACGTGCCTATTTCAAAAATCATCAGCCGCTTTAATAAATCAATTGCCAATTGCAGCATTATTGAATCACTGGTCGACAGACTTTATGTGTATGACAATTCTGTGGAATATGGAGAACCGAAACTTCTCTTCAGAGCTGCCAACGGCAAGTTGGAGAAAATCTATACCGAAATAAACCCTTGGGCGCAAAGCATCTTAAAGGCACTCTATTCATAAATACTTTGCATGTAATCCCTGGACTGAAACCAACAGGCAGAAAACGGAGCAATACTCCTGACTTTTGATCAGAAGAACAGGCATTTTGACCGAGGAAAATTCTTTGGGCTTAGTTATTTCAAATCTCTGTAATACAATTCCTTAGCCTCTATTTTCATACCCGGATTATGGCCCTGGATTGCAAAATGGCCCGATTTGTATTCATCATCATTATAGGTCATTACCAGTTTATTGTTGATCCGGAATTCGATATGGCTGCCAACCATTTTGATGTGGTAATCAAACCATTCGCCATCTTTGGTCAGTAATTCAGTGGCTTTCCCGGTTGGTTTACCGGGTTTCCACAGCCAGCCGGTGTAAGCATCCTGATTATGACAGATCTGGGCCTCGTAACCACGCGGAAAACCATCGGGATTATCGGCAGGCTGATTGGCGCGGAAATAGAATCCGCTGTTGCTTTTTGCCCCTTGTTCCGTAATCCGGAACTTGCCTTTCATCTCAAAATTTGTACAACTGGCATCAGTATAAATGTGTCCCATGCCACCTTCGCCAACCAATATTCCATCCTTGACCGACCAGGTTGCTTTTCCGCGAACATACCAACCACTCAGATCTTTACCGTTAAAGAGGGAAATCCATTTTGTTTTAGCTTCCACTAATCCGGACAAACAAAATAAAATGGTAATAATTAATACAGATACTTTTTTCATAATTAAAAGGTATTAAATCGACTCAATTATATTTAATCTTTGAATACTTTGCACCATTGCCCTTACGGTATGGTAATTTATTTTCCAGGAGTGGCTCATGTGTGTCCATATCGGTTCACCGCGGCGCGATAGGAGAGGGAACCACTCGCCAACACCTTTATTCACTGCTTTATCCATCACAAATCGATGGACGTTTTTATATGCTTCCCAATACTTGTTATCCATAAACAAGATGACACCATCGAGCATTCCGATTAAAACCTCGGCTTGCTGCCAGAATTCTTTTTCTTTATCGTAAACACCACCCGAGTGAGGTCCTTCCACAAATACACCGCCAAATTCATTATCGATGCCATTATTTACGGTATGATCGAGGATAATTCTGAACAGGTCGGCGTAACTATTTGGATCAATTTTAAGTATTTGGAGTGCATGAATCATCAGCCACACAAATTCGGCATTGTGGCCGTAGCAGGTATTATCGGTTGCATTACCTTTCTGTCCCTCATCGGAAAAGCGGTCCCATCCCCAGATAATATCGAATTTAATTTGAGGAGCCACGGTCCAATCCTTAAAGAATTGAGGGATCCCTGTTTTGTACACCGGATGGATGATACGGTTAACCAGGAGATCGATATCCTCGAGTAATTTCCGCCTGTGCACTTCCTTGCCGGTGCACTCGTAAAGTGTAGTATATGCCTCCATCAGGTGCATGTGAACATCAAGGGTTTTGCGGTCACCCCCCTGGCTGCCTGGTCCGCAGAGTGTCCAATCGCGGTGGAACATTTCCCAATAACCACCGTACATGGTATCGGCACAATACTTTTGGATC
>CAIXKO010000474.1 GCA_903919925.1 uncultured Bacteroidota bacterium | reverse complement strand
GGGATATTTATTGCCAAACCAGCCATCATCGAGCAAAAACATATCTACTCCTAAAGTTTTTGCATCGGCAAACATATCGGTCAATTTCTTTTCATCGAAATTGAAATAGGTGGTCTCCCAATTGTTGAGTAAAGTAAGGCGGGATTTTTCGCCATCCTTAATCCCATATTTTCTCGCCCAGGCATGCAAATTCCGACTGGCCTCTCCCTTGCCCGCATCCGAAAAAGTAAAAATAAATGAAGGGGTACAGAATGTTTTTCCTGAGGGTAAACTATATTCCGATGCAAACGGATTGATGCCGGAGCTTATCCGCAGCGAATTCTTATTATCCAATTCAAAAGCTAACCTGAAGTTGCCCGACCAGGAAATGGTTCCGGCAATCAGATCCCCCGAATTCTCACTGGCTTTTGCGTTCAGTGCCAGAAAGAATGTGGGCGTTTGATACATATCGGTGCGGGCACCTAATTTCGAATCAATAACCTTGGTACCGCTCGTCAGCTCGCTTTCCTGCATCCGTGCCTCCTTGGCCCAATCCCCGTGGAACTGGGTCAGCCAGTAGTGTTCGGCATCGAAATGTAAAATGGAAGAGGCATAATTGTAAAGCATCACCGGGTTTTTTTCCTGATGCTGAATCTCGGTCCACTGCTCCATTACGTTTTCATTGAAATAGGTTTTGTAATGCAGTGTAACATCTACCGGATACTGAGGATCCTTCAGTTTGATAATCGTTTCAGTTACGTTGTCATCTTTTTTAACCGATTGATGGCTCACGTAAAATAGTTCTAACGATGGATTTCCATCATTATGGGTCATCCGGATGGCGGGTTCAAACAGGTTGTCGGTCCCAAAAGTGGGGTAGACCAGATGCCGCAGGTTCACGATCGGATTCCCATCATTAATCACAAACGATTTGGCACTCTCCCTGGAAAGGGCATCGTACGAAGTGTTGCTGTTCAGCTTGGTACCTAAATAACATTGATAGAGTTTCTGGTCCTTGCCCACTTTTAGGATCAGAACAGATTTGCTGGTTTCAACCTGAATCGCCGGAATTTCCTGCGCCTGGATCAGGGTAAACAGTGCTGCCAGAATGAGTATCGATATTAGCTTTTTCATGAAGGATTGGTGTTGAAATTTGCTGATAAAATTACAGGAGCTAAAGTAATGAATCATTTGGCATCGGATCAGCGGGCTCTGTGCATTCCATTCAACTAACCAATCATGTTATTTTGACTTGCCTGTTCATTCAAATTCAATATCTTCAAACTCCAGTTGTTGCCTAACATGTTCTTCGTATTTCAGTTGCCGGAAATTGAACCATTGCTCCCGGAAATCAGACGACTCCACCTGGGCCTTGAAATTTGCAAAGGGGCTCCTTCTATTCAGGGTATTAATTAAAACCTGTTGCATTTTTTCATCATCAACCTCGTCAATAAAGTACTTCATGATATTGAAAGACTCCCATGACTCCAATTTCTCCAGCACCACAAAATGGGACCATTCTTTTTGAATTCTTTCCATTTCTTCTTCCCAAAACTCCGTATCGCCATACATTCCATCCCAATCCAGGATTGTTACGTACTCCGGCTTATCGCGGTTTATGTAAACCTTCATCCCGCATATTAGCTCCCCGGCAATGTCATGAATTTGCTCTGCTGAAAGTTTCATACTATTTATTTTAGGGTTACACCATTTTCCCTTAAATCTCCCTACTTCCCCCCACACATCCTCACCCCCACACCCACACCCCCTCACATCCTCACCCCCTCACATCCACACCCCCTCCCACCCTCACATCCTCACCCCCTCACATCCTCACATCCTCACTTCCTCACATCCTCACATCCTCACTCTCTCCCGTTCTCCCGCTCTGTCGCTCACCCTTCCTC
This sequence comes from uncultured Bacteroidota bacterium, assembly GCA_903919925.1. GTDB lineage: Bacteria > Bacteroidota > Bacteroidia > Bacteroidales > UBA12481 > UBA12481. Next base: position 17 of record CAIXKO010000474.1, on the reverse strand, counting down.
AATCCTCAAGCAAACCT
>CAIXKO010000473.1 GCA_903919925.1 uncultured Bacteroidota bacterium | reverse complement strand
TGGAACCAGCAGGGAGGTTTTTCCAGGTTTCTGAAGAAAACCCTGAAGGCAATTTATTTTGAGGGATCAGGAAAACGAAGGGGCAATTTAGTTTATCGATTTCCATTTTAAGAGCAGCAAGATCCTGGAAGACATGTTTGGAAGGTTCTTTATCGGGTTCAACCCAACATAAAACAGCCCGATCGCTATCCAGGATTATTTTCCAATCGAATGTTTTAGTATCCAAAGGTTTAACCAGCCAATTGGGATTTAATGTACCGAGGACTTCCGGAGCTTGACCAGACTTTCGCAGTGTCAACACTATTTCTTTCTTCTCGCCACCTTTCAGTTCAAAAAAGGTAAGGCTGCAAAGAACTTTCCCGCCCGGCACGCGGTTTCCGGTAACGAGCAGATAATGGCCTTTCTCAAGGGTCAGTGGACCAGCAAGCGGGTCACCAAAATTATCATAACCATAGGCTAATGTATAATACTTTCCATTTTTATAGCGGGCAAGAGTATAATGTGTTTCATACTGCGGTTTTACAGGATTAGCTGGATTGTTAGATAGGGTCAGAATGGCCTCAGAGACAGATGTTTGAGTTGAATTGCCAAAATCGGCGCTAATCCATTGCTTGTTGAACCAATACTGAGGCTCCAAAGTTCCAGGTTTCAGTCGAGCAGGAATACCGAAAGTGCGGTAACAAGCCACTGTAAATATTTTCCTTGAGTCCTCATCAGTGACACGAAGATTATAAACTCCAACTGGGGATAGCGGTGTATTATAATAGTTTTCAGTAGTATTGATTCCTAATTCTTTGCGAATCCAATCCACCAGTAATTCCGGGTTTTTCACCACTTCATTTATAAAAGCTGATCCGAAACTGTTGGTTAAAAATTGGCGGTATGCTGTGAGCATTTCATTAGCAACGCGGGGATTCAGAATATCGGCATTTGATGGAGCCTGAGGGTTAGAGGTATTAGCCGGAGAAATAAGATCAGCTGACAGATGATCTAACAGAATAGCTGCTTGTGTATCGCGGAGGTCCTTATCGGAAATGGTACTGAGCAGGGCAAGAGCTGAGGGGCGGAGAGCCGGTTCAGCAGAATTGAGGAAGGATTCGATTTCGGCATAGTTTCCGCGACTACGGGAGATAAAATTCCAGACAAGAGAGGTATCCAGATTAAGTGATATGGCAAAGAGGCGGGCTTGCTCCTGAGTACGGAAAGTTTTTTCGTAGGAGCCGCGAATTGAATCCTCTTTACGGAGCAATAACGTATTTTGATCGCGGCAATCATTTGCAATCTGAAAAGGTTCGCGCTGAATTGGTGGTACCATATCGAATTCAACATAACTGGAAGCATAAGGCTCCTGGTCAAGTGTCAGCGTTAAAGTATCGACATCAGCGACGGTGATTTTCTTAAATCCAAAGTGATTATCAGACCTAGCCCAAACCAGCAAATCCCCAAAACCCGTAACAAAGGAACATGAACCCAGCTCATTTGTATTCTTTACTGAAATAGGATAAAACTCTGCATAATTATACAAAGTAAACTCAACTGTTGCATTTTTCTCAGGTTGACCTGCTCCGTTAAGAACCTGAACATGAATTTCTTTTGTTGGTGCATAGGTAGCCAGAGTATTAAGCAAGGCAAAGTTGGTTTCACGATTTTCGACCCGTTCTTCGCCCATGTAATCACCGAAAGCTTTAGTGTGAATGAGCATAGCCCTGCGCGCAGGTTCAGTGAACCAACCCAGATTTGGAACACATTCTGGTTCGCAGGCTCCCATATAATACCATTGACCATCGGCCCAGAATTCTACCCAGGCATGGTTATCATCGGAGTGTGCCCATCGAGGGGTATATACCTGACGTGCGGGAATAGAAACGGCTCTAAGAGCGGCTACAGTGAAAGTTGATTCCTCTCCGCATCGGCCATAAGCGGTTCTTAAAGAAGCTAATGGAGCAGAAGTACGAATATCACTACCGCGATAAGTAACTTTTTCATGGCACCAGTGATTAACATCCATCGCAGCATTAAGCATGGACATGTTCTTTATGCGGTTTTTCAATTCACCAAAGAAGACAATACGTGCGGTATCAAGATTTTCGTTATTCACGCGGTAAGGCAGGACAAAATGGCGGAACAAATCTTCAGGGATTTTGGTGCCCCAGGCAAATGTATCACGTGCAGCCAGACTCCATTTTACCTGCTTCAAAAAGAAATCGCCATTGTAATCTGCCAGGTCGCTGAGGGGCATGTAAGCATAAAGGAATTTCAGCCCTTGCTCTTCAGGGACAGACAACTTTTGGTTAAAAACACCGAACAGTTCCTTTTCACGGTTTGAGGCAAGAGCTTTCCGTTCGCTGAACTTGGTTTCAACACGCTTGGCATAAGAAGGATCGGAGTAAAGATGAAACTTCTTTGTTGAGCAGGAAGTGAAGAGGGTAAGGAAAGTGAAGAATGTGAAGAACGTTAAGAACGTGAAGAACGAGAAGAACGAGAAGAACGAGAAGAATGGGGAGAGATGGAAGGACTTTGGGGTAGTTTTGGTGTTCATGGGAGGTTGGTTGATCATAAATAGAATGAAGGGCAGAGTTTAAAAAAAGAAGGGGTGAAATTAATAAAGAAGGCTTGAAATTAATAATTTTTAAGAATTGGTTTGTTTATTCAGAATCGGTTTCTACTTTTGAGGCCTGATATTAAATAATTATGCAAGCGATGACCGGGGTATATTACTTTTTCTTCTTTTTTTTCGGCTTTTATTTTAAAAGCACGACCGGGAGCGCCTTGATCAAACGTTAGATAAAGATGAAGATCAACATAGCGAATCCCGGTCCAAAAGGCCGGGATTTTTGTTTATAACCATAAAAATGAAAGAAGCAGAAACCATCAGGGCAGCAATTCAAGGTATAGCAGGCTCGTTTCACGACCAGGCTGCGCGCGACTATTTCCCAGGCCACAATGTTCAATTAGTTCCTTGTGAAGCATTTGAAGATTTATTTACGGCTGTAAAAACCGGGAATGCCGACGTTGCTGTCATGGCAATTGAGAATTCTGTTGCAGGATCATTACTTCCAAATTACGCATTGCTCAGGGAATCAGGATTTACCGTTTTCGGTGAAATATTCTTACGTATCAGTCAGCACTTGATGGCCATACCGGGGCAATCGATTCAAGAAATCAGGGAAGCGTATTCCCATTATATGGCGATTGCACAAACGCGTAAGTTCTTCCGTTGTTATCCGGGAATTCGCCTGATAGAGGCGGATGATACGGCGGCGAGTGCACAGAGAGTCTCAGAAAAAGGGGAGAAAGGAATAGCTGCCATTGCCGGCGAGCGGGCGGCGGAATTGTATGGGTTAGAGATTCTAGCTCGTGAAATTGAGACGAACAAGAGAAATTTCACACGGTTTCTATTAATGTACAAACCTAATGGTAGTCAACCATTTAAGGTTGATCACCCCGAGAAAGCATCGTTATCCTTTTCACTCCCTCATAAAACAGGAAGTTTATCGCAGGTACTTTCCATTTTTTCATTTTACCAGGTCAGCCTGACCAAAATACAGTCGATACCGATCATTGGTCAGGAGTGGGAGTATCATTTTCTAATAGATCTAACTTTTGATGATCCGATGCGGTACCGGCAGTCGCTTGATGCGATCAGGCCATTAACTCATGAATTAACCATTCTGGGTGAATATATCCAGGGAAAGCATATCCAATGAAAAAGTTATTGATTGAGCCATCGTCAAGAATTGAGGGATTAGAGGAGTACTACTTCTCTATTAAACTCAAGCAAATCAGAGAGATGAACATGACTGGGGAGTCAGTGATCAACCTTGGAATAGGCAGTCCTGACCTTGCTCCTGACCCAAACGTTATAGCTGAGCTTGGACAGGCGGCATCAGATCAAAAGGCTCACGGTTATCAGCCGTATCAAGGAATCCCAGAGTTACGAAAAGCTTTTTCAGGTTGGTACTCAAAATCTTATGGTGTTGAACTTGATCCTGACAATCAGATATTACCGTTATTTGGATCTAAGGAAGGGCTGATGCACATTGCGATGTCATTTCTCAGTCCCGGAGATGCTGCATTGGTTCCGGATCCCGGATATCCGGCATATTCAGCCGTTACCAGGCTTGCCGGAGCGAAAGTTATCTCCTACCCTCTTTTACCTGAGAACAACTGGCTGCCAGACTTAAACTTCATTGAATTGCTAGGTTTGCACCGGGTAAAGGTGATGTGGGTGAATTACCCGCATATGCCAACAGGGAAAAGGGCCACCAAGGAGCTTTTTGAAGAACTTGTTGCCTTTGCCCGGCATCACAAAATACTTTTGGTTAATGATAATCCATACAGTTTTATTTTGAACGATGAGCCAATCAGCATCTTAGGAGCAAAGGATGCGATAGATACCACACTTGAATTAAACAGTTTAAGTAAATCACATAATATGGCTGGCTGGCGAATCGGGATGGTAGCAGGCCGGAAGGAGTATCTTGATTATTTGACCAGGTTTAAGAGTCAGATGGATTCTGGCATGTTTAAGCCCATGCAACTTGCAGCGGTTAAGGCGTTGGAAGCCAGCAGTGATTGGTATTTAAAAATAAACTCCGTGTACCGGGAGCGAAAAGTGATGGCTCATTCCCTTCTTGACTATTTACAATGTACATACGATACGGATCAATCGGGTCTTTTTGTCTGGGCAAAAGTGCCAGTAGCTGAGGGATCAGGAGAAAATTTGTCTGAACGAATATTGCAGGAAAAGAGAGTTTTTATAACTCCGGGTTTCATTTTCGGTCCGCAGGGTGATCAATATGTAAGGGTTTCCTTATGCCAACCGAAGGAGGTAATCATTAGTGCATTAGATAGAATTAAAGGAGTCAGATTATGACAGTTTGTATAATTGGCCTGGGTTTGATAGGGGGGTCTATCGGCCTGGAATTGAAAACGAAACGTTTTTCGGAGCGAGTGATTGGTGTTGAAAAAAACCCAATTTATGCAAAGATCGCGTTGGAAAGAGGGCTGGTTGATGAAGTTTCGAAGTTGGTAGAAGGGATACAGCAATCGGATCTTATCATTTTGGCCATTCCGGTTGATGCTATCCTTTCCTTATTACCATTTGTTTTGGACTACGTAACACATCAGGCAGTTACCGATGTAGGATCGACCAAGATGAGCATTTCGGAAATGGTCAGGAACCATCCGAAACGTTCGAATTATGTTCCCTCGCATCCAATGGCAGGGACGGAATTCTCGGGTCCGGAGGCAGCTATCACAGGATTATTCAATAAGAAGGTAGGAATTATATGTGACATGTCCATGTGCAATCCAAAGTCATTGGAAACGATTACCAATTTATACATGGCACTGAATATGAGGCTTATATTTATGAGTTCGAAAGAGCACGATCTACATACGGCATACGTTTCACACATTTCGCACCTGACCTCCTTTGCATTAGCTCTTACGGTTCTGGACAAGGAGCAGAATGAGAAAAACATACTGAATCTCGCTTCCGGAGGATTTGACAGTACGGTCCGGCTTGCCGCATCATCGGCAGAAATGTGGGTACCGGTTTTTGACCAAAATCGCGAGAATGTGGTGGAGGTAATGGAGACCTATATTGAAAAGATGACCCAGTTTAAGGATTTGATCCAAAAAGGAGAGACTAAAAAAGTAGGAGATCTAATAAAAAAGGCTAACATTATTCAAAAAACATTAAAATTGAACACATGGAATCAAAAATAGCAAGCGCTCCATTTGCGGGATGGAATATTGAAGCCACCCGGCCGTTGGTAATAGCAGGACCTTGTTCTGCTGAAACCGAAGAGCAAGTTTTGGAAACAGCCCGACGATTAAAAGCAACATCTACACAGATTTACCGGGCAGGCATATGGAAACCGCGCACTCGGCCCAACTCATTTGAAGGGGTTGGCGTTAAGGGATTGAAATGGTTAAAGATGGTAAAGGAGGAGACTGGTTTATTAACCACCACTGAAGTTGCGAATGCACAGCATGCATATGAGGCTATGAAATACGGGGTTGACATGTTGTGGATAGGAGCGCGGACCACAGTTAATCCCTTTACCATACAAGAGATAGCAGATGCTTTGAGTGGTGTAGATATTCCGATATTTGTGAAAAACCCAGTAAATCCCGATGTAGAATTGTGGATTGGATCCATTGAAAGATTACAGAAAGCAGGAATTTCGAGAATAGCTGCGGTGCACAGGGGTTTCTCGAGTTTTTCGGAAAATCGGTATCGGAATGCTCCTAACTGGCAGATTCCCATTGAGTTAAAACGATTAAGGCCAGATTTACCATTAGTTTGTGATCCCAGCCATATATCGGGGCGCCGGGATTTGCTTCAGGAAGTTTCGCAGAAAGCCATGGATTTGAACTTTGATGGGTTGATGATTGAAACTCATCCTGATCCCGACAAGGCATGGTCGGATGCCAAGCAGCAGATTACCCCTGAAGAGCTGGGACAATTATTAAACAATTTGATTCTACGCAGAACAGATCCTGGCAGCAACGGATTTCTGCACCAATTGGAATCACTGAGGTGTGAGATTGACCGGCTGGATCAGGAGCTGATGAATATTTTGCAAGACCGTATGAAAGTTGCAGCCGGGATTGGATTGTGTAAAAAGGAAAACGGTGTTACGATCCTCCAACCTGCTCGCTGGGAGCAGATTATATCGAAATATCTGGCTGTTGGGGAGTCGAAGGGGTTTTCGGAGGAGTTTATCCGTAAGTTATTTATGGCGATCCACCAGGAGTCGATTAATACACAGACGAGGGTGATGAATGAATGACGTGAAGAACGTGAAGAGCGTGAAGAGCGTGAAGAACGTGAAGAACGTGAAGAACGAGAAGAACGAGAAGAACGAGAAGAGCGTGAAGAACGTGAAGAGAGTGAAGAGCGTGAAGAGCGTGAAGAACGAGAAGAGTGGGGAAGAATTGGGGGAGATTTGAAATTGGGGTGAGATAAATATAGATATATGCAGATAACGGTACAACGGTCGAGACTATTTGGGGAGGTTGGGGCTCCGCCATCGAAGAGTTATGCACAGCGGGCCTTGGCGGGTGCATTGTTGGCAAAAGGTACAACGATCATACGGAATCCGTCATATAGTGAGGATGCCCGTGCAGCGATTGGAATTATCAAGCAATTAGGAGCATCGGTTGATGAGGCTGGGGAGGAGCAGATTATCAAGGGAGGGTTTAATCCGAAGAGCCAGAAGCTGGATTGCGGGGAGGCTGGATTGAGTTTGAGGATGTTTTCCCCAATAGCAGCACTTGCTGATCAGACCATGCTGATGAACGGTTCAGGATCGTTATTAAAGCGACCTGTTCAGATGATTACAGACTCATTGAATCAACTTGGCTGCCGGTGTCAAAGCCAGGATGGGTTTCTCCCGGTATGGATCAAGGGGCCTTTGAAGAGTGGTAAGGCAACCATCGACGGGTCGATATCATCGCAATTATTAACAGGAATGCTTATGGCACTTCCGGTGATCAAGGGAGATTCAGAAATCACCGTGAACAATTTACAAAGCCTTCCTTATATTGATATGACTATTCACTTGTTAAAACAGTTTGGCATTAAAGTAACTCACAATCAGTATGAGGTTTTCCATATACCGGGTAAGCAGAAGTACCGGCCAACCATGCTGACCATTGAAGGGGATTGGAGTGGAGCCTCATTTTTGCTGGTAGCAGGCTCGCTAGCCGGAGAAATTACGGTAACTGGATTGCAGGCAGAATCCTTGCAGGCTGACCGGCAGATATTGAGGGCACTTGGATATGCCGGGGCCCACGTTGAAACAGGAGAGAATTATGTAAAAGTCAGACGTAATGAATTGAGGGCATTTGATTTTGATGCTACTCATTGTCCGGATTTGTTTCCACCATTAGTGGCCCTGGCGGCGCATTGCACTGGGATTAGCCGCATTGAAGGAGTTGGGAGGTTGATCCATAAAGAGAGCAACCGGGCGAAGGTTTTGCAGGAAGAATTTTACAAAATCGGGATATCCATGAGGGTTGAAAACGGGAATTTATATGTTACCGGTCCCTCGCTAATGAAAACAGGAGAAGTGGACTCACATGGAGATCATCGGATTGCTATGGCAGCGGCAACAGTAGCGATGATAGCAAGAACCCCGGTAAGAATTGCAGGTGCAGAGTGCATTGCGAAATCCTATCCGGGCTTTTATCAGGACATAAAAAAATTAGGAGGAAGGATAGATGAATAGTTTTGGTCACGGTTTCAGAGTAAGTATTTTCGGAGAATCTCATGGAACTTTATTAGGTATTACCATTGACGGGTGTAAGCCGGGGATCGCATTATCAGCGGCTGATTTTTCCGATGATATTGGTCGTCGTCAGCCGGGGGCACGGGGAACCACCCCAAGGGTAGAGAAGGATGAGCCCCGAATAGTATCGGGTTGGTTTAATGGATATACTACCGGGGCACCGTTAACGATTGTTTTTGAGAATCAAAACACACAATCAGGAGATTATGCTCATTTGCTAAAACAGCCGAGGCCCGGGCATGCAGATTGGGTTGCGATGATGAAATTTAACGGGTTTAACGATCACCGAGGCGGAGGTCATTTTAGCGGGAGGCTCACGTTGGCATTAGTAGCTGCAGGAGTTGTTGCAAAAAAGGCAATTGGAGACATCCGGGTATCGGCCAGGCTTATTGAAGCTGGTGGAAGCCAGGATATTGACGCTGCTATTATGAAAGCTGTGGAGGAGAAAGACTCCATTGGAGGCATCATTGAATGTGTAGCTTCGCCGATGCCTGTTGGCATGGGGGATCCTTTCTTTAATTCGGTTGAGTCGATGCTTGCGCATGCGGCCTTTGCTATTCCGGCTATCAAAGGAATAGAATTTGGCAGTGGATTCAGCGCTGCAAAGATGAGAGGATCGGAG
>CAIXKO010000472.1 GCA_903919925.1 uncultured Bacteroidota bacterium | reverse complement strand
TTCCTATTACGTCGTTTTGATTCAGTATATGCTGACTGTTTTTCTGTATCGTATGCTATTTCACGGAAGCTCCAAAGGGATTTTGGGGTGCTTCCGTTTTATTATTATTTCTTTTTATTGAGTATAATCCAAGCGTCACCAACCGGTCCAGATCCAACATTAAAAAAACAAAAATTTCAGATATGAAAACTTTTTACCATTCAACCCATCTTAAATCATTGTCGGAATTGTGCAGAATACCTTTCAATTTGAGGGTTTTCCTGTTTATTGTAACCGGACTCATGTTTGGACTGGCAGGTAGTTACGCAGCTACCTATTATTCGCGGCAAACTGGAAACTGGACAACTCGAGATACATGGTCAACATCGTCGGGTGGCGGTCGAGTTAGCTCCGGGGTATATCCGGTAGCTGGCGACGTAGTTATCATTGAACGCGGATTTACTGTAACTGTAAACGGTAATTACGCATGTGCGTCCGTTTTGCTAGGAGGTCCGGGCACCAATTCAGGGGCGTTTCTTACTTTCTCAGGGACAAACCCTTCACTGACAGTATCAGGGACAGTAACAATTGGAGGGTCCGGAAACACGGGAAGAACCGGCAGGATTACCTTTACCAGCGGATCCTCTCTTGATGCAGGTAATATGGTTTTAGGAGGTACAGCAGCAACACCGGCTGCCGGTACAATAATCATGACGGCCGGAGGATCGCTGACTACAGACGGCTTGACTGTTAATACGGTATCCGGTAATACCTGGACACCAGGCACAGGTACTGTTATTCTGGTTACCAACAACACGCTGCCGGCAACTATTTTTACCAATTTTAACAATCTTCAGGTTAATGCCGGAACAACTACTACAGGTGCTGCACTTCCAACCATATCTGGCTCTTTAACGGTAAAAGCCGGTGCAGTTTTCAGTTTAGCTCATAATGTGGGAGCTACCGCTGGTCCCACAAGTGTTGACCTTGAATGTGGAGGAGCTACCGGTTCTACTGTTTCAGGTGCCGGTACTCTTACACTTGGTGGAAATGTTACGGTAACTTATACCGGATCAGGTACCGCCAGTGCTGTGATTTCTGCTCCTTTGGCGCTCGGTGCAACTCGAACATTCTCGGTGGCAGACGATGGTACATCAGCAACTGATTTGCTTTTAAGTAACTCATTAGGGGGTACTGGTTTTGGTGTTACAAAAGATGGAGCAGGAACAATGGTGTTTTCTGCATCAAATACTTATACTGGCTTAACCACTATCACCGCCGGTACACTTCAATATGGAATTGCCAATGCATTATCCAATGGCCCGGTTTCTTTAAACGGGGGGGGATTAAGTACAGGTGCTACAACAGGTTACGGGGATAATCTGGGCACACTTGCATTAACTGAAAATTCAAATATCTATCTGGGTACGGGAAACCATACCCTTGCATTTACTGCCTCCTTTGGAGTTAGCTGGACCAGTGGAAAAACGCTTACCATAAGCGGATGGACCGGTGCTATCGGAACATCTGGTTCTGAAGGGAAATTGTTTGTAGGCGGATCAGGAACCGATTTGCTCGCAGTTCAGATAGCCCAGATTCAGTTTTTAATCGGATCATCGTATTTTGGAGCTGCCATGCTTGCCTCTGGTGAAATTGTGCCGGTACCCTCAATAACTACCGGAGCGATTTCTACAACACCATTCTGCGTGAGCGCATCAGCCAGTGCAACGGGTACAGCTGCTTATACTTCTGCAGGAACTTTCAGCAGTGCTTCATTTACCGCATGGTTATCCGATGCAGCAGGCAGCTTTACCAGTCCAACCAATATTGGGAGCGATGTGGTAACTGGAACCAATCCTTCGGGAACTATCAGTATCACGATTCCGGCAGGAACGGCATCGGGCAGTGGTTATAAAATCAGAATTGATTGTTCATCCCCGCTTGTTACCGGTTCTTTAAGTTCCGCTTTTGTGATTACGAATGGTATTAGTGATGTCAGTTCAGCAGCAGCGTCTGTATCCGATGCGTCCACTGTTCTTACCTGGACCAATCCGGTAAACTGCTTTGATGAGATATTAATTGTGGCCCAGGCTACTTCTTCCATTACCGGAACCCCAACGGGCGACGGCACTTCCTACGGTGCCAACCTGGCTTACGGATCGGGAGATGCTTTTGCCGGAGGAGGATTTGTGGTTTATAAAGGTACCACATCGCCGCAAACAGTTACTAACATGACTAACGGAACCCAATATTACTTTAAGTTTTTTGCCCGGAGAGGATCAGAATGGAGTACGGGTGCCGAAACCAGTGCTACACCGGTTCCGATGTCATTTGCCTCGGACTATTTCCGGTCAACAGGCTCCGGTCTCTGGACCACAGCCGGGAACTGGGAGAGTTCGCACAACAACGCGGACTGGTACACGGCAACTCTGGCACCGACCAGTTCGGCTTCTGCGATCGATATCCGGACCGGGCACACGGTGTGGGCAACATCAAGCCCATCATCGGCTAACCTGACCGTCAACGGTACTTATGAGCACCGGATGAATGGCGGAACGATACCAACTGCTACCTGGAATGCGGCATCCACTTGTTTGATAACTGGAATTACTACTACCATGCCTGGCGGATTGGGGCAAACATTCGGCAATGTTACCTGGAATTCAATTAATCAAACTGGCGGAATTTATTTTGCTACAAATTTGAATATTGGAGGCAATTTCACTATTACCGACACTGGAACTGGTAGTGTAAGACTTTCAAACACTTCAACTGGTTATACGGTTTCAATAGCTGGAAATTATGCTCAAAGTGCCGGGGAATTTCGGATGAATAACAATACAGGAGTTTGTTCAATGACTGTTGGCGGTAATTTTAGTTTAACCGGGGGTGTTTGCAATATGGTCAGCGGAGCTGCAAACTCATCGATAACCGTTGCCGGAAATGTTGATATTGCAACTGGAGAATTAAGGATGTCAGAGGATGCAAATATTGGGACTTTAAATGTTACAGGTAACTTTACGCATACCAGCGGAACTATTACTGAGACAAACAGTGGAAGTGGTTTAATTGCTTTTAAAAAGTCAGG
>CAIXKO010000471.1 GCA_903919925.1 uncultured Bacteroidota bacterium | reverse complement strand
GCCTTTGCATGGCCGATTCCATTGACCTTTTCCAATTCCGACAATGATAGCCTGCCCAATTGGTGAAGGTCGTTTCCTGCCTGCTGTAGAATCAATCGGGCCAAATCGATAGCGGACTGCTTTCTTGTTCCAGTTCCAATCAGAATAGCAAGGAGTTCTGAATTGCTGAGCGCACTGGTTCCCTGGCTCAGGCATTTTTCACGTGGACGGTCCTCAACTGCCAGATCACGGATACGAATTGTTGGATATTCCATTTTTCTATAACTTATTTAAAAGTATAGATGCGGAAAGGAGAAGGCAATGGAAAAAAATGGGCAAAAAAAAACGCACTAATGCGTTAATTATTGAGGCAATTATGCGGAAGAAACACGCAATTTTGCAGAAGAGACACGCAAGTATGCGTCTCTACAGGCTGTTGACGTGTTTGGCGAGACCTGAAATAAGGTTTGATGCTTTGTTGCTGTGAATAATATTTTTCTTGGCAAGCTTATCCAGCATAGAAGAAACTTTTGGCAGCATTTCAGCGGCGGCAACCTTTTCAGTTGTGTTCCTGAGGCTTTTAATGGCGTTGCGGGTGGTCTTAGCAAAATACCTGTTATGCTCGGTCTTTACTTCTGTCTGACGAATGCGTTTTAATGCCGACTTGTGATGTGCCATTTTGTAATGATCTTAAAAATGTTTCGTAGCCCGTAGGGGAATCGAACCCCTGCTACCAGAATGAAAATCTGACGTCCTAACCCCTAGACGAACGGGCCAATAATGTTCCCCAGGTAAAAACTTGGGTCTGCAAAATTAAACAAAATATTTTTCCATACAACATTACGTGCTATTTTTTTTACACCCCCCTCACTCAATCGTCCCGACCAGTCAGTATCGCGTTGTTCACAATTGCCTTTTAATCTATCTTTGACAAGTTTACGGCACCACCTGATGGTTGACAACCCTTGTGGTTCCGATAAAAAATTGATGGTGACGGGTGGTTCAAAGAGAAGAATGAACTGCGATAAACGGGTCAGGATATCCGGGCTACCCTCAAGGACAAAAACCTGTACAATTAGTATTGTTCGCTTCAAACCGCTTTACCCGAAATGAAAATTTTTACCATTTTCTGTATTCATTCCCTCCTGCTAGCCACTGTTTGTTTTGGTCAGCAGCAAGATGTTAACCAGGGATCTGCAATTCAGTCCTCCCTGATCTGGTCAAACGAAATCCCGGATGGAATTCAGGCTTATGTCGCATTTCGTAAAAGTTTCCATCTGACTGAAGTATCCTCACCGGCCTTATTGCAACTGTTTGCCGATTCGCGTTATCTGCTGTGGATCAATGGGCAGTATGTGTTAAGGGGCCCTTGCCGTTTCAACCCCAAACGTCCTGAATATGACATCATTGACATCCAACCCTTTTTAAAACAGGGTAATAATGTGATCGTGGTATTAGTTCATCATTATGGAGGTGCGATCAATGGCCGGATTATGAAACATGTTCCCGGACTGACCGCAGTGCTTGAAATTTCGGGTAAAGAGATTTTAAGGACGAACCCAACCTGGCGATATAATGGTCATACGAGATACCTGCCATCGCCGGAATCCTGGAACACGGTTCCGGATGTGATTGATGGAAGGATAGATAAAGGAGATTGGATATCGGCAGATTTTGACGATTCCTCCTGGCCTTTTGCCACAGCAATAGACGGAGCCCAATGGGGCAGGATGTTCCCGCGCGAAATCCCACTGCCAAAAGAAACCGAACTCAACGCGCTAAAGCTGTTGCCTTCCGGACTTGCATTAAGCAGCGCCTTGCCAATTCAGTTGACCGCGGGCCAGGAGATTCTGGTGGATTTTGGCTGTATGGCCATGGCATACACGGTTATGGATCTGGAGGCTGATGCCGGGAGCAAACTGACATTGAGATACGCGCTTCGTTATCAAAACGGCAAGCCGGAGGAAATGTATGGCGTCGGTAATGTTTACACCGCAAGAGCAGGACGTCAGGGTTTTATCACTACTGATCAATGGGGCAGCCATTACATGCAGGTAAAATGCGAATCGGGACGGGTAAGTATACTGGGATTGAAGATGATCGACAGGCG
>CAIXKO010000470.1 GCA_903919925.1 uncultured Bacteroidota bacterium | reverse complement strand
TCCGGTTTGTTGTTGCCTGAACAAGGCTATTTCCTCAAAATGGGTGCAAGTATTTTGAACCAGGCTATCAATATTGGCCAGGTCGGTGATATATCCATCCAATGAATTTCCATAAACGGTTTTTAAACCGGACACAATAGCTGCATTGCCAATGATACCGAGTGTAGTACCCAACACATCCAGTTGTTTGTTTTTAATCTCAGGAGTATTGTTTTTTACATAATCTTTCAGATCCGATTCCATTTGAGAAGCCAGGTTGGATAGAAAGGTTTCGTCGGCAATATGCACCTTAACCGCATTCTTAAACGACTCCGTTAAAGATGAAACCGACACCATTCCAGCTTTTAAAGTAGTGAGTGAATTCAGTGCCAGTTGCAGGGAATCCCTGCTATCAACCAGTCGTTGTTTCAATAAATCGCTGTTCAATTTTGCCGTTACGCTTTCACCTGCTGAGGATAGGGCCAGATGGGAAGGCTGAAGGTAGCGGTTGCCCCGGATAATTTTCCGCAAACTTCCAATCAAAGCCGACAATTCAAAGAATGAAATCTTGCTTCGATCAGCTGCATCGATCGTTTCCGTATACTTAATAAATACTCTTGCATCAGGATGGAAGGCCACATGATACCGGACATAATTTACCATTCTGTCATCGATTTCACTCATAGCCTGGGCGGTATCGGTTTGCCAAACGTATAGGAGATCCATGGCATCCAACCCAAGATCCTGCTGAGAAACGGTAATATCGGTATCAGGAGTTGTTGGTGTTGAATAAGTTACTTTACAAAGCACCTGATCAGGCGATGGGAATTGAGAAACAAGCCAGTTGCTGAGAGCCGGTTCCACAGCCGTCCGGGGATGAGCACCGACAGCTGCTGTTGCCTTTGCATTCAATTGCAGACCAATCCGGTGGGTAAGGGTAATTCCTGTTCTGGGGGTATCCATCACTTCCACAACCGGTGGATAATTTCCTTTTGAAAAGGCATCAGCATTACCTGCAGCACGATTCAAATTGCCTTTCACCGTTTGATAAACTTGTTCAGCAATCACCAAATCACTGATGGCATCATTGATTTCCGTAATCGCTTTTAGCTCATCATCAATAGCTTTTGCCTGAGCAGCCGTGGCAGCGGGCAGGCCTTTAGAAGCCGGAACACCAAACGGATAGGATGTTACACCATGGTCCTGCACATGCTGAATCAATTTGAGGCCATCAATCACATTACGGGCTTCAATACTTTCTATGCTGGCATCATCATCGGTTTTAGTATCTTCCAAACGATTAGCCACCAGCGGAAATACTTTGCGCAAAGGGTAGATAAACTTATCTACTTCACCTTGTCCCAAGCTATGTTTATCGTGCAATCCTCTTTCAAAATGATATCCCAGCAAAGCCGATAAACTTTGTCCGTTACGTATACCTTCCAGAAAGCTTTCAGCAATACGCACCCGGTTTGAACTTAGATTTATAGCAAATGGGTTTCCACTGCCGGCCGATTTATTTGAATCATAAGCATTTCGCAATATCGCGGCAGTTGCTGCCTGATTTAATGAGGGTGCATGAATGAAACCGAGGTTTGTTGAATCGCTGACTAAAGCCGATCCATCATCCGGCTTGAAAATAGTTTGCAGTTCTGTATTTAATTCCACCGGCTGCAAAACTTTGTTTTCTGGCTTTACATCGAGCAACCAACCAAAGGCCCCAAGGTAAACGCCTTTTGACCTGGTAGCGGTTCCCGGCCTTACCTCTTGCCGGAGCGCCTGTAATTTATAATTCACCAATGCGGTGATCCAGGCATCCAGGCGGTAGTTGCAGCAATCGAGATGTTCGGTAAATAATC
>CAIXKO010000469.1 GCA_903919925.1 uncultured Bacteroidota bacterium | reverse complement strand
AATCTGGTAGGCTGGCTGGCACAGCGTATGGAGCTGGCCATAGCCACCACGCTGGTTGGGATGAACATTGGCCTGGTGATATTCGGGTTTAAGGCTGCTGAGATTTTTGAACCGGTTCTGCGGCGATATATTCACGGCGATGGGTGGATACTGCTGATTCAAACAGTAGCCGCCACTACCCTGGTATTATTTACCGCAGAATTCCTTCCGAAAACCATTTTCAGGATTCGCTCCAACCAGATGCTCCGGGCATTTTCAGTGCCATTTGCCATAATATATATTATACTGTTGCCGGTAACCTGGTTTGTGGTGCGCCTGTCGGATTTTCTGCTTCGCAAGATTCTGAAATCACCCGGTTCCAAACAAATCAGGCAGATGGTTTTCAGTAAAGTCGATTTGAATAACCTGGTCCTGGAAAACCTGAACGATCATCATAGTGAGGAAGGATCGGACGAGGAGATTAAGCTTTTTCACAATGCATTAGAGTTTTCATCAGTCAAGATACGTGATTGCATGATCCCAAGAACGGAGATAGCAGCCGTTTCATCTGATACACCGATTGAGGAACTCCGGATGAAGTTTATTGAAACCGGATATTCGCGGCTGCTGGTTTATGAGCAGGATATTGATCAGATTACGGGGTATGTGCACCACAGTTCGCTATTCCGGAATCCAGGCAGTTTAAACGAGATTATCCGGAAAATTCCAAATGTACCGGAAAGCATGCCAGCCAACCGGCTACTCACCAGGCTTTTGCGCGATCATGGCAATATTGCCGCGGTAATTGATGAATTTGGCGGCACCTCAGGATTAGTCACCACGGAGGATATTTTAGAAGAAATTTTTGGCGAAATTGAAGATGAACATGACAATCCCTCTCTGATCGAAAAAAAGACCGCAAACGGTGAATATCTGTTATCGGGTCGTTTGGAGATCGACTACCTGAACGATACTTATGGGTTTAAATTACCTACCTCCGATGAGTATGAAACGCTGGCCGGGTTAATCCTCCATTACCATCAATCATTTCCCAGGGTAAACGAAAGCATACGGATACCGGGATTTGTTTTCCGTATCACGAGCGGAAACCGGAAGAAAATTGGGGTGGTAGGTTTACATGAGGAAACGTGAAACGTGAATAGTGAAGAGGGAAACAGAAGAATGAAACATGAAACGGAGGCATGGGTATGCCTGTTGCGGGTAAGAGACACGCAATTATGCGTCTCTACTGGTGTTCATTTGTCTTAATATATCAAACCTTTTTCTATCTTCGTAGCCTGATTTTTTTAGGGTATAAACATGGCAACATTACAAACACTTAGGAACAAAGCAGGAGTGCTCCTGGCAGTAGTTATCGGTCTTTCGCTTTTAGCATTTATACTGGGCGATTTTTTGAATTCCGGATCGGGATTCTTGCAAAGAAAAAGCACAGAGGTAGCTGAAATCAACGGAAAATCAATTGGTTATCAGGATTTTCAGACCAAGGTAGAAACAGGCATCGAAAATTATAAGCAGAGTTCAGGCGTTACCAACCTCGATGAACAGGCATACGCTTCCATACGCAACCAGGTATGGGCCAGCTACATGAATGAGTTTGTTTATTCCGATGAATATAACAAACTGGGTGTGGCATGCTCACCCGAGGAGCTGTTTGATATGGTATACGGAAAAAATATCCATCCGCAAATTCAGCAGGCCCAGATTTTTCAGAACAAGCAAACCGGCGGATTCGACCGCAACCTGGTGATGCAATTTCTGAAATCGCTGGATAAAGATCCTACCGGCCGTCAGCGCACGGCATGGATCAATTACGAGGGTGAATTGCAGCGCGATCGCGTGTACACCAAGTATCAAACCCTGATTTCCAAGGGAATGTACGTGACCAAAAAGATGATTGATGCCGAAGTTCTGGAATCGAACCGTAAATTCAACCTGAGTTTTGTACCGATCCGCTATGCCACCACAGCCGACAGTCTGGTAAAAGTTACCGACGCCGATGTGCAGAAATATTATAACGAAAACAAGGAAAAATTTAAGCAGGAAGCATCGCGCGATTTGGCTTATGTGGTTTGGGACATTGTTCCATCGCAGGAAGATAAGGACGAAGTTGCCAAATGGATCAATGAGCAGAAAACTGAATTTGAACGCATCGAGAATGCACCGCAATATATGGCTGCCACTGCCGAGAGTAAATTCAACGAAGTTTACCTGGGCGAAAAAGAAATTCCCGAAATCATACGCGGCTGGGCGCTGGTAGCTGAAAAAGGCATGGTTTACGGTCCTTATCAGGAGGGTGAAACCTGGAAACTGGCAAGGGTAACCGATATTAAGGAATTGCCCGACTCGGTAAAAGCCAATCACATTTTGATTCGTCCGGTAAACAATACCGATTTTGATGCCGCTCAAAAAACAGCCGACAGCATTAAGGGGTTGATCGAGCGCGGTCAGGACTTTACTGTTCTGGCAGCTAAATACGGAACCGATGGAACCAAAGATATGGGAGGCGATGTGGGTTGGTTTACCCAGGAAAAAATGATTCCTGAGTTTTCAAAAGCCTGCTTTGTAGCAAACAAAGGCGACCTGCTCACCGTAAAATCGACTTATGGCGTGCATGTAGTAAAAATTGTTGAACAGAGTGCCCGTTCCAAAAAAGTACAGATTGCCATACTCGACCGCACCATTACGGCCTCTGATAAAACCTATCAGAACATTTACAACATTGCTTCCAAATTTGCCGCCACTTACGGCAACGGAACCAAGTTTGAGGAAGGCATAACCAAGGAAAACATGAATAAGCGGCTGGCCACCAACCTGCGCGAAGCCGACGCAACCATATCAGGTTTGGACAACCCGCGCGAGCTGATCCGCTGGGCCTTTGAAGCAAAAAAAGGCGCTTTATCGGATCTTAAAGAATACGGTCCACGCTTTGTTTTAGCCAAACTCACCGAAATCCGTGAAAAGGGTACTTCCCCAATGGATCAGGTTCGCACCCAGATTGAGAACTCCGTACGCAATGAAAAAAAGGCTGAGCTACTGATTGCCCAGGCCAATAAAGAGCTTCAAACCTCCAACTCACTAGAGGCCATTGCTCCTAAATTCTATTCAAACGTTACCTCCGCAGCCAACGCGTATTTTACATCGTTCTCCATTACCGGTATGGGTATGGAGCCGCAAGTATCGGCTGCCATGACCACCTTGCCTTTAAATCAGGTAAGCAAGCCTATTAAAGGCACCAACGGTATTTACCTGATACAGGTTACCGATATTTTTGAACCGGCAGCGGATGCCGACCGCAAGACAAGCCAGGAGCGTTTAGCGCAATCATACACCTCACGTGCCAGCTACGAGGTACTGGCAGCGCTGGAGAAGAATGCCAAGGTTATTGACCGCCGCAACAAGTTTTACTAGCCCCTCAAGAAACTCTCATCTTACTTACAAATAAAAGAGGCTCCGTACCGATGTTGGGACGGGGCCTTTTGTTTTGGGGGCAAGGCGGATTCCGCCAGCATCTCCCAATCGGCCCTAAACCTAATAACCGGCAAATGATTGGTGCAGAAGCGTTTAAAGGTACCCACCCCCTGGCCCCCTCCCTGAAAAAGGGAGGGGGAATGAACAGCTGGTTTCCCTCGGTGAGAAATCCCTCCCTTTTTTAGGGAGGCAGGGGTGGGTACTTAAAAATCAGTTAAATAAGAGATTAGAGCAAAATTCCCTGCTCCCAGCCGAGGGTATCGGAATCGAGCAGGGCGAGGAGGGCGAGGCCCACGCCGGTAATACCCTCCAATAGCGAGTAGCTGCTGACGTAGTGGTTGCCGGTGGTTAAAAACTGGTATCCGGCTGCGGCGGCAGGGCTTTGTCCATGATCGAGCGTGGCGCGGGTCCAATGGGAGGCGGCATCTAAAAACTCCGTATGGCCCGATACGATCGCCATTTTATAGAACAGCAGTGCCAGGCCGGCAGAACCGTGGCAGAGGCAGGCATCCAGTACACGGTTGGGTTCCGCCCCGCGGCGCGCGGCGGCGTTGTGCAGAATGCCGATGGCATCGGCCTGCCAGTCGGGACGGTTGCAGTTTAAGGCTATCTGCCAGAGGGCGGCACCTACGCCGGCATCGCCATAGCACCAGGCCAGGCGCCCGGGCTGATCGGGCAACCCGTTAGTGAGGCGGTGGGGAAAGAGGGAGCCGTTTGCCGTATTATTTTGCCGGCACGAGAGCAAAAAATCTACTCCGCGCGTGAGCATATCCATTGCATCTGCATCGCCTGTCTGCAGGCTCAGGGCTAATAATATGGAAGGGACGCCGTGGGCCAGGCCGAGGTTAATTTCCGGATCACCGGTTTGGGGATGCTTCGACTGCCAGGCCACCCCACCGTTGGACATCTGTAAAGCCAACTGGCGGAGGGAGGAAGTGAGGGTGTGAGGAGGTGAGGATGTGAGGGAGTGAGGAAGTGAGGATGTGGGTGTGGGGGTGAGTGTGGGGGTGAGGGTGTGAGGAGATGAAGATGTGAGGGTGTGAGGAGATGAAGATGTGAGGGTGTGAGGATGTGAGGATGTGGGTGTGGGGGTGGGTGTGGGTGTGGGGGTGGGTGGGTTTTGGGGGAGGTAGAGGCCGAGGGCACCGTGGAGGAAGTCGTAATCGCCGGTTTGGAAGCGTTTGGTGGCAAAATCGTGGAGGAACGGGTCGATTTCATCGAGGGCTGAGCCATCGGAATCGGAAATATAATTGCGTGAGGCTAAATAATGCAAGGAGAAACGGATACCGGCGAGGCCGGCGGCAAAGGAGGGCCAGGAAAAACCGCTGTTTATGATGCCGAGTGTACGCTCGAGGGCGAGAAAGGCAAGATTTTCGAATCGTGAATCGTTGAAAGTGCGGCCGTAAGTGTACAAAAAAACGGACTGCCCGGCGAGTCCGGTAAGAAAACCGGGGTCGGGTTCCTTATCGATATGAATTTTTACTGCCTGAGCAACAGCATGTAACCGTTGTAAGGCTAAATTTTTAATAATTTCCCGATCAAAAAGGGGTAACCTTTCCACGATAAAAAGGATAAACAGTGTTCTTTAAAGTTAAGCGTTTTTTGTTATTCTTTCGCAATTATCAGTAAGCCTTAGATAATCCCGTTGCTAAACCCCACAATGCAACTCTCACTCTCCGGGGGCCTTTACATCATCCTTTCCTGCGTAATTCCAATCCTCCCAAAAGGCCCCCGGAGGAAAGAGGGAGAAAAAACGCCACGAACTGCTATTCAGCACAAAATCTAACAACCTATCGTTAATTTGTTAACTTTAGAGTAATATTTGGTTATGCCTTTTCTTATTGCTCTGTTTTTTTCCCTTTTTACATCGTTTGAATCTTCAGCGGTTGCTCAAAGCAAAAAAATTAACTCGACGGTCATTAGCCAGGATACCATACAATATTTAAAAAGGAAATCGGAAACACTTTTGGCGGATGAGAAATACCTGGAAGTTTACCAGATGTTTTCGTTTATCGCCAATTATTATTCAGATGCCGGGAATCAGCGGATGTATTTTGATTACAAAAACAAAGCTGCAAACTGCTTAAGCAAAACCAGCGATGAGGTTGGATTGATGGATAGCGTCTTCATTCTTTTAAAGAACTATGACAAAAGTAATATCTGTGATACAACATTAACGACAGCTATAATTAACAATTTCATCAGAAATTATAATGGCATGCCGTATTATCAAACCAAGTTAACGTATATCGATTACCTTATTGACTCGCTTAAGGCAAAATTAACGGGGAATTGCCGGATCGATTTAATCAAACATCGTCTTTTAATGGCCAACAAGTTATCTATGCTTGACCAACGTATAAATTCACTTTTTCGTTTATTGAACCTAGGAGTTTCTACGTTTGAGAAAATAAAATACGAACTTGAATTGGGATACCTGTATTACGAATTAAAAGAATTCCACCTTTCAAATATCACCCTCCAAAACGTTTTATGTAGCCAAGAATTGTCAGACATAAATAGAATCATTATTTACAACTTACTTGGCAACAATTACCTAAGTATCCATAAGTATCAGTTAGCTAATTACTTCTTCAATCAATCCTTATCAATTAGAAAAGAAATTCAAAACAATTCAGAGTATTTGCGAGTTATTTACAACAACTTAGCTAATTATTACAGCTTGATTGGAAAGAATGATTCTGCACAATCACTTTATAACGCTTCTCTTGAAATCAGCATGAAAATATTAGGCGTTAAATCAAAAGAGACAGCATTTCAATATAACAACCTAGGAAACTTTTATTACAAAATAGAAAAGTATGATTCGGCTTATATATTCTATAAAAAATCCTTAGATATTAAGCAGGAAATAATTAATTACAAAGACATTGATATCATACACAGTTTATACAATTTAGGTCAAACTCAATCAAAATTAGGTAATCCTTCTAATGCAATTATATTGTTGTTGGAGTCAATTACAAAAAACTTCTCTCTGTCAAAGGTTTATTCGCTGAAGAATGGACTATCATCACCAGATGACTACATCATTTCTTGTAATATTCTTGGTGACATTTATTACAATTTGTATAATGAAAATTTAAATACGTCATTATTAGATAGTGCAAAAACATATTTCGAACAGGCTATAATAACAAATGACTCCATAATCAATTCCACACCAATCGAGTCCTCGAAGATTCTTGTAAATATTTCAAATAAAAAGATTTTGGATAGTTATTTACTCTGCTATCTATTGGAGGACTATCCAGGTCATTATATAATTGCTGATACTTTGAAGGTTTTAGCTCTATTTGACAAATGTCATAATTACATATTATTGAATAAATTTTTAGAAATAGATGAAACCCTTCAGAAATCAGTCAATTATTCATTCAATAGCTCTGACAAATCACTTGATGAGATATACAGTTCTATTGAAATTTTAGAAGATAACAGATCATCCGACTTAAGCAAGATTCGTGAATTAAGTAGTTTACTATTTGAGAAAATAAAAAAAATCAAAGATGCCGAGAAAAATAATAAACCAAAACTTAAACAGAAAATAAGCTTAACAAACGAAGAAATTACGTCCAATTCTTTAAGGAAATTGATCAACCATAGCATGATACTCCTTGAATATACTTCAGTTAAAGAAAACCTATTCTGCCTATCCATAACAATGAATTCTATTTCGATTAATAAGATTGGGAAAGTTGCCGAATTGAAAAATCAAATATCTAAATGCGACAGAGATTTAAGACAATTTTCATTAGATTTTAACGAATTGTACTTTTTGTCAAATACACTTCTGTCACCATTGAAAAATATTTCCACAACAATAAATAAAATTACCATAATAAAAGACGAAAACATACTAACAATTCCCTTTGATGTACTTCTTTTATCAAAACCACAAGAATTTTTTCAAAATAACCTTTACTTAATCAAAAAGTACGATATATCTTACTCCTATTCAGTTTCTCTATTATTGCGGAACAGTCCTCAAATTTCAACAAATGACAATTTTAATTTCGTTGGTTTTGCGCCGACAGATTTTGTTAAAAATTTAGAGAGACCATTGGATCCACTAAGTGGCTCTGTTGATGAAGTGGTAAACATTTCAAGGCTGTTTGCTAAAATCAAGCCTCCTTCCTTAACTCTTATTGGTCCGGATGCCAGTATTGAAAATTTCTATATTTATGCAAATAAGGCAAACATTTTACATGTCGCAACTCATTCTTCTAAAAACAATTCTACTTCAAACGTTGGATTGCTCCTCAACCCAACGAGCAATGGGCTATACAATTTACTAACTTATTTCGACATATTAAACTTAACAGCCAGCCCAAACCTAATCGTCTTGGCATCCTGCTTCTCGTATTCCGGAAAGCTTATTGAAGGAGAAGGGATTCAAAACATTGGACGAGCATTCTCTATTAAGGGCGCATCATTTGTTATTTCATCTCTTTTTCGGTTGGATGACGAATTTTCAAAAAGGTTTACAACAGTTTTTTACAAGAAATTATTAGAATCAAAAGATATCAAAAAATCACTTTGCGAAACGAAAAGAGAATTTATTACAGATACAAAATATTCATACCCATCATACTGGTCTAACTATAACATTATAGGAAAATGAAAACTTCTATTTTAACAACAGTGCTGTTTTTTCAAATTTCGATGCTGATTTTACATTCATCAGAATCAAAAAAGGTAGACCGTAATTTATTAAAACTAATAGTGGATTGGGGGTATTTGGAAAATTACCATCCCTTATTATATTCAAATCGAATCAATGCCGATTCTCTTTTTTGTGCATTATCAAGTAAAATC
Source organism: uncultured Bacteroidota bacterium (assembly GCA_903919925.1). Lineage (GTDB taxonomy): Bacteria > Bacteroidota > Bacteroidia > Bacteroidales > UBA12481 > UBA12481. The sequence goes on along the minus strand of CAIXKO010000469.1, from coordinate 1,729 downwards.
ATTGAAGATAAATCTTGTTATTCAGTTGAAGATTTGTTAACTTTTCTCAACTCTAAAACATCTTTCCCTTTAAGTAAGAAAGATCCCCTTTATGTTTACTTATGCAAAGGGATTTCAATTCGAAATCATGCAAATTCTTTCCGATTAACAGATTCTTTAACAACTAACAAAAGGGTAGAATATAATGATTCAACAAATCAATTTAAGTTCTATACGACAATTGTAAATCGGCAGCCTTTCCCGTGTACCTCCTTAAGGATATTAGGAATTGCTAAAATCTGGAACAATTACAAATTTTACTATCCGTATCAAAAAAACCTTCCCAACGGCAATGAATATGAAAACATATTAATGAAGTATTTAAGAATAATTAAAGATTGCAAAAATTTTTCAGATTATCATCGATCCATCCTTGCATTTACAAGTGAATATAAGGACACCCACTCAAAAGCTTCCAGTTTTATTATTGACAATCAATTGGGAAAAAGATCTATTCCAGCTAAGGTTAGATTTATTGAAGGGAATATTGTTATATCTGACTATTACGACAAGATTATCCTAGATAGCAGTGCGTTGAAAATCGGGGATCAGGTTCTGCAAATCAATGGTGAAGAAACCCAAGCAATTTTCGACCGAATCAAACCATATATAGCCTACTCTAATGAAGCCTCATTGTACAGAGATCTTTCGAAAAATTCGTTGAAAACAAATCAGGATTCAATTAGACTTCTAATCAGGAGAAGTAACAAATGTTTTTATATTTCTTTGCCTACTTATGAAAGTCGAGACTTACTGACTCGTGAGCGGAAAAGCAAGCAAGAACTATCGACAATAAAATACAACGATTCAACACTATATGTCCAATGTAAGTATGTTGACACAGCAAAACTGAGAAAAATTCTATTTGAAAATAATCAATTAAAATGGTTTATTTTTGATTTAAGGTCTTCCACAAAATGGATTAAACCAGTTATTGAGGACTTCTTTTTTGGAATAAAAACGACTTTTGCATTGTATTACGTACCATTACCATCAAATCCCGGGAATTTTACAAATCCAATACCATTAACAGCTGGACCCGCGAAACCTGGACATCTTAAAACAAATTTCCACGTGATTATCCTGGTTAATGAGAATACCCAAAGCCAAGGGGAATTTCAAACAATGATATTGCAGGCTATTCCCAATTCATTAACTATTGGTTCCATGACCGCCGGAACTGACGGGAACACCTCTAACTTTATGATTCCGGGAAACATCTCGATTGTGATGACTTTAGTAGGAATTCAGTATCCCAACAATCAGCAAACTCAGAGTTGCGGGGTACACATCGACTATTATTGCACTCCTGATATAAAATCCGTGATTTTGGGAATTGATCAAGAGCTGGAAATGGCTCTGGATTTAATAAAAAAGGGCGATTAAAAATTGTCGCCCTTTTTTACTTATTTAACACAAACCAAGCTTAGTGGCTAAAACTGTTAATTGCGATTTGATCCCAGTTTCCTTTGTTGGAATAGGATTTATTGTGTTAGTAGAATCACCAGGATCGGGGTCTGTTTCTGTGCAAATACCAATACTGGTTAAACCAACTTCCCCATCGCCACCACGCACATGTTGCATTTCCAAATTGTTCAGGCACGCTACAGTCCTTTTGTTGAGGACGAGCATTGATTTTACTTCTTTCATAATGCTTAGGTAATAATTTGTTTTTGTGGCGTGCTTTTTT
>CAIXKO010000468.1 GCA_903919925.1 uncultured Bacteroidota bacterium | reverse complement strand
GCGGCTTGCCTGGCGGCAACACATTCATGGAGGATTACACCTACCACCTCGATCCATCGGGACCGTTGGTATTGGGTGCACACATGCTGGAAATTTGCGAATCAATTGCAGATGGAAAACCCTCCTGCGAGGTTCATCCCCTGGGTATTGGTGGCAAAGCCGATCCAGTGAGATTGTGCTTTAATGTAGCCTCTGGTCCGGCAATAAATGTTTCGGTACTGGACATGGGCAGCCGCTTCCGTATTTTGGTTAACGAAGTAGAAGCTGTTAAACCTCAGCACGATATGCCTAAGCTTCCTGTTGCACGTGTTCTCTGGAATGCCAAACCCGATTTGGCTGCTGCCGCAACGGCCTGGATATATGCCGGTGGTGCCCATCATACCTGCTACAGCCAGAACCTCACCACCGAGTTTATCCGCGATTTTGCAGATATGGCCGGAGTGGAATTCGTGGTGATCGATAAAGATACCAAAATCAATGAGTTCCGCGATCACCTGCGCTGGAACGATCTTTATTATCACTTGGCTAAAGGGTTATAAGCAACCCGAACAGCTTAAAAAGCAACAGCCACATGGGGTCCAATTGACCAGGACCCCATGTGGCTGTTCGGTTTATCGATATACCTCAGCAGTGTAATTGCCTAATTCCAGAAATACACGTAGAACGCAATGACTATTGATAAGATGATCACCGAATTGAGAATATCCCAATTATCATAGCTGGCGCGGGTTTCGGCCCGTTGTTCAGGGGTAGAGGAGAAATAAGTTAACCCAACGAGCCGTTCCTCAGATACCCGTTTGGTAAACAAGCTGACTACAACAATGGTAGCGATACAGATAAAGAACAAATAGATGCAATAGTGGAGCCAGTTTGGTGCCAGAAATGTTTTATATAAAAACCCTTCCGGATCCAATGAAGTCTGGAATATTTTTAGTCCCAGCCTGCTCATACCCAAGGTAAAGCCAACAATCATACCCCACAGTCCACCGGCAGCAGATGCTCTTTTCCAGAATACTCCAAGGAGAAATACCGCGGCAATTCCGGGAGCTAAGAGAGACTGAACATCCTGCAGATACTGATAAAGCACCTGTCCAAGGCTTTTCATAACCGGAATCCAGAGCACGCCCAGGATGGTTACCACAACAGTTGCCCACCGGCCCACTTTAACCAAATGTTTTTCAGTGGAAACGGGCCGGTATTTTTTATAGAAGTCCACCGTAAAAAGGGTGGCTGATGAATTGAATAACGATGCCAGTGAACTCATCAGTGCAGCCAGTAAGCCTCCTACAACCACTCCTTTGAGGCCGATGGGAAGCAGGTTTGAAACCATTGTTGGAAAAGCAGCATCTGAGCTGGTCAGCGTCATCAATCCCTTTTGGTTTAATGCATAAGCTATCATCCCAGGAATCAGGAATATAAATACCGGAGTAAGTTTAAGGTACCCGCCAAAAATGGCTCCGCGGCGCGCCTGCTTCTGGTCCCGGCCTGAAAGAACACGCTGTACAATGTATTGATCGGTGCACCAATACCAGAACCCAATAATCGCTGATCCCAGTATTACACCTGTCCACGGGAAATCAGGGTCGTCCTTTGACCGGATCAAACTGGTCATTGAATCCCCTAAAGGTGTGGTTTGCTGTCGGCAAATTTCCATGAGCTCGTGCCAACCGCCAAGCTTGTTTAGTCCAACCACCAGTATTACGATCGATCCTATCAATAGCACGGGCGTTTGCAGAATGGAAGTATATAATACCGACTTCATTCCCCCGATCACCGTAAAGAGCCCGGTAATCACAACCAGACCTATTGCACTGATCCAAAAGAAATCTATACCCATAAAAGTTTCAATTCCCAATACCTGCTTGAAAACAATTCCACCGGCATATACGGTTACCGCAACTTTGGTAAGAACGTAGCTAACCAGTGATATGATGGATAAAAGTGATCGTGCGCCGGCATTATACCTTCTCTCCAAAAATTCAGGCATGGTGAAAACTCCGCTTCGCGCATAGAACGGAACAAATACCCATCCCAGGATCAGGATCAGCCATCCGTGCATTTCCCAATGTGCCATGGCCATCCCTGTGGAAGCCCCTGCTCCCGCCAGGCCTACCAGATGTTCCGATCCGATGTTGGATGCAAAAATGGATGAACCAATTGCCAGCCAGGTTGCATCGCGGCCAGCCAGAAAATAATCAGAAGACGTTTCTTCCTTCATTCTGCTAACCCACACAACGATAGCCACAAGAGCCAGGCCAAACAACCCCAGTACGGCCCAGTCTAACCAATGAAAACCTACCATGATTTTAAGTTTTAGATTTATTTCGTCGATGAAACAATAATTGTTAAAAATACACTATTAATAATCAAAGCAAAAAGTTATCAAAAAAAACTTAATGTTGCAGAATCCGGTT
>CAIXKO010000467.1 GCA_903919925.1 uncultured Bacteroidota bacterium | reverse complement strand
GACCTTTGAATTTTTAAACAAAGGGAGGAACCCATGGATGATCAACGGAAAAAGTTTCTAGACCATTGGATGGAGTATCATGAAATTTGCCAACGGCAACGATTAGGCTGGAAACCTACGCAAATAGCAGAGTTTCTGGGACTGGATGCACGGACAGTGAAAAAGTACCTGACCATGACAGATGACGAGTATGTGGCATACAGGGAAAAACTCGTGCAACGATCGAGGAAATTGGATACTTATGAGGATTTTGTGGTTAAACGGCTCATTGACTGCGATGAGGCTTCGGCCGCCCAGGTCCACGATTGGTTAAAGGAGAACCATCCAGGGTTTCCCGATGTGGATGAAAAAACGGTTTACTCATTTGTGCTGATGGTTCGGCAAAAGCACAATATTCCCAAAGCATTCTCATCACGGATTTTCGAACAGGTTATCGAATGTGAGTACGGCAGCCAGGCCCAGGCTGACTTTGGCGAGTATAATATGACTGATGTATTGGGCAAACGCCGGAAGGTCTACTTTTTTGCAATGGTACTCTGCCGCTCCCGTTACAAGTTTATTGAGCATTCCGACAAGCATTATACCACCCAGACAACGATCCTGGCCCATGAGGCAGCATTCATCTTTTTCGGAGGGTATGTCAAAGAAGTCGTGTATGATCAGGATAAACTAATGCTGACCGATGAGAACCTGGGTGAACTGATCATGACGCATGCGTTCCAGGCTTATCAGAAGGACCGGGGTTTTAGTGTCCGGTTTTGCCGTAAAAATGACCCTCAAAGTAAAGGCAAGATCGAAAATGTGGTGAAATACGAGAAGTATAATTTTCTGCGTGGCAGGAAATACTTTGACATTCACACCCTAAACAAAGAAGGTGTAGACTGGCTGCACCGGACGGCTAATGCCAAAGAACATTCCGTTACCCATAAAAGACCCGTACTGGAATATGCCATCGAGAAAAACTATCTGTTACCATTAAAACCTTCTTTTATGACAGAACCCGTTAGACAAGAATATTCGGTTAAGAAGACCAATGTAATTAATTATCAGGGCAGTGAATACTCTGTTCCCACCGGAACCTATCGTCCGCCCCAAACCAACGTCTATGTAGAGCGCAGCGGTGAAGAGATCATTATATACAACTGTTCTTCGGAGGAAATGGCCCGACACACGGTCAGCCCTATCAAAGGAGCGCAAGTCAGCAATAACAACCATCACCGTGATCATAATCAGTCCGTCCGGGAACTGGTCGACAAAACCGCAGCCCTGTTCACCAATCCCCCAATGGCTGCTGATTATTTGGGGAAGGTTTGGCAAAGCCATCCCCGGTATGCCCGGGATCAAATCAATCAGATTGCCCGGGTATGTGCCAAACACACCGCCCAGGAACTGGAAGAGGCACTGACCTATTGCGTTAACGAAAAGCATTATAACGCCAGCGATTTTGAACCCGTCCTGCTCACCCTTGCCGGCAGGCAGGTCAGCACTCCACCAAAGGCTCAGCGAGAAAATCCGTCAGCCATTAAACGGCATCAGATCATCCCGCAGACCAGTAATATGGAAGATTACAAAAAAATCCTTGAATAACTATGGAAACAAAATCAGAACAAGTACAATTGATGGCCCGCCATCTGAAACTGGCCAGCGTAGCCGGCGGGTTGGAAAAATTGCTCACTCAGGCTAAGGATGGACAAACCAGTTACCTGGACTTTGCCTTTAACCTGTTGAATACGGAGGTCACTTATCGCAATCACCAGAACTTCCTTAAACGGGAGAAATCGGCCAAATTGCCCTTGGTACATGACCTCAGCAATTGGAAAGACAGGCCCGATTGCGGGATATCTCTTCAGCAGGTGGCTCAGTTGCAGGAATGCCTGTGGCTGGAACAAAATTTTAACCTCCTTTTCATGGGACCCAGCGGAGCTGGCAAGTCAATGATTGCTGCCGGTTTGTGTTACGAAGCAATCAAAAAAGGATACCGGGCTTGCTTCAGAACCATGGATCAGCTGAATTATCTACTGAAGATGAAGGATATCACCCGTTCAGCCGGGCTTGAATATGCCCTCCTCTTGAAAACCAACTTGCTGGTG
>CAIXKO010000466.1 GCA_903919925.1 uncultured Bacteroidota bacterium | reverse complement strand
CTTTTGTCAAAAGATGAAATAGTTAGCTTCAAGTAGTTTTCGATCAAATCAGAAAGACTTCTTCCACTTGTTTTCGCATAGACCTTAGCCTTTTCAACAACATCCTTCTCTAATGTCAACGTTAACTTGGTGTCCATAAATTTCGTGATTAATCCACAAATATAAATGACACGTGCATATTTTGCAAATAAAACACGTATCAATATTAATCCATTACCTGGATTTTAGCATCTCAACATAACCCTGATCTACCTTGGCCCCCAGCTCCTGAGCTTTCAATATATCCCGTAATGCACCTGGTTTATCTCCCATCTTGTAAAGCACCATCGACCGGTTTTGATAGAATGCTCCCGACTTTGGATTTAATTGGATGCACCTGGTGAAATCAGCAAATGCCTCCTGATTGTTGTTCATACGGCTGTAGCACAATGCCCGCAAATTGAACATATCGGCATTATCAGCTTTCATCTCTACATATGAATTAACATCCTGAATTGCCTTGTCAAACTTACCCATGGTAAAATAAACCAATGAGCGATTAATGTATGCTTTCAGGTTCCGGTTATCGATTGCAATGGATTTGTCCAGATCTTTTAGGGCCTTGGCATACTCTTTTTTTGATCCCCATATCGCACCGCGGTTACTCAGGGCCTTGCTGTAATCAGGGTTTAGCTGAATGGCCCTGTTCATATCGGTCAGTGCCTTTTCAGTTTCACCCTGGTCAAACCAAACCTCGCCCCGGTTGGTGTAACTCAAATAACCCTCCGGCTTCAGTTCTATCGCCTTTTCGTAAGCAGCCAGAGCCTTGTCATTCTGGTTTTGATCGCGGAAATATAAACCCAGGTTATTAAAGGCAATGGCTGAATTCGGGTATTTTTGAATCACATCGGTAAACAGTGTATTTGAGTTTTTCCAGACCTGGGTTCTGTTCCAGGTTACAAACCCCAGGGCACCCATGTAAAGGACCACTCCGGTAACTGCATAAATCTTCCATTTGCCGCTAAAAAGAAACTCAAGTGCCCACCCTATCAGGAAAAACAATCCAATATAAGCGATGTAGGTAAACCGATCGGCCAGGAATGCCTGACCTGCACCCAGTACCTGGAGCATGAACACAATATTAAACAAGAAGAACAGCGTTCCAAAAATCACTTCTTTTATATGTCTGCCATAGCGGTAAATCAGGCCCGAAAGAAAGATAACCATCATCGGACTGAGGTAAAAAATCACCGATAATTTTTGCGGAACCGGGTAGATGGCCGACAGCTGATAGGGCCACAAAGCTTTGATCACATAAGCGCAGAATGAATAAGTACCGATAAAAAGGCGCTGAACCAGGGGTAAGCTGGTATCGGTATGCAAGGTTCCCTGGCTCCCAAGGATAAAAATTCCGGCGATACCTGTAATCAAGGAAAGAACGAAAAACGGAACCTTGTCCCAAACCTGCTTTAGTGTAAACCTCTTTTCGAAATAAAAATCGGTCAGTAATAACAGGAGCGGTAATGAAACTGCCTGTATCTTTGATATCAAAGCGAAAACAAAAGAAAAAATCGCCAGGAAATAATAAACCCGTTTCCTGCTTTTATAATAAGTAACATACAAAATCAGCGAAAGGAGATAGAAAAATCCGTACAGAACATCCTTCCTTTCGGTTATCCAGGTAACCGATTCCACCCGCATCGGATGAATTCCAAAAAGCAGGGTAGCCACAACCGTAATGAACAGACTGGATCCAAGCTTTCGTAAAAAAATGAACACCAGTAAGGTACAAAGGAGGTGGAGGAGAATATTATTAAAATGAAAAACGCCGGGTTTCATCCCGAAAAAGTGAGTTTCAATAGCAAAAGTCAAACTGGTTAAAGGGGTGTAACCACCGGTAATGGTGCTGGAGAAAATACCCTTCAGATTAGCCGCATTGAGTTCCTGAATATTTGAATTCTGTGTGATATTTTCATCATCATCCCAGTTTACGAAACCGTTTTTCAACGATGGAGAAAAGGTAATAAATGTTACCACCAGGATCAGTGCAACCCAAATCCACTCTTTTTTCAGTTGTTTCAACATGGCCGCAGCGTTATTTAATCTCAATCAGGAGACAGCATAATGGGGGTAAAGTTGTTGAAATTTTTCGCCCGTTAAGAGTAAGAACCTGATTTTTTGGACCGATCTTTCCCGGCTCCTCCATCGTATTCCGATCGGAAAGTGAAGTTCCTTTTATCAGATATCCCATAGCCCCCGATCCGGTAAAATCTTTTGGAAGTTTTACAGCTAACTGCTTTTCCATTAAGCCATTATTCACCAATTTCACTACCAATCGATTACCTGCGGGATCAAAGGATGCAACAGCATTTACCGAGTCCGGCATTCCGCCGATTTCCAGTCGGACAGGTGCAAAATGTTCCCTCCACAATTTCATTACCACATAATTGGGAGCCGGAAACCAGCCGGCCTGATTAAAATTGATAAAGGCATTATCCCAGGCATTGGCAGTGACATGCCTTAAAAAAAGTGCCGGTCCTCCAAGTGTCACCAGGTCAG
>CAIXKO010000465.1 GCA_903919925.1 uncultured Bacteroidota bacterium | reverse complement strand
GAATCTGAATAATTCCAGTTAACTCCGTATGAAGTGGCATCCTGATGGGCAATGAGAAACCGATCGCCGAGGTTCGCGAGCTTTTTCAGGACTGCGGTGGCTTCCGGTGAAAGTTTCCGTTGTTTATCCTGATTTTGGTTGCTGCTCTTAAATGAACAGGCGGCGAACCCAAAATAAAGCAGGAAGAGTAAAATTGTAGATCTACTCATGTTTTAACTGTTATATAGTAGTTCGCAGAGGTTTGCGCAGAGAACCGCAGAGAAGTGTTAAAGTTACAAAGTGTGGATTTCAGAAACAGAAAACCAAACCATTAGAACTCCCAAATCATTTTTATTCCATATTCCTTGAAAATCATATCTTTCCCAATAACTGCCATTTTTTCTGATAAGCTTTGAGCAATTATCATGCGGTCAAATGGATCACGATGGATCAAAGGAAGTTTACTTAGACGGATAATATGTTGAGGTAGAACAGGCACAAGGAGAAAACCGTTCTTAATGATTTGATCGAAGATTATTTCAATATCGCTGGTCAGGTGTAATTTTCCCAGATTTAATTTAATCGAAATTTCCCATAAACTAGCTACACTGATAAAAACTTCATTTTCAGTATCTTCAATTGTTGTTTTTACGTTTATCGGGAGGCAGGGATCGTCTTCAACAAACCAAATGAACGTGTGCGTGTCCAGTAAAAACTTCATTACATATAATCCTTAAAATCAGGAATTGGATCATCGAAACCGGGACCAACCTGAAAAGTTCCTTTCATGCACCCAGCCTTTGGGTGAGTTGGTCCGGGTTTTTTTCGATTGTTTTTTTTGAATAATAAGAATTCTATAAAATCAAGGACTTCTCCCTTAATTGTATTTGGGAGTGTCTGAAGTTTAAGAAATAATGAAAGATCAGTCATTGTTTATCTATTAGAACAAATTTACTAAAAAAACCATTTCAAAAAAGACCCATTTTGGAAAATGTGACAAGTTAGAGTCAGTTTTCAAAATGCAATTTTGAAATTTTCAACAGAAAGTAATGATTCCAGCCTTACCACATAAATCCCTTCGGCAAACTGGGACAGGTTAACACAGGAGTCACCGGTTTGATTGGGGTAGAAACCGCGTATCCGCCCGGACAGGTCGTAAATCCGGATGTTATACCCGCAAAGCTGATTGCCTGAGGTTATCGTCAGGCGATGCTGTGCCAGGTCGGTTACTACACTGTAAGTTGCAGGTTTTCTTATATTTATGTGTGTTGAACTGGGTCCCGAGCGGTCGGGCATTTCATCGCGGGTAAGCACATATTCATGATCCATGATTTTTTGCCAGTGGCTCAGGGGATTAACTGCAGGATTGCGGACGAAATCGCCATTCCAGGTCATAAACCAGAGCCAGCCTGCTTCGTCAGCGATCAGGTTATCGGGATCGGTCATTACGCCGTTCTCGCTTAAAGTGATCATCTTTTTACCCCCGAAAGATTCACGAACCTTATCGAAAGTAAGCACTTGGGAACTGAAATCCCAGTTTACGGAATAGATATCCACGCCCAGAATATCCACGTATTGATCGCCTGGATACCAGCTGATATTATCGTCTTTCCCATCAGTTGTCCACACCCAGATCAGGTTATTGATTCCATGGTAAGCGGTAAGGCGGTTAAAGATGAGTTTCCAAAGGGCCTTGCAAGGTTCCGGACCTTTTGCGCCCCACCAGAACCAGGCACCCGATGCCTCATGCAACGGACGGAACAGAACCGGTATTCCGGCACTTTTCAGTACTTTCAGCCACACGGCCACCTTGTCGATATCGCTCACCATGGCCTTGTATTCCGTTGAAAGGGTGTCGGAAATGTGCGAGATATCGAAAGTCGTTTTTTCGGTATAAAACTCCTCGGTATTGCGGAGGGGATCACGCCAGTGCCAGCAGAGTGCTACCAATCCATGATTGGCGTACCAGCTTTTTGCTTCATTGATCAGGGTGTTTTTATCGAACCAGGAATAATCGCGGGTGTGATTCATGAGATCGAGGCCAAGAAGTGCAGGATACTTGCCGGTATTGGCTTTGAGCCATTCCGCCTCTTTCATATCCATTACTCCGGAGTGAATCTTTTTCCCGAACTGATCAATGAGATATTGGAACTCTTTTTGAGCGATAGCCGCCGGTTCGGGCGTAACCAGGGTATTTGATATATTGAAAGGGGTATCCGGAATGGTATTGATGGCTATCCTGATATAATCAATCAGGAACCAGCCCCAGCTTTTACTGATGACGATGGTATTTTGGCCGGCTTTCAGATGAATCTTACCGAAACTAACCTCGCGGAAGTTGTTCCCCTGATTTTTGAATTGAACCTCTGCACGGCTGCCATTTATCTCAACAATATTGATTTTATCGCCGTAAGGTGAAGCGTAGCCGATAAAAAGGTTGTACGCGTTTTTGGTTTCGAGCGTAAAGTCGAAAGTCAGCTTATCGCCATCAGATTCAAAACGGGCAACATAACCGGTACCCGAATAGCCGGGTATGGAGTTTTCCACTTTGAGGGAACCGGTTTTCCAGGCCGATTCCGCCTCATATTTGGTTCCTTGTGCGATGGCGGCACCTGTTAACCCGATCAGTAAAATGCCTGCAGAAAGAAGATATCCGATTGTTCTCATGGTATTAAAACAGTTAGGAAAAAGAGGGGTTACCAAGTGTTACTTCCTGATAACCCCTGATTGTTTTACCTATGAAAAAATACTACTATTCCAGCAGTTCGAAACGTAAATTGTCCAGGCAGATGTTTACCATGGAGGCTCCGGCATCAAAAGCCATTCCGAAATCGGAATCCACTTTCGACAGGTCGGAGGGTTTATTGGTACCGCTGCCATAGTTATCAGAGAAATCCATTATCGGAATGGTCACCGTGATCCATCCATCGGTTTTATAAGAACCGGAGGCAGCCCACGGAGCCCAGCAATACCAGAAATCACCTTCAGAACCTTTAAGGCGGACGCGTAATTGTCCACCTGTAATGGGCTCCAGAATGTTGATATCAAATTTGACCACATATTTAGCAACATCGGTTCCGATTTTGTCAGCCGGGAAATCGTTTTTGCCGTTTCTCCAGAAGAGGCCGGTCCAGCCGTTGCAGGCTTTGTTTACCCGCCAGTAATTGGATCCGTCCAATGAAAGCGCAGGGTCGTTTTCGGCGGCTCCTGCATCTCCCCACCAACTGTTCAGGTTGTCGAAATTAAAGAATACCAGGGTAGGATCTTTTATCGGATCCACGCCGGTGATCATGACCTCGGGCGAGTCGGAGAATTGGTTTTCGATCGTTACAAACTTGATTTTCCCTTTTCCTTTTTTAACTGTCAGCGGAACAATTACTTCGAGTTTGGTTGCTGTTTTCTCACCAAACATGGTAGCCTTTACTTCACCAGGGAAGATAACATCGGCCAGCAGGTTCAGCTTGTCACCAATCAGGGTGATCATCTGGCCGGGTTTCATGGTGAGTGGCATACTGGTGATTGACGGAACATTTGAGGGAAGAATGGTGATAGGTTCCGATGCAGTTACCTCAGTGCCATTGGTGGTAACGAGCTTTACCGGGCCCGATATGGTACCGGAAGGAACCGTGACCACTATTTCGGTTTCAGCCGGAGAAGTTACGGTAACCGAGGTGCCACCGGCAAACAAAGCCTGAACGGTGAGATCCAGATCGGTGCCGGTAATGGTTAAGCTGGCGTTGGTTTTAAGCTCATAAGGCGCCAGGCCGGTTATAACAGGAACTACTAAAGAGAGGCTGCCCGATGTTACAGATTTTCCGGATGCTGTTCCAAAGACGACCGCAGCTGCTGAGGCATCTTTGGGTACTGAAACCTTAATTTCAGTGGCTGAAACTCCTGATAGGGTGCCGGTTTTGCCACCGCCAAAGGTGGCACTGGTAATCAAATCGAGGTTGGTACCGGAAACAGTGAGTGTTCCACCATTTTTTACCGGATTCGGGGATAGACCAGCGATCACTGGAACGGCAATAACCACGTCGGGACTCGCTTCTACCTCCACTTCAGATGCCACTACCAGCTTGATCTTCCCGTCTTTAGCATTTGCAGGAACCAGCAGCTCGAGTTTGACCTGTGTTTTGGAAGTAAAGGTGGTTACCTTTGTGCCTCCACCGAAAACTACGTCGCGGACCAAATCCAGGTTGGTTCCCTGTAGCGTTAACAGGGTTCCGGCTTTAACCGGATTGGGGCTGATTTGTGTGACCACTGGAAGGGTTACCCCTACAGTTATTTCCGATTCAACCAGGATCGGTTCCTGTTCACCGTTCGATAGAACAATGATACCGGTTTGAGCATCGGCCGGTATTTTAACCTTTAATTCAGTTTTGGATTGAGCATCAAAAACCGAAACAGGTTTGTTTTTGGGGAAGATGACCGATTTAACGAGATTCAAATAGGTACCGGAAATGGTAATTACCTCTCCCGGACGTGCGGTTAAAGGTGCGATGCCCGTTATGGCAATGGGTTCGGAGATTTTAAGCAGGGTTTTTGCCACAATATCGCCCTGCGGAGTTTTAAGAGTTACCTTCCCGCTGGTAGTTGATTCGGGAACTGTAATGGATAATAATCCGGCAGTTTTGGAAACAAAGGTGGTGACTTCTATATTTTCCGGGAGTACAATTTTGGTAACCAGATCGAGGTTATTGCCTATGAATTTCAGTTCACCTCCGCGGAGCACTGGCGAAGGGCCGTAGCTGTTGAGAACAATGGTAGTGTCCTTTTCCTTTTGGCAGGAGGTAATAAGCAATCCTGCTACCATGAGGCATGCAACGGGGAACGCTAACCATCCTTTAAATTTGTTTATCATGATTGCTGATGTTTTATTTGTTAACAATGCGGATATTATCAACGCAGATGTACACAGGGGATTTTTCGGCAGTTCCGGTTTCAAAACCTCCGAACAACATCATTGTAACATTGGTCAGAACTGACAGGTCCTTGATACTTGCACTTCCAATTTCGTCAGCGGAACCATCGTTCGGACCGTATTTGAAATCAGAAAGAGGAATGGAAACGGTTTCCCAACCATTGGTTTTGTATGCCCCTTTTTTCCAGGGTTTCCAGCGGGCCATTGCAACACCTGGCTTATCGCGGCCATGATCGTCAGCATAAGGGCCAAAGAAAATCTCCATCCTGACATCTTTCCATTCTATGGGTACGTTTACTTCAAACCGGAATACCAGGTCGCTTACCTGGCCTTTGGCAACTGCAACATTTCCGCGGGTGCTTCGGGTGGCCCAATATTGCAGGGTCAATTCATTGGTCCACATCCATTCTCCAACGCTGGCATGTTTAAAGAAAGCATAGTTGCCTGAGCAAGGTTCGGGAACAGGATCAGAAGAAGCCAATGCTATCGGCGCGGTCCAGTTTTCATGCTTTGTATTGTCAAAATCGAGGATCACATTGTTGTTGTCGCGGAAAAGAAATTTCGAACTTACCTTTCCGAAATTTGTTTGTACGGTTATCGGACCGGGCAAGGCTCCTTCAGGAACGGTAATAAACATGGATGTTTTGCTAAATTCAGCAATAATAGCCTGTATGCCACCGGTAAAGAACACTTTAGGTTCAAAAAAGAAGTCGCCGGTTAGTTCAACCAGTTTTCCGGTTTCAATATATTCACTTTTTATGGCAGAAATTACCGGACCGGGCACGTTAACTTTGAAATCGTACAGCATTTCCGTTTTATCTTTGAAAATCAGCCGCATCTTATCGGTGACCACGCTCGGCACCGAGCTGGGCACGCTCACCAGGATGGTTTTATCGGTTACATAAGCAGGATTCAGGGTAGCTTTCTGATCATTGAACCAGATTTCCTGTGTATTGCCGAGGTTTTGTCCAACTATTGCCACGAGGTTGCCCATATATGCACCAACGAGCAATGAATCGGACTTGAGGGGTTCAGTTACCCGGACATAGAGTATTTCCGGGTTGCCAACGGTTTCTTTTTTGCAGGAAGTTGTTGATAACCCGATCATTCCGGCCGTCATTATCACCAAAAAGATGATAGGTATATGATTAATAAACTTTTTCATTTCCAGATATTTATTACGGTTTGATCATTTGAAAACATAGTCAACGGCCTTTTCAAGCAAGAGCGGATTGGAAACCACTTCAGAGGCCGGGATCGGCAGGAACATCTGGCTTTCGGATACCACGACAGGAGTATCAGGAGTGACCAGTTCATACCCTTCAAAGAGGTTTTCATCAGGGATATTAGTGCCACTCAAACGGCGGTAGGTATGACCCCTCTGCTGGCCGTTCAGGTAACTCAGAGCACCCTGAGGATCCCGGTAAAAGAATCGTTTTACATCGAACCAGAAAAGGCTCTCGAAACAGAATTCAACACGGCGTTCCTTCAGGATATCGGCAAAAGTGACGCTTCCTTTAGTTACGAGGTTTGCGCGTTTGCGAATATCATTGAAATAGCCCAATGCCACACCATCGCTTGTTGAAGCACTTGCTCCGAGTGCGGCTTCGGCATAAATCAGGTAAACATCAGCCAGCCTGAGTACGTATTGGTTGATTGCCGTTGCCTGTCCGGTTGATACCTTGCCGTTGGTGTCCTCGGCACTGCCAACCACATATTTTTTGAGGCTGTTTAAAACTGCCGTTGATCCCTCGAGTGTAATGTTTGGATCATTGGGATCGCGGGTAACCAGTTTGTACAGATATCCGCCTTTAGCCTTGCTGATTTCCGGATAAAGGTCGTCCTTGGTCATATAAATAGATTTTCGGCGGAGATCGCCGTTTTCAACAGCCTGGATGAAATCCCAGGAGGCACATTTTCCACCACCCCAGCACTCGGTATTGCCCGTGATTACGCTGCTTCGTGCCCAGTTTGCCTGTCGGCTGTTGCCAATCCCGTAAGCACCCTCCATGAACTGGAAAGCAAACAGGGATTCGGAATTGTTGTTATTCTCGATTTTAAACAGATCGGCATAGTTGGCCATAAGAGCCGCACCGCTGTTGTTGATGACACTGGCTGCCAGATCTTTGGCTTTTCCAAAGTATTCAGCTGATTTGGGATCGCTTAGATTCTGCGCCATAGTCAGATACAGTTTTGCCAGCATTCCTGTGGCCGACCATTTGTTGATGCGGCCGGGTAAATCCGACGCCGGCAGGTTGTCGGCCGAATACTGGAAATCTCTCCGGATGAACTCGTAAAGGCTTGAACGCGTATTTTTCTTTAACATCGTGTTATTACTGGTAACCAATTCAGTGGAGTTCTCCACAATCGGCACCTCTCCCCAGAGTTCTGTCAGAAAATAATAGGCGATTCCCCGGATAAAACGTGCTTCGCCCAAAGCCCTGTCTATCACCACCTGATCCACGTTACCGGCGGCAGCTATAGGCATGTCGTTAATAATGGAGTTGGCGTAGGAAACAACCCTGAAAAGGCTTTTCCAGCCAGCTGAAATGTGAGCATTCCCTTCAGTGAAAGTGAAATAGAAAAACTGTCCTTCCTGATCATACGTGTAATACATGTTTCCCGAGAGCATGTCGCCTGCCAGCCAGAAGAACTTGTCGTTGAACCCAAACCAAGGAAATCCGTAAAGCGAAGCTGTTGCAGCTTTTACTTCCGATTCATTCCGGTAATAATTATCGGCAGTCAGTTTATCCTGAGGCGAGATATCCAGAAAATCCTTGCCGCACGATCCTATCAGAAGCACCACCGATAATGCGATAAAATATTTTGATATGCTTTTCATAATTAATTCTTTATTGAATGTTGAAACCGGTATCATAATTAAAACTCGACATCAAGCCCGAATGAAACCATTCTTGGAGTTGGATAACGGCCCATGTCGATGTTCTGCATCCGGGAGTTTTGGTTAAAGGCACCAATCTCAGGGTCGTAACCGCTATATTTCGATAGAACAAACAGGTTTTGACCGTTCACGTAAACCCTCAGCTTGCCCAGTTTAAATTTCTGAGACCAGGCAGCCGGGAGTGTATAAGACAAACTGATGTTTTGGATGCGCAAGTAGGATCCGTCTTCAATAAAACGATCGGACATCCGGTTGTTCCGGTTATTATCCGTGGTGGTAGGACGGGGAAGCGCGGCACCCGGATTGGCCAGGAAAACATTGGCCGGATCCAGATCGGAACCGTTCACATCCCTAAGCCCCACGCGTGCCCTGTTATCCACTGCTGACGATTGGTTACTGTAAATGCTGGTCATCCCCTCAATCACCACCCTCGAGTAGTTGAGAATGTCATATCCATAAGATCCGGCCAGGTATAACGATAGTTCGAATGGGCCATAAGACACTGTATTGTTGAAACCAAAGGAAAATTTTGGGTTCGGATCGCCTATAATGGTTTGGTCATCAGTATTGATCACCCCGTCGCCATTCAGGTCCTTGAATTTAACATCTCCCACCCATACGCCAGTGGTTTTGTTGACCAGGTTTTTTCCTTTAGGAGAATCAGCAGATATGGAGTTGGGATCAACAATCTGAACGGCATGGCCAAGGATGTCGGCCTGGTCAGTAAAAAATCCCTCGGTTTGATATCCCCAGAATACCCCCAGCGGGTAGCCGGCAGCGGTTTTGGTTGCGGTTTGGAATTCACTGTACCAGTTAAGGCTGCCAAAATACACGCGGTTTTCAGAGTCCAGTTCCTTCACCATGTTCCGGTTAAGAGTAAAGGTGAAATCGGTGGTCCAGCTGAGTTTTTCGCGCATGATATTGCGGGTCAGCAAGGTGATTTCGAAACCTTTATTTTCCATTTTTCCTACGTTGGCATAAGGGGCTGAAATGTCATCCCAACCGGTTCCGCCCAAATAGCTGGGAATCGATAATTGCAGAAGCATATCGCTGGTTTGCTTGCTGTAAAGATCAATCGAAAGATCAACCCGGCTATAAAATAATGACAGGTCAACACCGAGATTATATTGTGCGGTTGCTTCCCATTTCAGATTTGGGTTTGATATTTTTTCCATCCGGTAAGCAGTTCCGAAAGGAGTTTTTACCGTAACCAGGGAAGATCCGTACAGATAGGTTCCAATCGCCTGATTTCCGACCAGTCCATAACCAGCTCTGAGTTTCAGGTTGCTGACAGCGGTAACATTTTTCATGAATTTCTCTTTACTCATGCGCCATGCAAAGGATCCCGATGGGAAGTAGCCCCACTTGTTCTGGGGGCCGAATTTTGAAGATCCGTCGGCACGCAGGGTAAATGTTGCCAGATACCGATCAGCGTAATTATAGTTGAAGCGGCCAAAGTAGGAGAGGAGGGAGGCGGCATCTTTCCAACCGCTGGTGCTGGAGGTTTTATCATCACCCTGGCTCAGGTTTTGGATATCGTTAGAGGTGAAATTCTTTTTGGTGATCTGGATAC
Organism: uncultured Bacteroidota bacterium; assembly: GCA_903919925.1. Classification (GTDB taxonomy): domain Bacteria; phylum Bacteroidota; class Bacteroidia; order Bacteroidales; family UBA12481; genus UBA12481. The sequence continues at coordinate 8,978 of CAIXKO010000465.1, read as the reverse complement.
CTTCCCAGTCCGATCGCTGTGATTCAGTACCAACCATTGCGGTGATGTTATTCAATTCACCTAATTTTATATTATAGGTAAGGTAATTTTTAAAGATCCAGAAGAAAGTGTTTTCCTCACGCTGGCGCATCTGGTTTTCCGTATTTACCAGGGCACCCCACTTGAAAGTCGGATGAAAAGCCTTGTTCATTGAATTGTTATTATCAATGCCAAATTCCGACCTGAAATCGAGGCCTTTCATCAGGTTAACATTGGCATAAACATTGGCCATAACCCTTTCCCTTGCGAGGGTGTTATTGCGCTGTAAGGCAGCAGCAACGGGATTGTAGCTAACACCGCCGAGGGAAACATCGGGCCCTGCATAATTTCCGTACATGTCTTTAACCGCCACATCGGGCTGCATGGCAAGGGCCTGCATGATCACCCCGTCGCCGCCATCGTTAAGGGTAATTTTTTCATTGGTTTTGGCGTAGGATATGTTTGCTCCCACCTTGAGCCAATTTTTAAGCTGACTATCCAGATTCATGCGGGTGGTGAACCTGTCGAAACCCGATCCGATAATGATACCGTCCTGCTTAAACCAGCCTCCGCTTACTGCATAAGTTGTTTTTTCAGTACCTCCGGTAACTGATAGCTGATGGCTCTGGATTCCGGCTTTACGAAATATCTCGTTCTGCCAGTCGGTGCCACTTCCTAACAATGAAGGATCGAGGTACCGTTCATTTGGAGTAATATTCAGATCCTTAGATAATTGCAGTTGATAGTCGGCAAATTGTGGTAGATCCATCATACCCAGCTTCTTTTGCAGCGACTGAACTGCATAATAAGTATTATAGGCCACCTTGGTTTCACCCGATTTGCCATGCCTGGTAGTGATTAAAACCACCCCGTTGGCGGCGCGCGAACCGTAGATGGCTGTTGCAGAAGCATCTTTTAGAATTTCGATATTGACGATATCGGCAGGGTTGATGGTTGAAAGGGGATTTACCCGGTTTTGCCCGTTAGCTCCACCGGCCCAGTCGAAACCTGCAACATACTGACCGTCGCCCTGAAAAGGAACAGCGTCAATTACATACAATGGTTCACTTGAGCCTGTGATAGAGCTCGATCCGCGAATCCTGAGGGAAGCGGCTCCACCAGGTTGGCCGGAGTTTTGGGTTACCTGCACACCGGCCACGCGCCCTTGCAGTGCCTGGTCGATGTTGGTGGTGACGGTGCTCCGGAGCTTTTCGCCGGTTACGGTGGATAAAGCTCCTGTAAGGTCACTCTTTTTTTGCGTACCATAACCCACAACCACAACCTCATCGAGGCCCAACGTGCTGGATTTCATTGCAATGTTGATTACATTGCCGGAACCCACCGTTACCTCCTGAGGAATTTTACCGACAAAAGAAAACCTTAGAGTGGCTCCGGTTTGTGCTACGGAAATAGAATAATCTCCGTTTGCACCCGTAGTAGTTCCACTCCCGGTTGCTCCTTTCACCAGTACCGTTACGCCAGGCAGCGGACTTCCGTCCTCGGATACCGTGACACGCCCTGTTACCTTCCGCTGCTGGGCAAAAACCTGTAGCCCGAGCGTGGCAACAATTGCAAACAGTAAAAGTTTTTTCATAGAAAATTGATTTAGTAACAAGTTGTTGTTTGATCAGTAAATTGATTTAAAAGTCAGTTTTATTCTCATAGTGTATAAAGTACACAAACTGAGATCAAAGTTATTAGAAAGGTTTTTAATAAACAAGAAAACCCTAAAAAAAAATAATTTACGTAATTTTGATGGCTGGATGGTAATCCTTAATTTTGAAATCAAATCCAGAGTGGTGTAAATAATACACAAAGCCAATGAACACCAATTTTAACGAACACATCTCGGTCGACTGTGTAATTTTCGGGTATGATTTGAAAAGCCTGAAAGTTTTGCTTCTGGAGAGGCATCTGCATGAACCCGACGGAAAAGAGCTGATTTTTATGGACCTCACCTTGCCGGGCAATCACATCCGAAACAACGAAGATTTGGAAACGGCAGCCCAGCGAATATTGTTTGAACTCACCGGCCTGAACGATATTTACCTGGAGCAATTTGCCGTTTTCAGCGATCCTGACCGGCTAAACAACCCGAAGGACCAGCAATGGCTGACAGCCATTGGTAAAGACCCGGAAACACGGGTAATCACAGCCGGCTTTTTTTCACTCATCCCGCTCGAAAAATACTACCTGCACCAAAACGATAAGGATTCACTACCCGACTGGTACGGGAAGAACCCTTGCTGGCATGAACTCAATACTATCGGGAGCATGGCATTCGACCATGCACGGGTACTGGAAGCGGCACTTCAATTTCTTCGCGAAAAGATCATGTCGAAACCGGTTATCTTTGAGCTGTTGCCTGAGAAATTTACTGCCTCTCAAATTCAAAACCTTTATGAGGTTATTCTGGGTAAAACACTGGATAAAAGGAATTTCAGGAAAAAGCTGACTAACCTGGAATTTGTGGTTTCACTCAATGAAAAACAAGAAGGGGTAGCCCATAAACCAGCCAGATTCTATATGTTCAGCCGTGATGTTTATGATCGGAAGAAGAAAGAGAAATTTACATTGATAACGTGAAGCGTGAATCGGAAGATCGGGTAGGATCCGCCAGCATGTCTCCATTTTGCCCCAAACCTAATAACCCGCAAACTATTCGTGCATAGGCGTTTAAAGTACCCACCCCCTGGCCCCCTCCCTTTTTCAGGAAGGGGTTGGGGTGGGTACATAAAGACCAGTTATATAGGAGACGCATAATTGCGTGTCTTTTAAAGCGTGAAACGTAACATCGGTAGGGACGCATACTTGCGTCCTTACAATATATTGATAATGAACTGAATCACCTAAAATGCCATATATGAAAATGTTAAAGGCTGTTGTTCTGATATTAGCGATTGCCCTCGCGTCTCCCCATTTTACTATTGCACAGCAAGCTCCATTCAGCCGCGGAGTGAATCTTACCGGATGGTTCCAGTCAGGGAGTGCAAGGCAGATTCAATTTAGCCGCTACTCACGCATCGATTTTGAGAATATCAAAAGTTTGGGTTGTGATGTGATCAGGCTTCCGATAAATCTGCATTTTATGACAAACGGTCAGCCGGATTACCGTATCGACCCGCTGTTTTTTGAATTTCTGGATCAGGCAGTTAACTGGGCTGAAGAACTAAACCTCTGGCTGATACTTGATAATCATACGTTTGACCCTGCAGCAAATACCGATCCGGACATTGGGCAAGTACTCGAAAAGGTATGGCTCCAGATGGCCCAGCATTATGAGGACCGGTCGCAATACATTCTTTATGAGGTGCTCAATGAGCCCCACGGAATCAGTGATGCCCTTTGGAACACTATTCAGCTTGGGGTTATCAATAAGATCCGGTCGGTTGATACACGACATACCATTGTTGTGGGGCCAGCCGGCTGGAATAGCTACAACAATCTTGCAAATCTTCCCCGGTATACGGATCCGAACCTGCTATATACTTTTCATTTTTACGATCCTTTCCTGTTTACCCATCAGGGTGCCACCTGGGTTGATCCGTCCATGGCGCCGCTTGCCGGTGTGCCTTTCCCTTACCGGGCCGATAGCATGCCTGCATTGCCGGCATCGCTCAGCACAACCTGGGTTGGGGATAATTACAGAAGTTATCCGGCCGATGGAACGGTGCAAAAGGTGAAACAACTGATCGATATTGCGGTGCGCTTTAAAGCGGAGCGCAATGTTCCGGTATTTTGTGGCGAGTTTGGGGTTTATATCCCGAACAGCCATAATAACCATCGTGTGTACTGGTATGAAGTGGTTCGAAAATATCTGGAAGAGAAGCAGATAGCCTGGACCTCGTGGGATTATCATGGCGGTTTCGGTTTGTTTAAAGCGGGAAGTAACGGTTTGTTTCAACACGATCTGAATGTGCCGCTTTTGCAATCGATGGGTCTGAATATCCCTGATCAAACTGATTATAAACAGGTTCCGGATTCTACCGGTTCCGTGATTTACGCTGATTGGCCGGGCAACCAGCTGTTTGAATCGAGTTACAACAGCGGAACAATCGATTATTATTCTACCGATAGCCCCAATAACGGTAAGTATTGTTTGAAATGGACCGGGGCCACTCAATACAATTCCATAGGTTTGGATTATGTGCCTGACCGTGATTTTTCGGAACTTGTGAAAAACAACTTTGCACTTGATATGATGGTAAGAGGTGATACTCCGGGTCTTAGCTTTCAGATCCGGTTTATGGATTCTAAAACTCCGGAAGCCACTGATTATCCTTGGCGCATGGGAATTACCATTAATGATCAACAGATTCCGTGCGACCGGAAATGGCACCATTTGTATATACCCTTGAGCCAACTGGCTGAATTGGGAGGATGGTATAACAATATCTGGCAGAATCCGCAGGGGAAATTTGACTGGAAAGCGGTTGACCGGATAGAATTTGTAGCCGAAAACGGGCCGCTAGGAACCAGCAGATTCTGGTTCGATAATATTCAGATAACAGATCAGGATACTGCTCAGATATTTGATACATCTGTTTTTAATGGTCAAACCGGTGTTCCTATTGCTGCGGAATTGCCTACCATTCAAGCCTGGCCGAATCCATCTGTTGATTTAATTAATATTGAAATATCAGATAATCAATCCGTTAATTGCATTATATCAGATAGCCAGGGCAGGGTGGTATACACAGGTAACCTGTTTCGCAGAGCCGGTTTAGATGTATCCGGGTGGGCCGATGGGTATTATTTTATCCGAATACCAGGGTACGGTGTTAAACGTTTTTGCAAAAAAAAGTTTTAGTTGATTTTAGAACAATTACTTGTTTGTTTATAAAACAATTCTTACTTTTGACGTTTGCCAGAGAATAATATTCCCGGAGAATAAAATCAAATTACCATGAGCGCTGAACTTTCACAAAAGCAAATTGGCCAAAGGATATCCATATTACGCAAAAGGAAAGGTTTGTCGCAGCATGATCTGGCCCGGAATATTAATATTTCCCGGCCATCATTGGCACAAATAGAATTGGGAAACAGAGGTGTTGACGTTTTGGAGCTACAGAGGTTGTCCGTTGCCTTAAATTTCTCGTTAGATATATTCATGTCCGAAGACTTTGATTCCGGTCAGGAAGTTGAGGAAAAAACAGAGGCGGAACCTCTGAAGGAGGAAGAAAGAATTTCCGTACCCATTTTACAAATCAACAAGTTTAAAAACGTGTTGCTGTATATTTTGGAAAAATGTGCCGGCAAGCCTAATGTTGGTGAAACTGTTTTATATAAACTACTTTACTTCTCCGATTTTAATTTTTACGAATTGTATGAGGAACACCTGACCGGTTCAACCTATCGGAAATTGCCTTTTGGCCCGGTGCCACAAAAATTGGATGTTATTATTAATCAGATGATAACGGATGGTAAACTAAAGAGGATTAAAACCCTGTATTTTAACAAATCGCAAACCAGATATATTCCTTTGGCCAAACCTGATCTTAAAGTTATCAACGGTGCCGAAAAGGAAGTTATTGATAAGGTTTTAGATCAAATGGGCGATTGGCCGGCTGCCACAATAAGTGATTATTCACATCGTGATATACCGTGGCTGGCATCAAAAGAAGGAGAGGTAATCAGTTACAATCTCGCCTTTTACAGGGAGGTTCCCTACTCAGTCAGGGTTTATGATGAGGCGGAAAACGCTGATTAGGTTATGACATTCAAGAGCTTGCCGGAATTCGATAAAGATTTAAAACGACTTTTGAAAAAGTATCGAAGTATTCATTCAGATGTTGATGTAGTGAAAAAGGTATTGCATATTCGTCCGGATGAAAAACCTCCTTTTAGCTTTAGAATTAATGACTTGGGAGTTTCCACGTGTGTGATTAAGATTAGGAAGATTGCTTGCGACAGTTTGAAAGGAAAGGGAGTAAATTCAGGACTGCGATTGATTTACGCTTATTTTGCAGAGGAGCAAATGATTATTTTCATTGAGCTTTATCACAAGAGCGATAAACAGAATGAAGATCGGCAAAGGATTTTAAGTAATTTCAAATAGGCATGCAAGATAATACACTTACTGGTCAAAGGGTTTGACCAACCTTGGGAAGGATAATGCTATTTTTACAGATCAAACCTGGTAAATAGGATAAACTCATACCGTTGATCTGGAAAACATGCAACCCGCCAAAACTTCAAAATGAACAAAAGAAATGTATGGAGTAATCTCATTCTCTGCATCTCCCTGATATTTATTGATTATACGCCAGCAATAAGTCAGAATGGTCTTCACGGATACATTGCCAGCTATCCGGCACAGGCTCCTGCGACTTATGGTGAAGGATATGGTTTTTATTCGGCGATCTGGCCACTGGTGAGCACGCCTGTGGCAAATTTCCAGATTGGTTTGCCGTCGAGTTGGATAATTCCTGATAATTCAGATAACAGCACCATTCCTCTTTGTCCGGTTGGAACAGTAGCGAGAGACAACTGGCCGGAAAGGGGGCCTACTTATAGTGATGTATTTCAGACTGTTGAAGGAGGACCTGGTTATTGGGCAGGTAATAAGTTTCATTACGGTCCTCCAAAATTCAAGATGAATTCAACACCAAACTGTTATACCCAGGAAATCTCCACACCAGGCTGGCAATTTTTCTGGAGTGATACCCCTTTGCCCGACAGCATTTTAGGTATTGCCCAAATTTCAAACCGAATTCTTATTCCGCCTGATGGTATGACCTTTCAGGGAGATCCAAACGGCGATCTTCTGGGGATCACCTATCTTTCATTACCTCTGACAACTGCTTACACAGACAAATATCCGGTAGGCGAAAAAAGCTGGACCCTTTTTTTAAATGCTCAGAATTTCAAGGGTCCTCTGGCCTACTATCTGCCCGAAACATGGGCAAAAATATCAAAGGACTATCCGTTCGATCATGGCAGGGGGTTGGATTCACGCCCTACCATCAGAAACCTGGCGGGTGGTACGATGGAGTTCAACACCGTGCCGCAAATGCGTGCTGTAGATGCCAGTCAGAACAGGTACTATAAAATTCCCCGGCTGCAATTTCCGGTTGATAGTTTAAATAGGACAATCCTTTCTAAAGACGTGACATTTTATAGCAAGAAAGCAAAGTATAATGAAGTTCTCGCCTGGAGAAATGGTGGCCAAGCCCCTTCCGGTTCATTCCAGAGCAGCGGATCTTATAAACCTTTTGTTCGCACTTATCCGGTTACGTATGATCAGGAAGGTAAAACCGTAGTGGGCATAAATAACATTGCTACTCCGATGGTATTCCAGGGCAACGAATTTGGTCTGAAATGGACCGGAAATGTTTTAGATGGAATGGGATATTTTCCAGAGTATTTTAAAGACTCAGCAAATTTAAGAGTGTCTGTTCCTGCTTCCATGGTGCCGGTTTCTACCGGTCTCCACGGTAAACAATTTAATGCCCCACCTGAGAAACCCACCCCCTATCACGCAGATTTAAAGGGTTCATGGAGAAATCCGGGTCCGGTGGCGGGTCCGTTCTTTGCCTATCTAAGTGATCATTCAATGGTTACCTATTTTTGGTACCGCTTCATAGATCAACCTGTATTTCAACAGTTTAATTGGACTCATGAAAAAAAAGACAGTTTGCAATTATTGATTGAATCGATGCATAGAAACTGGACAATCGAACAAACTTATATGAAACCACCGTCAAGCGGTAGCCTGGTGGCATTTGACAGCGCACTTTTTGTTAGTCCGCCTTCCGAATACTCCGTGGGATATGTCCCGATTGTTGTGGGTCAGGAAATATCGGATGCTAACCATGCAGATAATTATCCACATAATAGGTTTCCCGCATTCGAAGTTTATCCAAATCCTGCAACTCATTCTTTAAATATTTTATTACACTCGGTACCCAACGGTAATTCAAAAATTCAATTAATGGATTTAACAGGGAAAACACTTCGAACTTATAATATGCTTAAAATGAAGGAAGTTCTGAATATAGGCTTTCTGGTAAATGGTGTTTACATCCTGAATTATACCGATGGGGTTTATTCAGAAAAGATTAAATTTATTAAAACAGAATAAAAAAAAACAATTTTATGAGTCAAATAATAGTTTTAGGCGGTGGAATGGTTGGAAGTGCCATGGCCATTGATCTTGCAAAAAAGCATGAGGTCACCCTGGCGGATATCAGTCGTGAACGGTTAGAAACGGTTAGAGAAAAATGCCTGTCGCTGAGTATCCTGGAATTGGATGTATCTGAAAAGGTAAGGTTGATAGCTGCTTTGAAACCTTTTGATCTGGTAATTTGTGCAGTACCGGGATATTTAGGATTTGCCACGCTCCGTACCATCATTGAATCAGGAAAGAATGTTGTTGATATATCGTTTTTTTCAGAAGATTCCAGCGATCTCAATCAACTGGCTAAAGATATGGGCGTTACGGCCATTGTGGATTGCGGTGTGGCGCCCGGCATGGACAATCTCCTGCTGGGTTATTACAATGAAAAACTGAAACTGACCCGTTTTGAGTGCCTGGTGGGTGGTTTACCTAAAAAGAAAAAGTGGCCGTTTTGCTACAAGGCTCCTTTTTCACCGATCGATGTGATTGAGGAATACACTCGTCCGGCACGTTATGTTGAAAACGGTAATCTTATTGTCCGTGAGCCGTTAACCGATTGTGAATATGTGGAGTTTGACGGTGTTGGCACACTGGAATCATTCAATTCCGATGGATTACGGTCGATTATCTTTACCATGCCCCACATCCCCAATATGAAGGAAAAAACCCTTAGATATCCTGGCCATATTGAATATGTAAGGGTGCTGAAAGAGAGCGGCTTTTTCAGTAAAGAAAAAATCAGGATTGCTGGTGCCGATGTTACCCCTATTGATTTTACCTGCCGGATATTGTTTAATGAATGGAAACTGGGTGAATACGAGGAAGAGATCACTGTGATGCG
>CAIXKO010000464.1 GCA_903919925.1 uncultured Bacteroidota bacterium | reverse complement strand
GCGGGTGTCTGTCTGATGGCATCATGGGCATGTGGTTGGCGTCGGCATCGGGATTACCTGAAATTATTGATAATTCGAAAGTGTTGAGTCATCTGAACTCCATTTACAAGTATAATTTTAAAACCGATCTTACCAATCACGATAATCCGCAGCGTCCCACATATGCTTTAGGAAATGAAGGTGGATTGCTTTTGTGTACCTGGCCAAGTGGTGGTCAGCTATCGTTGCCCTTTGTTTATAGCAATGAGGTGTGGACCGGTATAGAGTATCAGGTTGCTGGCCATCTGATGATGAAGGGGGAAGTAGAAAAAGGTTTGGACATTGTAAAGGCCTGCCGTAAACGCTATGATGGTGCCGTGCGAAATCCGTTTGATGAATACGAATGCGGGCACTGGTATGCCCGTGCGCTCTCCAGCTATGGACTGCTTCAGGGATTAACGGGTATCCGCTATGATGCAGTTGAGCGGGTTCTTTATATTAATTCGAAAATCGGCAATAATTTCACCAGCTTTTTGTCAACCGAAACCGGTTTTGGGAATGCCGGTCTGAAAAACGGTGTACCTTTTGTTGAAGTAAAAATGGGTAAGATTCCATACGAAAGAGTTGTACTCAACTAAAAAGAGATATTTTTGAGGTTCAAACAACAAACAACTATGGGAAGAGCATACGAATATCGCAAAGCACGCATGTTTAAGCGGTGGGGTAGCATGTCGAAAACATTTACCCGCATATCTAAAGAAATCATTATCTGTGTAAAAGCCAGCGGACCTGATCCGGCTTCAAATTCCAGACTCCGTGTTCTGATGCAGAATGCCAGAGCAGCCAATATGCCTAAGGACACGGTTTTAGGCTCCATTAAAAAGGCAGCTGGCAAGGATCAAGCCGATATCAAGGAGTTCGTTTATGAAGGATATGCCCCGCACGGTATTGCGGTATTGGTGGAAACGGCATCCGACAACCATACCCGGACGGTTGCCAACGTCAGGAGTTATTTTAACCGGACAGGCGGAAACCTTGGGACATCAGGCAGTGTAAGCTTCCTTTTTGAACATAAGTGCATCTTTAAAGTGAAAGGCAAACCTGAAATTGACATCGAAGAATTAGAGTTTTCCATGATCGATGCCGGTGCCCAGGAAATTTTTGCTGAGGACGAGAATATCATCATCTCAGGTGATTTTGCAGATTTTGGGACCATTCAAAAGTATCTCGAAGATAACTCCTTTGAACTGATCAGCGCCGAGTTTGAAAGAATTGCCACCCAAACAAAAGAGCTAACCGCGGCCCAGGCTGCAGAGGTTGAAAAAACTCTTTCGAGGTTTGAAGAGGACGATGATGTTACCAATGTGTTTCACAATATGGTATATCAGTAACCTTAGATTTTTTGGATACCGATTCCTGGTAAATCATTTAGTGTGATTTTTCCGTCCTTGACTTGCATTCCGGTGTAGAGATCGTTGGAAATCAATAGATTACCATCGAGATCTGCAAATTCGGCCAATGGCGACAATTGTGCGGCTGCTGATACCGCGCAGGATGTTTCTGTCATGCACCCGATCATCACCTTCATGCCTAGCGATTTAGCGGTTTTTGCCATTACAAACGCCTCCCGCATTCCGGTGCATTTCATTAATTTTATGTTGATTCCGTGATAAACTCCTGCTGCTTTATAAACATCAGGAAGCCTCTGCACCGATTCATCGCCGAATATGGGTATAGGAGACCGGGCAGTTAACCAGGCCATGTCATCAATCATCTCTTTTGGCAATGGCTGTTCGATCATTACAATTCCCATTTCCTTGAGCCAAAAGATCATCTCAAGTGCTTTTTCTTTTTCTTTCCATCCCTGATTGACATCTGCTGCTAAAGGAACATTGGTTACCGACCGGATTGTTTTAATCATTTCACGATCATTTTCGCGCCCAAGTTTAACTTTCAGTATTTTAAATCCCCCGGCTTCCTTAACTTTTTGTATAACAACCTCCGGCGTATCGATCCCAATGGTAAAAGTGGTGTTAGGTGTTAACAGTGGGTTCAATCCCCACAGGCGATGCCACGGTTGCCCCATCAGTTTTCCAACCAAATCATGAAGTGCTATATCAACAGCAGCTTTGGCTGCCCGGTTCCCTGCTGCAATTTGATCCACATAATCAAGAATATCTTCCATCAGAAAAGGGTCCGGGAACTTTGAAAGGTCAACCTGCGAAAGGAACTTCGATGCAGTTTCCTGTGATTCTCCCAGATAGGGTGGCATAGAGGCTTCTCCATATCCGGTAATTCCGCCATACTCTATGCGGGTAAGCATTACCGGTGTGCTGGTTCTTGACGACCCGGCTATGGTAAAAACATGTTTGAGCGCAAGATTATACGGCTCAAAAAACAACTTGATTTTTCCTTCGGATGTTTTTTTCCGATAAACACTGCTGCCTGTTACCTTATTTCCGAGCGATAAACCGGCTGCTGCAAGTCCTGTTATTGCCAGGAAATTTCGCCTTGTTGTATTCATTGCTTTTGGTTGATCAGATAGATTTATTGCTAGTTATACCAAGGGTGTGTCCGGTAGGAGACGGGCAGGGATGAGGTTCCGATTATTCTCCTAACGTTCAGTAAATTAGTTCGATAGTAAGGCCTATAATTAGATTTTGTGGAATCAAGACTGTTTACCCCAACCATGCCTGCTGAGACTGAGCAGTGAATAAACTCCGAATTTCCCACGTACATTCCCACATGGGTAACCTTATCCGGCAATTGTTCGGTGGCTACCCGACCGAAAAACAGTAGGTCCCCACTTTTCAATCCTTTCCAAACCGACTCTCTGGAAACAGCAGATCCCTGCAAAACCTGTTGCGATGCATCGCGCGATAAAACCAACCCACCCATCATATAAATTGTTTTGGTATACCCGCTGCAATCGATACCTTTTGTTGAGGTTCCACCCCACAAATAGGGCCTTCCGGTTAGTTTAAATGCATTTTTTAGAAGAGTGGTTGAATCAGCAGATACTTGTTCGCACCACTCCTTGAAATTCTTGAAATCCAAACGATTGGCAAACCCATTCCGTCCATCCGGCAATTCTACCCAAACATATGAACCTGTTGTCTTTCCTCCGATTTTGGCTGTGATAATCCCTCCCATCACAATGTCCGAAACCGGAATGGAACCCGGATCAGGATTGCTGATAATCAAACCATTATCGGATAGGAAAATCAGTCTTTCAGCAGATTTCCACTTTTCCATTTCTGCTTGGGTTAATTTAGCAATTCCGGATGATTGGGTCCAGGCAATATACTGATCAGGCGTTTGAACTAATAACCAACCATCCTCCTCCTGAAGAACTTTTACCGGCGTGCCCATAACAGCCTGAGTGGCCATTTCAGCTGAATTGGCTGGAGTGGTCCGGAGATTGGCCACCGAGAGTGTCACTAATCCCCATGTTTTTCCCTTTAATGCAGTATCAGGAAGTCTGATAATGCTATCGGTAAACTCAACATGCTGAAGCTTCAGTTGAGCTACAAGTTTGTCAATTGCTTCTGGTTTATTCGTTTTTCCTTTAAGTAAAACTCCCGGGTCGTTAAAGGATGCTTTAATGGTAAATACCTCGATACGGCTATCTTTAATTACTTGACTCTGAATAGAATCGATCAGAAATTTTGACAATTCAAGATCATTTCTTTCCGGTTTGCATGAAAGCATAATTCCCAGGATCATCAGCGCGATCCATGGATTACTGAGTTTATTTTTCAATTGATAAAACTTTTAATTGATAATCCCATTTGTTGAAATACAAGTTGCCTTGTGCCCATTCCACTTCACCTCTTTGAAAATCATACGGTTCTGAGCGATAATATTTTTTAGGTGGATCAAACTTCTCAGCAAATCCATCATTCACGATCATACGGTAAGAATCGATTCCGGAAATATAAAAATCTTTTAAAATTGGATCGACACTATTTTGCAATCCAAACGACATATCAACCGGCACCCAGCCGGTGTTTCCGAACCAAAACTCACACCAGTCATGAAGGTTTTCTTCTCCGGGATGTAACATCCATCCACTTTGCCATCGGGCAGGTATACCTTTGTAACGGGCCATCGACATTAGCAGAAAAGTTACCATACCACAGTCGCCATGGCGTTGACTGATCACATAATCGGGAATGCATTCAAAAGTGGAATACTCCAAAGCTGAGGCCCATGGTATGTTAGTATCGATCCAATAGTAAAAGGACCGGATGAGTTTATAAGGATCCGTTTCCCCTGCAGATAAACTATCGGCCAGGTGCCTGACCAATGGCGTGAATACCACATGGGGCGGCTCCTCACGTGAAAATCTTGTGAGGTCAGGAGGAATATTAGCGGGTTTTCCGCTGGCAATGCTTTCCGGGTTAAACCACATCCCCGATATTTCAAACGATGCTTCATAGGAAAACACAGTAGGAATTCCTGCTACTGCTTTTTTTTCAGCAAATAAGGAAGAATGCAAACAATCGGGCCTGGAAAGTAAGGCATGATCCGGATTTGATATCAGGATTACACTCTTTTGTCTGGGCGGTGATTCTCTGGGAAAAGGCAACCAGCAGGAAATAACCTGACCAGCAGGAACAGCATCTGCATCAACGGTAATGGAATAATTAAAAGTAATCTTCCTGGTTTCAACAGGTGCACCAGAAGTCCGGATTTTTAAAATAGCTGAAGTATTTTCTATTCTGATGGAATCAAGAGGATCAATTCCAACTCCTGTCAATTTATTCCTGATTGCAGCAGCAGCTGAGTCTAACCGGAATAAATTGGAAACGGCATATTTAAAATACCTTTTAACACCATCAATTCTCTGCATTTCCAGATGGCCGGAATTTTCCCAACTGAGCAAAAGAGTATCAGGTAGGACAGGGTAGTATTTACTGAGCTGGGCTCTGATTTGTTCTTCTGATTTTGAAAAATCGAGCCTGCTTCTATCAATCATGGCTTGACGAGCGGTGAGCCAATCAACATTTTCCTTTTTAATTCCCTGCTTTTGCTGCGATAAACTAATCATCTCAGTAGCGCGAGCATAGTCACCTTTGCTGAATGCACTTATTATCAGAGATTTATCTTTTTGAAAATCATCAACCTGTGCACAGCAGGTTAGCAAGACAAAAACAGCCGCAAGTGAAAAAACTTTTGTCATAATCAGGTCAGTCAATTCACCGAAAGATAGAAAAACCGGTCTGATTAATAACGCCGGCGCCTGGTGGTTGATCTCAGGCCCAAAACACCCATAAGACCTCTGGCAGCTTCACGTACCAGAATTTTTGTAACCGGGCTTTTCATCACCTGTTCAAACATCGAAGGGCCTTCCTGTTGACGTCGCCCGGTTGAAACCGGTTCGATATCGCGAAGGTTTTCATCGGCTGAATCTTCCTGAATGGCGCGATTAATGCGACCGTGCAGCATTTCGTATGCACTCTCCCGGTCTACGGTACGGTTGTATTCTTTTGCCAGATCCGAAGCATTAACAATAGAATCGATTTCGTCAGGAGTTAAAATATCCATTCTGGACTTTGGTGGGCGCATCATGCAGTGAGCTAGCTCAGTAGGAATTCCTTTTTCGTTTAATGCGGTTACCAGTGCTTCACCAATCCCCAATTGTGTAATCAGCTCATCGGTGTTGTAAAATTCGGTAACCGGATAATTTTCCGAGGCGGCTTTTATCGACTTGCGATCGTTGGCAGTAAAGGCCCGCAAGGCATGCTGAACCTTTAAACCCAACTGACTCAGAATATTTTCAGGTATATCATCGGGAACTTGGGTAACAAAGAAAATTCCAACCCCCTTTGACCGGATCAGCTTGATAGTCATGTCCAACTGCTCGATCAGGGTTTTTGTGGCATTACGGAAAACCAGATGTGCCTCATCAATAAAAATTACCAATTCAGGTTTCAGTGCATCACCTTGTTCCGGAAATTTCTGAAAAATCTCCGCCAGCAAACAAAGCATAAAAGTACTGAAAAGGGCTGGTTTTGTTTGAATATCAGTTAATCGCAAAATATTAATGTACCCGTAACCATTCCGGTCCTGGCGAAGTAGATCGTTGACCTCAAAAGATGGTTCTCCAAAAAAACGATCGGCACCCTGCTGCTCCAGCGCAATAAGTTGCCGGAGAATGGTTCCTGTTGAACTCGACTGAAAATAACCGTATGCATTGGTGAATTCAGTTTTGCCCTCATTTTGAATATGATTCAGAACGCTGGTCAGGTCCTTAATATCAAGAAGAGGCAGTCCTTTATCATCACAGAATTTAAAGATTAGTGATAGGATGCTGGCCTGATTATCATTAAGATCCAGTAATTTCCCCAACAATATCGGTCCGAATTCTGATACGGTGGCGCGTAAAATCACCCCAGGTTCTTCAGAAATGGTCATCAATTCCACGGGAAAACCACGTTCTTCCCATTCAAATGCAAGCTGACCTGTTCTTTGCTTGATAATCGGGTTCATTTTGCCTGGCTGAGCCAATCCGCTCACATCGCCTTTAATATCCATGAGCAAAACCGGAACACCGGCTTGTGAAAGGCCTTCAGCAAGCAATTGCAATGATTTTGTTTTTCCGGTACCGGTGGCACCCGCTATCAAACCGTGCCGGTTCATTGTTTTCAGCGGAATGCGTATGGGGCAATCAGCATAGGTTTGACCATTATGCACGGCGGCTCCGGCTTCAATACATTCACCTGAAAAGGTGTAGGAGCTGTTAATCTTTTCCTTGAATGTTGCCATTTTGTCGGGTATTAAACTTTCTTACTTTTCCTGATCTTCTCCAGCTGTTCTAACTGCATGCTTGGTGGAACAGGCATATACTGAAAAAATTCCATCGAGTAGCTGGCACGTCCGCTGGAAAGATTCCGAAGCGTGGTAGCATAGCCAAACATCTCTTGCAAAGGAACAAAGCCATTCACTTTTTGAGAGCCTTTGCGATGACGGCGCATCGATTCAATTTTTCCCCGGCGACGGTTGAGGTTACCCACAATCTCCCCGATATAATCATCAGGCGTATTGACTTCGATACTCATAACAGGTTCAAGGAGAACTGGATTGGCCTTCATAAAACCATGCTTGAAACAGATCGATGCACAGGTTTGGAATGCCATATCACTGGAATCAACCGGATGAAAACCACCATCGAGCAGAACTACTTTGACGTCAACTACCGGGAATCCAGCTAATATGCCGAGAGCCAGAGTTTTCAGGATACCTTTTTGAACCGATGGAATGTATTCAATTGGGATAGCACCACCTTTGATTTTATCGACAAATTCAAAACCTTTACCAGGATTCGGTTCAATACGCATGACAGTATGAGCAAATTGTCCCTTGCCCCCTGTTTGCTTCGAGTGCTTGTAATTACTCTCAACCTCCTCATTGATAGTTTCCCTGAAAGCTACCGCCGGTTCGCCGATCTCCACTTCAACTCCAAATTCATGTTTCATGCGGTCAACAATGATCTCGAGGTGGAGCTCGCCCATTCCTGCAATAATAGTTTCGTTGGTTTCCTCATCAACTCTAACGTTGAAAGATGGATCTTCATTGGCCAGTTTCTTTAAGGCTTCACCCATTTTTTGCTGCTCTTTTTGCGATGGCGGGGTAACCTTTAATTCGATAACTGCAGGAGGGATGGTTATGTTTTCGAGACAGATCGGATGTTGAGGATCACAAAGTGTATCGCCGGTTTTAGTGATTTTCATGCCGATAAGGGCAACAATTTCGCCCGGACCGGCTTCATGAATCTCCTCTCTGTCCTTGGCATGAATGCGCATAACACGACCGATTCTTTCCGCTTTTCCTTTTGTAGAATTAAGAATAGCCATTCCGCTGGTTAGTTTCCCTGAATAGATGCGGATAAAAGTTTGCTGGCCAACAAAAGGGTCTGTAATCAGTTTAAAGGCAAGAGCTGCAAAGGGTTCTTTGGCTGATGGGCACCGGGTATGGGCCTTTTCCGGATCGTCGATATCGGTACCCACAATGGCCCCTTTATCGAGTGGCGAAGGTAGGTAATCGATTACGGCATCGAGGAGAAGCTGAACGCCTTTATTTTTATAGGCAGCGCCGCAGAAAACGGGCGTTATCAGCAATTTTATGGTCGCTTCGCGGGCCGCCCGTTTCAATAATTCAGCGCTAACATCCTGATCTTCCAAAAAGAGGCCCATGATTTCATCGTTGTAATCGGCGAGTTTTTCGACTAAAAAGGCCCTGGCTTCGTCGCAATGATCCATGTATTCCGCAGGGATATCCATTTCGATTCTTTCATGATCGGAGAAAGCGTAAGCCCGCCGTTCAATAATATCGATTATCCCCTGAAACTCTTCTTCTACTCCGATCGGAATATGAAAAGGGATCGCATTGGCATCCAGGTTGGCATTCATCTGTGCCACCACCTCTGAGAAATCAGCTCCTGTGCGGTCGAGTTTGTTAATAAAACCGATTCTGGGAACTTTATATCGATCAGCCTGATTCCAAACGGTCTCACTTTGTGGTTCAACACCACCAACGGCACAAAATACTGCGATCATTCCATCAATAACGCGCAGTGATCGTTCCACTTCAACGGTAAAATCAACATGTCCGGGGGTATCGATGAGGTTGATCTGATGACCTTTCCAAACGGTGGATATTGCGGCAGATGCAATGGTGATTCCTCTTTCCTGTTCCTGTTTCATAAAGTCCATAGTGGCCTGGCCATCATGTACTTCACCCATTTTACGGTTAATACCCGTATAAAAGAGGATACGTTCGCTTACGGTGGTTTTACCGGCATCAATGTGGGCAGCGATGCCGATATTTCTTAACTTGTTTAAAGGCATGGTAGTTGTTTTTCTGCGGCAAAGGTAAGAAAAACAACGGGTTTACGATTTCTTAACAGTGAAAGAGAAGGTTGAGCCCAATCCCTGGGTACTTCTAACATTGACGGTTTGCTCGTGAGCCTCAATAATATGCTTAACAATTGCAAGCCCTAAACCGCTTCCGCCTTCGGCCCTGGAACGGCTTCTGTCGACCCGGTAAAAGCGTTCAAAAAGCCTTGGGAGATGCTTTTCTTCTATGCCAATTCCATTGTCAGAAATCTCAACCAGAAAATTTTCAACCATATCATATATACTAATCTTGGTACGGCCATTTTCAACTCCGTACTTTAAGGAATTAGTAACCAGATTTACCAGTACCTGCCTGATCTTTTCCCTATCGGCATAAACAAACTGACCCAGGTTGGTATCAGCACCGAATATCAATGAAATATTTTTTGTTTTCGCAAAATCTTCCAGATGATTGTATACTTCCATGCAAAGTGAATAGAGATCGAAATGAGACTCATCGAGTTGCATATCACCACTTTCAAGCCTTGAAATTACTTCAAGATCTTCAATCATTTCGGTCATCCGTGCGATATTTGCTTCCGTTTTCTCCAGGTAGCTACGATTAACGTTCGGATCCTCTAAACCGCCGGCAAGCAATGTGGAAATATAACCTTGAATATTAAACAGCGGTGTTCTAAGCTCGTGCGATACATTGCCAAGAAACTCGCGCCGGTAAGTCTCCAGTTTTCTAAGTTGTTCAATTTCTGATCGTTTGCCTTCAGCCCAATCCTGAACCTCCTTCTCAACATTGGTAAGAATATCGCCAGACATATCGAGGCGATTGTTCCGCTTTTCTTCCTTTGTGAGTTTCAGGTTTTGAATGGTTTTGTAAATGAGCTTAAACTTCTCGGAAAGGTAATTATGCATCACCGATCTCAGAAAAATAAAAATAAACAGTGAGGAGCCGGCCGCAAACCAGAGCAGGAATTTCCAACTGAAAAGGGTTATCCCGGCCATACATAAAATCAGATATACACCTGTAAAAATCAACAAGATAATCGCTGCCATGTATAGAACGAGGCGTATCGGAGAGGAAAATCTCATAACCATAATAGGGTAATTCGGGGTTAATTATTAGGAGCTAATTCTTTGGGGTTTATTTCCGCGTGAAGTTAATATTTATCAGATCAGAAACTGCATCAGTTCAAGCCTGTCGTTCACATATTCCGCCGGAAAGTTTTTTTCTTTCATTCTGCTTACCAAGGGTTCAAAATCGGAGCTTTTTTTCAGCTCGATGCCAATCAAAGCGGGGCCATTTTCGCGGGATGTTTTTTTCGAATATTCGAAATGAACAATATCATCATCGGGCCCCAGAACATCCTGAACAAATAGTTTAAGAGCACCTGGTCGCTGAGGAAATCTCACAATGAAATAATGTTTCAGGTTTGCATATAAAAGTGCCCTTTCCCTGATCTCGGGAAACCTGGTAATATCGTTATTTCCTCCCGATATAACTACGGCACTGGTCATACCCCAAAGCTTTGATTTCATCAGAACAGCTCCAGCCAGGGCCAGAGCTCCTGCGGGCTCAGCAACAATTGCATTTTCATTATAAAGCCTGAGGATAGTTTCACAAATCAATCCTTCCGGAACCAATATAATATCATCAAGCAAATCCTTACATATCGAGTAAGTTAGATCACCCACCTGTTTTACAGCTGCACCATCGGTAAAAGTATCGATAGAATCAAGTAATACCGGAGCACCTGCTGCAAAGGCCCTTTTCATGGAGGGAGCCCCTTCAGGTTCAACACCAATGAGACGGGTATTTGGCGATAGGGTTTTAAACACCTGCGCTGTTCCGGCAGCCAGTCCACCGCCTCCGATTGGCAAAAACAAATACTCGATTGGGGTGGTTACCTGTTCCAGGATTTCCATGGAAACGGTAGCCTGACCATTTATAACCGATTGATCATCAAAAGGGTGTATGAACGATTGTCCGGTTTCGTCCACATTTGCAAGTGCAGCCCTATAAGCTTCATCAAATGTGTCACCAATCAAAATGATTTCGGTCCGGCTATTTCCATAAAACCGAACCTGTTTTAATTTTTGAGAAGGTGTAGTAACCGGCATAAAAATCCGGCATGAAATATCTAGTTTATTGCATGCATAAGCTACTCCCTGGGCATGATTTCCGGCACTGGCACAAATCACCCCGCGTGACCGTTCTTCGGCAGTGAGGCTGGCAATTTTAGTATAAGCTCCACGGAGTTTATAGGATCGCACTGCCTGCAAATCCTCACGCTTGGCGTATAGATGCCCGTCCAGCGTACGAGAGTAGTTTTCCAGATACTCAAGCGGAGTACGCACTGCAACTCCTTCTAAAAGGCGCTGTGCCTCATAAACCTTCGACAAATCTCTTTTCATAGCCATCCCTCTCTGACAATATTTACCGAATTAAGGTAAAATGCCCGAAGAAATCAAATTTCAGGACCATTGCCATTAAACTGTTGCCTGTATTCATGAAATGACAACCCGGTTCTGCTGAAAACGGCGCGTTTCATTGAATTTACAGTACCAAAGCCACAGGATTCGGCGATTTTTTCAGTAGTCATCTTTGAATCTTCAATCAGGATGCGCTCCAATTCTCTTAACCTGAAAGCATTAACAAAACCGCAAAAATTCTGGTTGAAATTTTCCTTGATAACTTCTGAAATATAGGTTCTGTTGGATCCGATAGATCCGGCAACATCCATAATGCCCAAATCACTATTAAGAAATATTTTTTTTCGTTCAAATTCATCCATTATCCGGGTCATAAGTTGATCCTTTGGTATTTTGGATGAATAAATATTCTGCATTTTGGAAGATTCAACAATGGGTATATAATTCTTCGCGCTGGAATGTGCTGCTGGAGAAGGCCTGGTCTGCATTTGCCGGACAACTGACAGTCCAATAATAAAAAGGCTTACAGAAAAGATTAACCAGATGATGCTTGAAAATACATTTTGGGAAATATGAGCAGAAAAGCCAGGAAAAGCGGTTGCTATACAAGCTATACCCAAGGAAACAACAGAAGTGTTTAACCTGATAATACCCTGGGTATTAAGCACCGTTGATTCATTTAATGACTTCGACTTTTCTCTGTATTTAATAATTAACAAAAAGTTACTGATACTAATTACCACGAACTGAGTGAGAAAGGTAATTCTTACAAGCCATTTAACCAGCTGCAACGGCCTGATTAACGTTGAGGAAGCTGACCTGTCAATTTCGTTATAAAGCCAGAATCGGTATTGATCTTTAGGGGTTACTAACGTTATTGCCCAATAAACCAAGCTAATTCCAATAGGTACAAGCAGGTATCGTATATGAATTCTCCATGAAAAGTTTTCACCAGCTAATAGAAGCCGGAAGTAGATATGGAAAAGTGGAAAAAGGACAAGTCCCCCTAAAATTGAGGCGGAATCAAAATAGGGATATACTTCCGGAAAAGGTGAGTAATGAAGAAACTGGAAAATAAAAACGAAACAGGCAATCAGCATAATTCCTGATAGCAAAAACCGATCTTTTCCTGAGCCCTGGTTGCTCCCAATTAAAGTTAGTACCCAAAAAAGGCTGACAAATATCGGGGACAGGAGAATGATATTATTGATCATCAACAATCAGTTTTGATTTCCAGTATTTAGGTATCACGAAAGTATACAAATTAACAATAATTCGTACGTTTTGGACGGTTCTGTGCAATCTAGCTTGATTTTTATACACTTTGGACAGGAATTCGTACGATTTGGACGGTTTCTAAAAATCACATCCGGTAAATTTACTGCAAAATCAAAAATCAATTTTCGGTGAAATCCACGCCGGGAATTCCAATTACTAAAGTCGCTGACCCAATGAAATTAACTCATTTTAGTTACCCAAATCTCATGGACACAAAAAGTAAGAGGTTTATTCCTCAGATGAAGCAAAGAGTTTGCCGTGAATTGATCTTTTTAGCCTTGATAGGCAGTTTGGCAAGCATGGGTACATTTGCTCAAACGATCATTTACGTTAATGCTTCGGCTGTAGGTGGTGTTGGTCAGGGAACCAGCTGGTATGATGCCCGGCTTTCATTGCCTTTGGCATTATCTGTAGCCCAGCCCGGCGACCAGATTTGGGTTGCAAAGGGTACCTACAAACCTTTTTACCTGGTAGGAGGGGCAACTGCCCGGTACGCTGCTCTTCAAATGAAAGACGGTGTGAAAATATACGGGGGGTTTGTTGGGACGGAGAGTTCAATTGATGAAAGAACCAATTTTGGTCCCGGCCAGGCCAATGAAACATTCCTGAATGGAAATATTGGCAGTGAAGTTTCCAACGCCGACAATTGTTACCATGTTTTTTACCACCCTGATGGTTGGGGATTAACCTCAACAGCGGTCCTGAATGGTTTTACTGTTTGCAACGGAACCGCTGCATTAACGGATATCGGGGACGAATACCGCGGAGGAGGGATGTTCAACGGCACCGGTAATTCTCCAACCATTCAGCAGTGCGTTTTTACAGGCAATAATGGCGGATATGGCGGAGCAATTTATAATGAGGGTGTTACAACAAAACCAACTATTGAAAACTGCTATTTCCGAAGCAATTTGGCAACTAGCTGGGGTGGGGCAATTTTTAATACCGACAAGGCTGTTGTAACGATTACCAATTGCGTGATTTCCAATAATCAGGCTACAACAACGGGAGGCGGGATATACAACCATGGTATCAGCGGGGGCACTACACCAAGTAATGCAATTATAACCAATACTACCATTGTCAATAATACAGCGGTAAATGGAGGAGGAATGCGATTGTTAAATGGTTCCGGAGCAACCCTGAATAACTGCATTGTATGGGGAAATACCTCTACCAATAATGGAAACCAATTCCTGATTGAAAGCGGGTGCACCATGACCATCCGTAACTCCTGTTATTCCAATGCAACCTATGATGTTAGCGGCACCGTTTCTGCAACAGCCTCCATAACTACTGACCCGCAATTTACCGATAATGCCAACCGCGATTACCGGATAAAAGGTACTTCCCCCTGTTTAAATAAGGGAAGTAATACTTATAATTTGCTACCAACCGACATTCGCGGCAAGGATAGGATTCAATTTACCACCATTGACATGGGGGCTTACGAGTACTCCGGATTAGCCACACTTTCCACTGAGGCCATATCCAACCTTGGTGCCAATTCAGCAACCGGTAACGGAACCATAACATATACCGGGGAATCAGATCTTATTCAATATGGACATGTGTGGAACACGCTTTCCGGACCTACAATTTCCAACAGCAAAACCCAACTGGGGGCTAAAAGCACAACAGGTACCTTTACTTCTTCGATCACCGGATTAGTTGCAGGCACCTCGTATTATGTACGGTCTTATGCTACCAATGATGCCGGAACTTCCTATGGTAATGAGCTAAACTTTGCAGTGCGTTTAATAACGGTTACCGGAACTATCCTACCATTCACCGGATGCTATTCAACAACTTCGGATCCTCAAAGTTTTACAGTAGAAGGATCATACTTAAGTTCAAATATCATTGTATCACCGCCTTACGGATTTGAAGTTTCGCTATTAGCAGACTCAGAATACTCAACACAGATTAGTTTGGCGGTCAGTGGCGGAACCGTTGCCTTAAATAGAATTTATATTCGAAAAAGGGCATCCGTTGTGTCAAATCCATCGGGAAACGTTACTGTATCCTCAACAGGTGCCATAACCAAGAGCTTCGCTGTCAGTGCTTCTGACAAGGGAGCAACCTTCAGTGCTTCCGGAACAACCCTTACCATGAGTACCATTTGTGCGGTTTTAGTTATTCCTGCGTCTGCCGGAAACACCTATACTTTCACCTTAAGTTCCGGTAACTGGGAAGGCTCGGCCACTGGTGCTTCAGCCAGCGGAACTGTCCTCACCATTTCAGCAGCGGGTTTGGCTGCTTATGACACTTTCGAAATTAAAGATGGGATAGCAGGATCCGGGGTTCACTTCAGCGGAAGTGATGCCTATTCATTTAGTGACAATTTAAAAATCACCCTTGATAATGGTGCAGAGACAATAAATGTTTTTGGAACCAACAGCTTCAGTGGTGATAAGGGTATAAATATCACCACCGACGGAAAGATTATGTTTAACGAGTTATCGAGCCTCACTACAGTAAATGGAGATATTACGCTCAGTTCGAATATGCAGGCCTCCACCTCCAATTTTAGTGGTGATGCGGTGGAACTGCGGAATGGAACCATTCAGGCGACTGGTTCCGGTAATGTGATAGTTAAGGCGCGAAAAGGGGCTTTAAGTAATAATTCGGGCAGGGCGGTTAGTATTTGGCTGGGCAGCAAGATATTGGGAGGAACTTCCGGAACAGTGACGGTGGAAGGCTGGGGAAGCGAAGCTGCGGCTGCAGATAATCTGGGAGTTGTTGTTCAGGGAGCAAACACGGAAATAGGTTCAAACGGTGCAAACGTGGTGGTCAACGGTACCGGTGGGATGGGGAGTCCTTTTTCACATTCCGGAGTTAGCGTGATCCAATCTGGAAAAATAACAGCCGGCGGAAATGGAACAGTTAGGGTTACCGGCGCTGGAGGGTATAACAGTACTGGGGAATGCTATGGGGTTTTCATAGACGCAGGAAGTACAATAACCACCACCGGAAGTGGTCAGATAACTGTAACCGGTTATGGAGGAGGTAATTCGTCTGGCGTGACAAACAATTATAACTATGGTGTTTATGTTAATGGATACGTAGCCGCCAATGCCTCAGGAATTTCATCGGTAAACGGCAATATTCTGGTGACAGGAACGGGCGGTGGTAATGGCAGTTCATCTCACTACAATGATGGAGTATTGGTTAATGGTGGTGGAAGAATAATCGCTCTGGGAGCGGCTGCCTCGGTAACAATAGTTGGTAACGGAGGCAATCCCACCTCCGATGTCAACATCGGAGTTAGGGTTGAGGGAGGAACATCTCCCTATTTTTCCACTGTCTCCTCCAGTGGCGGACCAGTGGTAGTGACAGGCACGGGTGGTGAAAATGGCAGGAGGTATAACTATGGCGTAAGAGTAGGAATTGATGGAACTATTTCTTCAGGAGGAGCTGGTACCATTACTGTTACCGGCAATGGCGGCAACCCAACAGGGGACGACAGTGGATATAATAATGGAATTGTAGTGGCAAGCGGAAAAATAACTACCAGCGGAGGTAACCTGACAGTCGAAGGAAATGGAGGCGGTGGTACAAATGGATATAACAATGGTGTTATTGTGGACGGTACCGGAGCAATCAGTTCAGGAGGAAATGGCACGGTAACCGTCACTGGCAAAGGAGGTACCAATTTGTCGGCAGGTAACAGTAGTTATAGTTATGGAGTTCAGGTAGGTTCTAGTTCAACACCCAATGCTTTGATAACCTCAAACAATGGAAATGTATTGGTAACAGGAACCGGCGGAGGTAATGGCGGACCCGGAGATCGAAACTATGGGATTCTGATTCAAGGTGGAGGTAAAATTTCCTCGCAAGGTTCAGTTGCCACTGTTACCGTTAATGCAATGGGAGGTTCTACTACAGGTGCTGGAAACACTGGATTATCGATGGGGGGGACTGATCCCTTGAATCCTTCCACCATTTCTTCAGGGGGTGGCAATGTTTTTGTTACAGGAACCGGCTGTGAAAATGACGGGAATGGTCATCATGGAATCAAGGCTTCCGGGGCATGTTTGATTACGGCTGGTGGATCCGGTAACGTGAATGTGACTGGTTATGGGGGCAACAAAACCGGAACAAATGGCGGTAGTATGGGAATTGGATATTACGGGGGGCAAATCAGATCAAGTGGAGGAAACGTTTCAGTGACGGGTATAGCGGGTTATGGAACCTCTGGTTGTGAAGGTGTTCATGTTGGAGTTGATGGAACTGCCGGAGTAATCACTGCAGGTGGTACCGGCACCGTTACGGTAAATGGTCAGGGAGGACAAACAACCAATGGTAGTGGTTACGGCTCAAGTCCCGGTGTTGTTGTTGAAGGTTTCGCATCTGGCAGCGCCTCAAAGATCACCTCAACAAACGGCAACGTTACAGTGACTGGTGTAGGTGGTAGCGATGGGACATCTAACTATGGAGTAAATGTTTTTGACGGAGGGAGGATTACCTCAGAAGGTTCCGCATCCACGGTGACTGTCTCAGGCACATCAGGTGAAAACGCAACTTCCAGCTGGGGTGTATACGTTAGAAGCGGCACCTCTCCAAATGCTTCAGCGATAACCTCAAATGGCGGAAATGTTTCAGTGACCGGCAGATCTTTGAATAACTATGGTTTATTCGTTGCTTCTCCCGCTTCAATCAAGACTCCTGCATCGGGAGGCAACCTTACACTCATTGCTAATCGTATAGGTTTAGTGCTTGGTACACTCCTTTCATCATCTTCAGGAAATTCGGTTAATATTTTCCCTGTTACGTCTGGAGTTGAAGTAAAACTTGGAGAGGATAAAACATGGACATCTCCTGAGCTGATTCTCAGTGTTAGTGATTTTGGACAAATCAGTGGCGGAACCATCAACGTGGGAGATGCCAATACGGGTGCGATTACCATTAAAAATAGTATTACTCCGTTAGCGAACCTGAATCTGGTTACCTCGGCAACAGGAGGGGTGACGCCCGCAGCAACTGGAAACGATCTTAGCCTGGCAGGAAAAACTTTGACATTTGGTTCCGGATCGCCCTTGAATATCGCAATAAACGGAACAACTGCCGATGGTGAAGGCGCAACGAGTTACCGGCAGCTGAAAGTTGACGGTACAGTGAATCTGGCAGGATCGGTTCTTTCCCTGAGCGGAAGTTATGCTCCCCTATCTGGTAATGTATTTACCATTGTTTCGGCTACCACCGTTAACGGCAAGTTCACCGGACTGGACGAGGGCTCGCTGATCGCCTTTAATGGCAGAAATTTGCGAATCAATTATACCTCCACCGCCGTTACCTTAACCCTGATAGTTGCACCCGCAATAATCGTTACCGGTAGCCTGACTGACTTTACTTACTGCTTAGGAAACACCTCCGATGAGCAGAGTTTCACTGTTTCAGGTGTTGATCTGACCAATAATATCCTGATTACTCCACCCAATGGTTTTGAAGTCAGTACCACAAGCGAATCTGGTTTTACCGGCAGTGTTACACTTAACAAAAGTGGAACAACAGTTTCCAATACAATTATATATATTAGGGTGAAAAATACCACTACCGGTAATTTATCGTCCAATATTGTGTTTTCATCAGCTGGTGCTATCAACAGGAACCTTGCCGTCAGTGCAACTCAAACTGCATTGCCATCTTGTTCAATAACCGGAACGGATGGTCCGGTCAATATGTCATCTTCAAATGAATTTACCGCCCCTGCCGGAATGAGTGATTATTTCTGGACGGTAGGAGGTAATGCTCTTATTTCAGGTTCAGACTTTGATCAAAAGGTAACGGTTGTTGCCGGAACTGGCTGCAATCTACCTTTCACGGTTTACCTGACAGTCACCAATAGCAGCGGATGTCAATCATCCTGTCAGAAAACGGTAACCCTTACCGTTTATCCGGAACTTTTGGCAAGTGTATCTATTGCAGCCGTTCCGGCAGGTACCATTTGCGCGGGGACTTCAGTGAAGTTTACAGCTACTCCGACTAACGGTGGGACCACACCTACTTACATCTGGAAGAAAGGCGGAACTGCCATTCCATCTGCTACCGGGTCTGAATATACCTCAACCACATTGGCCAACGGCGATGTTATTACGGTAGTTATGACGTCGAATGCTTCACCTTGTTTGACGGGTTCTCCTGCTATTTCTAATGGGATTACCATGTCTGTTAACCCCGTACGTACAGCCAGCGTAACCATTTCAGCCGTTCCATCAGGGGAGATTTGTGCGGGGACCTCGGTGAGGTTCCGTGCCACCCCAACCAACGGGGGGACCTCACCTACCTACATCTGGAAGAAAGGCGGTAACGCGATTCCATTGGCAACCGGCAATGAGTACATCTCAACAACACTGGCCAATGGAGATGTTATAACTGTGCAGATGACTTCGAATGCAACTCCTTGTTTGACTGGCTCACCTGCAACTTCTGACGCGATTACCATGACTGTTACCCCGTCACTCCCGGCAAGTGTATCTCTTGCAGCTGTTCCATCAGGAGCTATTTGCGCGGGGACCTTGGTGAAGTTTACCGCCACTCCGACTAACGGCGGGACTACTCCAACCTACATCTGGAAAAATGGTGGTACCTTCATTCCATCAGCAACCGGTCCTGAGTATATCTCAACCACATTGGCAAACGGGGACGTGATTACGGTTATGATGAACTCGAACGCAACCCCATGTCTCACTTCTTCACCGGCCACTTCAGACGGGATTACGATGACTGTAAACCCAAATCTGCCGGCTAGTGTGACTATTGCAGCCGTTCCATCAGGCGCGATTTGTGCGGGGACTTCAGTGAAATTTACGGCTACTCCGACTAACGGCGGGACCACACCCACCTACATTTGGAAGAAAGGCGGAACAG
>CAIXKO010000463.1 GCA_903919925.1 uncultured Bacteroidota bacterium | reverse complement strand
TCCTCAGTGTTTGCCATTATGCCGCTGGGTGGCAGTCTGGGTCCCGATTGTATTTTGCAAATCGACAGTATAACCAGAGCCGATGGAGGCAGCCCTTATGCTGCCGCAAACGGTGAATCATGGATTATCCAGAAACCTGCTTTGCCGGTGCGGAAAGTGAATAATGAGAGCTTGTATATAAACACCACATTCGCTCCTAAAATTGCTGGCGAGCACACGGAAACATTTGTGGTTTATACTTCTTTGTATAATAAAAATAAACCAACGGTTCGCATTGAAACCGGTACGTGTTCCTATACTTTCCTGTTAACCGGGTACACATGCGATAAGGTTTGCCCTCAGATAACGGTTCTCGGCGAAAACGTTAAACTGTTTGACAAGAACAAAAATACATCAACCCCTATTCAGTTTGGATGGACCTCCACATTCAGCAATAGCACGATTATTAAGGATTCCCTGGCTTCGAGAATGTCAATTAACGCGTTGAGCAAACTGATTATTCCTGCCACTTCCCGATATTCGATCAATTTACCGGCAGGTGATTACTGTTCTAACGTCAACTTAGTAATATCGAGGTCAAAAATCGGTAATACCGATGATACCAGTTTCTTTGCCACCACGCCTGCCTCTGTTACTCTGGGATCCGGCCTGATCAAGGGAAACCTTGATATTACGTTCACTCCCCCGTTCCTCGATGACCATGTTTGCTCCGGCCACGGAAGTACCTATTCTTGCCTGGTAACCGTTAAAGCGGTTGATGGTAGCGGAACCGTTATTTGCCAGCAGGAAATACAGCTGGACGTTGTTGTTAGCGCCATTGGAAGCCGGGAGTTGGTCATTCTCGAGTCATTCAGCCAGATTTCTGCCGTTTCTTCCATCCGGTCCTTCCAGATTTACGACATCGATGAGTATGATAAAAACCTAATGAATTACGGCCAGTTATCATCGTTACCATCTGAATTTGTAACCAGTACGGTTCCATATATGCCGAGGGAAGATCCACGGGTTCATTTTAACCTTTTTGTAGATGTGGATTCACCTGAAAACCCCGCAGTGAATATTGATGAGAAACCCGAAATCTATCTGGTCAATACAACTGCCAATAATTTCTCCCAGATTACGGCTTCCCCGGTTACTTCGTTCGACACTTACGACTTGTTCGTTGCCGCGGTTAAAGATGGCAGCCTGATGAGGTCAATAGCAAATGATCCAAGGTTTAATAAAGCACTCTTACCGATGAACTGGTCTGATCACCGCGACAAAACCAGTTTTGGGCCACAACAGGGATTACCAGTGGTTGCAGGCGGTGTATATATTGTTTATGATGCAAATCAATCGCCATTCCAATTCTCTTGCCGTGGCATTAGAAACTATCTGGGAGCAGCCCTGATTTATGTTTCAGCCGTTAAAACCGGTCGCGATAATTCAGGTGGGCCTGGAGCAAATGAAAAAGGGTCGATATCATTCTATGTTGAGTATCCGGCAGTTTATACAGACAAATAGAAGAAAATTATGAAAACAATATTTAGACTATTCAGTTTCATTTGTATCTGTATTCTGATCGGGAGCGGATGCAAGCCCAAAAAAGCCGTTGTTGCTGAAAAACCAGTTCAGATTGAGGCAAAGAACTCTACTCTGGAAGCGATACTTAAGGCTCCAATTAATAGTGCGGACCAAAAGGAACTCGGTAAGCCCATCTATAAAGTTGACAGAACTTATCTGATCTTACAGAATGCCCTGGACCGGTTTAAAGACAATGCACCGTTTATCGAGTATCTTGACGGAGGTAAAAGGGAAAGAATCTGGTTCTCATCGAGCCGTGCCGATACTCTACTTTTTGCCTCAAAAAGGACCAACCGGTACCAGCAGGTATATTTTGCTGACCGGAACATTTCAACAGGTCAGGGTCCTGATGGTGGCTGGGGTACCCCTACCCTTTTTGTAATCAAGGCGGATAATCCATTATTGCGTCAAAGTGTTGAAGCCTTTAACAAATCAACAAAAGGGGCAGCAACCATTGCGAATAGCACGTTGATCCTTTCCAGCGATCAGATATCAACAACCGGCAATGCCGAGTTTAAGGATCTTTGGGAATTGACCAAAGTTGATGGCGAATTTACCAACCCAAAACCGTTGGAAAGCCTGTCGAATGCTAACACCTGGGAATCGCAACCGGCATTGTCTCCAAACGGTAAACATCTGTTTTTTGTTTCCAACCGAAAGGTAATTCCATCGGATTCAAAGGGTGACAATCAGAATCCATCCACTCAAATGAATATTTTTTACAGTTTTAAGGAAAACGGCCAATGGCGGTCCCCTGTTTTTGTAAAGGAGCTGTATTCTGTTGCCAATCAAGTCACTCCGCATGTTTTATACAACTCGCAGAAACTTCTGTTTACCTCAAACCGTGCGGGTAATTACCAAATTTATGAATCGGGTATTTCGTTTGATGATCTTAAGGGTGGTTATACCATTGATCCATCGGGAATAAAATTGCTGACCTATACCGCAATAACCACTCATTCAAAGAGCCCTGCCAGGATATTAATAAACGATGAGCATAATCAGAGTTATCCATTTCTTTACTTTAACCTGGCGAACAAGGTTACACCTAGAGCACTTTATTGGTCATCCGATGATCCGGAAGGCCTTGGAGGTTTTGATTTGTATGGCTGCCCGTTGCCATTTGAGGTAAAGATGAATGTAGTTTTGGCCGATCGGTTCCAAAGCAAATTGGCTGAGCCTATCCCATCCTCCATTCTTAAAGTTGATGGGTTTATGCAGGAAACCAGAAATGAGCAAAACACTACCTTTTTACTTTACTCTCACCTTCCGTTTACCATTTTTGGAGGATCAACCGGGAAGGCTTATGATTGCATTGTTGATGCGGGCTATATCCACATAGGCTATTCCGAAATTAAAGACCAAAAACCCTTCGATAAAGCCATCCACACTACCTTGATGAGTGGTGCAACAGTCAAATCCCAGTTAACTGCCAGGTTTGGAAACCTTCCCCTGAATAATTTACTTTCTGATACCAGCTTTACTGATACCGTTTACATCACCCGGGCCTGGGAAAAGAAACCTGCCTGTCCTGGCAAGTTAAATATTGAACCTAAATACAGGTCAATACCCTATTTCCAAACGGGATATTGGGAGGTTAACACCTCAGCCAATCTAAAAAGGGATCTGGAATTGCTTCATAAAGGATTTCAGGTGGATGAAGACAACAATTACCTGGATCCCACCGTCCAGATACTGCGGCAAAGAAGCGATTATGAAAGCCCTTACGGAAGATTGTTCCCAGTGGTTAAAGACGACGGATATCCCTATTCAATTGCCAATGCCAGCTGGATTGAGCTGCATCCCAATAATTCATATTGGGGCGAAAATCCTAACTTTCCAAGGTTGCCTATAGAAAGAATGCAAGGCCGGAAACAAAGGATCCGGCAATACATGGACTATGCAAAACAGGTGGATGAAAACCTGAAAAACCTGACCGATACGGTAAAAATGAATTACATTGATCTTTTGCAGAAGCATCAGGATAAGAAACCTCAGCTCCTGATTGAGATCTTTGCCGTTTCCGATCAGCGCGAAGTGTTCAATTGCTGGTATATCGGAGAGGAGGTTCAATACCGGTCAAGCGATTACCTCGAAAATCAAGGCAGGTTTACCACAGAGCATGTAAAGATTGTTCCCCCGGAGGTAAACGAAACCGAAAAGAAAATTATTCAAATTAAGCCTTGCAGCATTGAATTGAATGATGAGGGTGACAATGGAAGCATGCTAGGGGTGCCGGGTCAGGAACGCTCTGACCGGAACACCAACTTGTCGCGGTTAAGAGCATGGTATGGCTACCGCGAGGTATACAAAAGATTATGGGAATCGGAAGAGTTTCAGAAAATGGTTAAAGACGGCAAAGTAGCATTGCCTGATAATACCGTGTCCTACCGCGATGCGGACATTATTATCATTACCAGAGGCAAGCGCGAAGATGAAGACCTTCTGGATAAGAAGAGCCCGTATCCGGCCGCAAATAACCCCCAGGGTAATGGTTATTTTGATTTCGACCAAATCCGGCGGATCGAAATTCAAACGAGATTGCTGATATCCAAGGACCCTACAGTTGAGGGTTCCTACTGTTGTGACCCAAGAGAGAAAAAATAGACAAAACAACAACGCATAGAAGTTTCTCACAACGGATTTTGCCAAAAGGCCCTGGATTTTACCAGGGCCTTTTGCTACCAGAGCCTGAAATCCGCCAAATAGCTATATTTGCACGGTATTTACCTTTTCCCCGTTTATATGAATTACAAAATCGATTTTACAACTGTTAATTTTTAATATTTTGGCTAAAAGGCGCAGTAAACCAGGCAAGAACAACCGAATCGTCCGATTCATTCAGATAATCACTTTTCTGTGGGTTCTGATTGGCATTCTAACCGTTGTTGTTACAGCCCTTAGCTCATTAAAGGATTTTAAAGTCCCGTATACTATCCGTATAATATCCTATGGGTTATCCATTTTTCTCCTGGTATTCTTAATCATTGTTTTATCTAAAAACTTACTTCCCGGCATCCGGAAGGCCCTTAAAAACAGGCTGTCAAATACCTTTTACCGGCAGGTAGTTTATTTTGCTGCCGGGTTAACCACTATCAT
>CAIXKO010000462.1 GCA_903919925.1 uncultured Bacteroidota bacterium | reverse complement strand
CCTGCGCTTCATTTCGCGTACCATCGGGTAACCGGTATACGTATGTGTCAGGCAAAATACCAAACTGTTTTTTTCTGCAATATCTTTAAGTTCAATGGCTTCTGCGGAAGTGAGCGTAACCGGTTTTTCGCAGATCACATGATAGCCCGCGCTAAGAAGTTTCCTGGCATGCTCAAAGTGCAGAAAGTTCGGTGTCACAATTGAAACCACCTGTATGCGTTCCGTTACAGGCATTCCAATTTCTCCGGCAAGGAAAGAATCGATATCAGGATACACTCGTCCTAAATCGATATCTTCTTCAACAGCAAACTCTTTGGCACGATCAAAATTCACATCAAATACGCCTCCTACCAGGTCGTAGGAATTAGCAACTCTGGCGGCGATACGGTGGGCTCCACCAATAAAGGCACCCTTGCCCCCGCCTATCATTCCCCAACGAAATCTTTTCATAAATCAATTTTATCAATTCAGAATCAAGCTTTCTTTTTTCTCATCATGGTAAATACGATCGCAAAGATCACGATCAGAACGGCTGGCAAAACAGCTGTATACCTCAAAATTTCCTGACCGGTAGCCTGGTGATCTGTTAATAAACCCGATATCGGAAGAAAGATGGAGGTAGAAAGCATCCCGGCACCACTGATAACGGAAAGTCCGAGAGCACCACTTTCCGGAATATTTTCGGATACAAAACCCAACATGGTTGGCCAAAAGAAACAAATACCGATGGCAAAGACTGCCGCAGCTGCAAATGTCAGAAAAGCACCGTTCACGTAACTCATCAGCAGAAGTCCTGCCATACTTACAATTGCAGAAAAGAACAACATTCCGTTGGTATTGATCCGGTGAACAATCGGACCGGCAAATCCGCGGCCGATAGCCATAATTCCGTTGATGAATGCCAGAACCAATATCGGAGCTACGCCGGTACCCTCCAAAAGTGAACTGATGCGCTGTCCGGTAGTGAGTTCAGTAGCAGCACTCAATAGCATGCAAAACAGCATAATCAGGAACAATGGCCTTAAAATAGCTTTCCACATGGAACTATAGGAAATCCCCATTTCCACACGCTCGGTTTTTGGAAACTTCTGCCCAAACATCAGCACCCCGTAAATTACCAGCGGTAATACCAATGTTCCAACTAGTATCGTCCAGTTGAGCTCCATCACGTCGATAATCAGGTAGGAAATCACACTTCCGATTACAATTCCTCCAGGAAACCAAACATGAAAACGATTCAGCATTTTTGTTTTATGATTCGGATAAAGGGATGCTACCAATGGATTACATCCAGCTTCAACGCTACCATTACCAACTCCCATGAACAAGGTTCCAATAAACAGCGTCCAGAAATCGCGTGCAAAAATAGTGATCACAATCCCGATCAGATGAAGGAAAAAAGCAATTCTTACAAAGCGTTTCATCCCGATCACATCTACCAAAGGCCCCCCCACAAATTGGGCCAGGGTAAAACCCCAAAAGGCTGTTCCAACTGCTATTGCGCTATCTCTTGCACTTAAGGGGAAACCGGTTTCCCACATAGGCATTAACCGCGCCCTGATGGCGAAAGTCATTGCCGTTACAACCAGAGCCATACAGCTCATCCAGAATAATCTGTTTGCGTTGAATTCTTTTGCAGTCATCTTATAAAAGTTTTATAAAAGGTTTAGCGTTTAATAATAAGGTTTAGATTTTGAACTTAAAAATAGATATTTTTGGTTAATTCAACTAAACAATCAAAATCTATGGGACGACCAGTTACTTTATTCACCGGCCAATGGGCCGATCTGCCCTTTGAAACAATCTGTAAGAAAGCTGCCGGTTTCGGTTATGATGGCCTCGAGCTGGCTTGCTGGGGTGATCATTTTGAAGTAGATAAGGCTAATCAAGCTTATTGCGACGGGCGACGCGAGCTACTGGCTAAATATGATCTGAAAACTTTTGCAATTTCTAATCACCTTGTCGGACAAGCAGTTTGCGACCGTATCGATGAACGCCATAAATCTATTCTCCCTGCCTATGTTTGGGGCGACGGTGATCCTGAAGGGGTTCGTCAGCGTGCGGCCCAGGAAATTATCAATACCGCTCATGCGGCCAAACGATTAGGTGTAGACGTGGTTTGCGGCTTTACCGGAAGCTCAATATGGCACCTCAACTACTCTTTTCCACCGGTAACTCCAGCTATGATCGATGCTGGTTTTGAAGATTTTGCACAGCGCTGGAAACCAATCCTCGATGAATTTCAGAAACTCGGAGTGAAATTTGCTCTCGAAGTTCATCCAACCGAAATCGCCTTTGATATTGCCACCGCCGAACGGGCACTTAAAGCCATCGATTATCATCCTGCTTTTGGGTTCAACTACGATCCAAGTCATTTTGGCTATCAGGGAGTCGATTATATTGGATTCCTATACAAATTCGCTGACCGGATTTTTCATGTTCACATGAAAGATGTGGGCTGGTCACCCTTCCCAACTGAAGCTGGCGTGTTTGGAGGTAATCTTGATTTCGGAGACCGCCGCCGATACTGGGATTTCAGAAGCCTGGGCCGTGGAAATATCGAATTCGAAGAAATCATCCGTGGATTAAACAGGATAAAATATTACGGACCATTATCAGTTGAATGGGAAGACAGCGGGATGGACCGCGAACATGGTGCCGCCGAAGCATGCGATTACGTTAACAGTATCGATTTTCCTTCGTCGGATGTTGCATTTGATGCTGCGTTTGATCGTTGATGTACGGTAGGGGAGGACCCGTGTGTCCTCCCTTTTCTTTTCCGCGAGGACCCGTGTGTCCTCCCTTTTCTTTTACGGGAGGACCCGTGTGTCCTCCCTTTTCTTTTACGGGAGGATCTGTGTGTCCTCCCTTTTCTTTTCCGGGAGGACCCGTGTGTCCTCCCTTTTCTTTTACGGGAGGACCCGTGTGTCCTCCCTTTTCTTTTACGGGAGGATCAGTGTGTCCTCCTTTTTCTTTTACGGGAGGATCAGTGTGTCCTCCCTTTTCTTTTACGGGAGGACCCGTGTGTCCTCCCTTTTCTTTTACGGGAGGACACATGGGTCCTCCCCTACGAATTATATTAACCTTTCCAACAATTTTTTCGTTAACATGATGCCTTCTTCCTCGGTGTATTTATCGCCCTCGTATTCAACATCAATGTACCCCCGATAATTTGATTTCTTGATAATCTTTATTATTCGGGCAAAATCAATGGTGGTTTCGTTGCCATCTTTATCGAAATCGTACGACTTGGCACTTACGCCTTTGGCAAATGGCATCAGTTGTTCCATCCCTTTGTAACGGTCATACTCTTTATCGGCACTGATCCTGAAGTTTCCGAAATCAGGTAAAGTGCCGATATTGGGTTTATTTACCGACTTGATGACATTGCTCAGCCAATTTGCATCGGAGGAAGGGCCTCCATGGTTTTCAACAATGATATTGATCCCTTTGGGTTGAGCATAATCGCACAATAAGCGGAGTCCGAGAACTACATTTGCGGCGTGCTCTTCAGCAGAGCCGGAACCTCCTGCATTCACCCTGATCGAATGACAGCCCAGTGTCTGCGCGGCATCTACCCATTTAACGTGGTTTTTTGCCGTATTGAAACGACCTTCTTCAGAGGCTTCACCAAGATTTCCTTCCCCATCCACCATGATCAACACATTGGTTACCCCGTGATAATCAGTGATTCTTTTTAGTTCAGCCAGGTATTTAGGATCAGTGACATAATCGGAAAAGAAGGAACTGACATATTCCACTGCAGTAATACCAAAATCACGCTTTGCTTTTACCGGGAACTCCAGGTTGTCCAGCATTTTGCCACCAAGGGCCCTGTGCAGAGACCATTCTGCAAGTGAAATTTTAAAGCGGGGCTCACTGCTGCAAGATGATAAATAACCCGGGGCTACCGCAATGCCAGCTGCAGCCAGACCCGATTGAATAAAGAAATTCCGTCGTTTCATAACCAGAAATATTATTAGGAAAATGACTGCGATAATACTCCATCAACCTCAACCTGAATGGGTATGCTTAATCAGGTCTGAGGGTCAGGGTGCCAAAAAATGCCTCCAAAAAAGGGCTAAGCTTTTCTTACAATTTCCGGATCCAGACATTCCGGTAACAAACCGGATTTCCATGGTCCTGAAGTAGCAATGGCATATCCCCGTGAGCAGTGTACTTAGGCGCACCGGCATAAGTGGTGGGGCCTGTAAGTTCATAATGATCCTGAATCAGCACACCATTATGCAAAACAGTTACAGAAGCCGGTTTGGTTAAACTGCCATCAGCTGCGAACCTGGGGGCATGGAAGACGATATCATAAGCCTGCCATTTACCAGGTTTCCGCGATGCATTTACCAGCGGTGCTGACTGCTTATAAACAGCACCGGCTTGACCGTTATAATACGTTTCATTTATGTAAGAATCCAAAACCTGCACTTCATATTGCGATTGAATATACACGCCGCTATTCCCGCGGCCTTGACCGTCACCTTTTACTTTTGAAGGTGTCCGGAATTCAACATGCAATTGGCAATCCCCAAATTTTTCCTTCGTTACGATATCGCCTGTTCCGTTTACCTGCATCTTCTTAAAACTGGCTTTCCACTTTGCTGGACCGCCTCTGCCCTCCCAATTTGCAATATCCTTAGCTTTTTGAAATAGAATGATTGCGTCTGAAGGAGGAGATTGGTGGCAGCCCGGAGTGACGATAACTGGTTTTTTTGTCCAGTCTTCAGTTAATTTTGCGTCCTGTGAAAATACCTGGATTCCACAGATGCAAAGTGTGACAAATAGAAGATTAAATTTTTTCATTATATCTTATTTATTTCCCAAGGTTTTCTAAATGAGGGTGTTAAATAACTATTCGCAACTTGTTCGTTAAAACTACCATTGTCAGCATTCCAGTGTAATAACTGACCCGTACGGTAGGAAATGTTTCCCATATGGGCAACACGGGCAACATCACGACCAATTTTAATATTGGCCGCTGTATCAAAATTCCGCATTTTAATAGCGTCCAGGAAATTCCGGACATGAAGGCTCAAGTCGTTACCTGCATTCATATTTCGTGGAACCGGTTCTGTAGCTGGTACTCCATTTAAACTGGCAGGTATCACTTCCCAAAAATTGCGGTTGGCACGCAGTGTACCATTGTTTCCATGAAACTCCAGCCCGTGATCAAACCCGAATTCATTGGTTTTTAGTCCGAAATTATTTTGCCAGACCACCAAAGTTTGATCAAATTGATATTCAACAGTAAGCGTGTCAGGAGTTTCCATTGCATCATCAGGATAAACCAGATTACCTCCGGTAGCCTTAATGGTATCGGGCTGCTTCAACTTAAGCGACCACATGGCCATATCGAGTAAATGAACACCCCAGTCGGTCATTTTCCCACCGGCATAATCCCAAAACCATCTGAAATTGTAATGAAAGCGGTTAGGGTTGAATGGCCTTAACTGAGCGGGTCCAAGCCAAAGGTCGTAGTTTACTCCCTGAGGTTTTGGAGCATCTGGCAATTTAGGTACCGGGTTACCGCCATAGCGCCATACTTCTACATGGCTTATTGGTCCCAGTTTTTCCGATTGGATAAAATCAACCATTTCCTGCCAGTGCAAGCCACTTCGCTGCCATTGCCCAACCTGAATAACACGCTTATACCGTTCGGCGGCATGAACCATTTGGTCAGCTTCAAAAACTGAATTTGCAACCGGTTTCTCTACATATACGTCTTTTCCTGCCTGGCACGCCATAATGGTTATCAAAGCATGCCAATGATCTGGCGTTGCAATAATCACAGCATCGATATCCTTGCGCTCCAAAACCTTTCTAAAATCCTCATACTTATCTGGTTTTGGGACCGTTACCTTTTTATCGTAAGCATATTTCTGAATATCCGCAAACCGGGAATCAAGAATATTTTTATCGATATCGCAAAGAGCAACCAAATCAACATCCGGTTGCTCAATAAAAGTGCAAACATTGTTGTACCCCTGATTCCGGCAACCAATTAATGCAATGCGGATACGATCATTGGCACCTTTACGCCCGGTGCAGGATTGTAACCCAAATCCGACAGGCAAGATACCCGCCAAACCTGCACCGGCTGCCAGACTCAGACCAGAATTTAGGAATTCCCTTCGGCTTTGAGCCATACTATAAATCAGATATTATCCATGGTTCGCGATAAACCGGCTTAATTAACCGGTCAGCTTCCGGATCATTAATAAACCGTTCGTTTTTCGAATCCCAATAAATTTTCCGACCGGTCCTGATGGCAATGTTCCCCATGTGGGCCATCGTTGCTACTGCCCGGCCAATTGTTGGGTTGGCATTCGTTTCGCGATTATCGGTTTTAATGCATTCAATAAAATTCTTGACGTTCAGATCAAGACCCAGATTTGTTCCTTTGATTCGGGCAACTTCTTCCACCAACGGGCCCTTTGAAGATATTTCAGGATGTACTTCCCAACCGCCGCGATCTGCAACCAACGTTCCGTTGTTACCGATAAAGGCAACACCATGATCCCGGTTCCAGTCGCCCATTCCGATTCCCATGGCATGATCCCAAATCACGTTGAACCCATCAAATTCGTAAATTACTTGCTGAGTATCAGGCGTATCAATAGGACTATCTAAAAAAGCCAGTTTCCCACCCGAACTCATGGCCGACTTTGGTATGTCAGCCTTCATTCCGGCAAGGGCCATATCCAACAAATGAACACCCCAATCGGTCATCAACCCACCAGCATAATCCCAGAACCAGCGGAAACTGAAATGAAAGCGATTCCGATTGAACTTATGCTCAGGTGCCGGTCCTAACCACATATTATAATCTACTCCATCCGGAGTGGCTTCATCAGGTACTACCGGTGGTGGTACCAACCAGTTTTGGTAACACCATACTTTTACGGTGCGGATTTTACCCAATTTGCCCGATTGTACAAATGCAAAAGCATCATTCCAATGTGGGTCACTACGCTGCCACTGCCCTATCTGAACAACCCTGTTGTATTTCCGGGCTGCCTTTTCCATCTGAAATGCCTCATAAATAGAGTTGGCCATCGGCTTTTCAACGTATACATGCTTTCCCGCCTTGCACGCCGCTATCATGATTGCTGCATGCCAATGATCGGGTGTTCCGATTATTACTGCCTCAATATCTTTTCTTTCCAGCAGCTTTCTCCAATCGGTGAACAATTCGGGTTTTTTACCCGTTTTCTCTTCAACTTGTCCGGCCCGTTTATTCAGAACTGCCTGATCAATGTCGCAAAGCGCAACACATTCAACATTCGGCTGACGCAAAAAAGCATTCAGATCGGAAAATCCCATTCCGTTAATTCCGATAGCGCCAATAATCAGCTTGCCATCATCCTTTGGGGCACATCCAACCGTTCCGGGAATCATTGCTGCACTGGCAACCACGGCCGCAGCAGTAGCACTTGTTTTTACAAAATCTCTTCTTGATGTCATTTTAGTCGTTTATAATTTATCAGGTAGCTGCTTCCACCTACCCTTTCCTTCTTTCTTTCTTTCCTTCTTTCCTTCAATTAGCAAATTAGCATATTAGCAAATTAGCAAATTAGCAAATTAGCAAATTCTCAGTTCGTAAACTGCCCCGTGATCCGCTCAATAGCATACCTTGCCATCTCAGCAGTTTCTTCTTTTGTCAGAAGTTCCTTTAAAATCGGGAGTGCCTGATCCGTTCCAAAAACACTCAATTCCTTAAGAATATAGTTTTTGGTATCAACTGAGCCAGTACCTTTCAGAAACTCCAGCAAGCTTTTTTCGACTTTGGCATATTTCTCACCGCCATCGTAGTTGGCCCGAATATAATTGGTGAGATCTTGCAAATTGTA
Source organism: uncultured Bacteroidota bacterium (assembly GCA_903919925.1). GTDB lineage: Bacteria > Bacteroidota > Bacteroidia > Bacteroidales > UBA12481 > UBA12481. The sequence goes on along the minus strand of CAIXKO010000462.1, from coordinate 9,647 downwards.
ACGGGTATCGCCTGGCTTGTAATCCTTTAAGTTCGAAAGAATTTCTGGTAACGTTAAAGTCCTGAAAAGCGGCCATTTACTTAGCACATTGAAGGTTGGAAAAACTTCAGGAATTTCCTGAGTAACAACACCGGTTGCAGCCCATTCAGCTCCACGCTGAGTGGTTACAATAAATCCTACACACTCCATGGCTTCGTATGGAGCATCACCGGCATGCCCGAGAGCAGTGTGAAATATGCGGCCCTTTCCATAAGTAACCGTCATGAGCATAGGCTCATGCTGACCGGTACCTTTTTTTGCGGTATCAGCAAAAGCGGTGGCCAGAATGGTAAGATTCTCCGCCGGACCACGCAACTCGCTGTAAAGTTCATCTTGCGAATGCATCCAGATTTTTGGCAATCCTTTGGTTATCGGATGGGTAGTATCACGTATGGTGACCTGAAAAGCGTGCTGTGGTCCGTGCGATCCGGCTCTTCCAGCGTAAGTGTCGCGAACTATGCTGTCATTTCTCCAACGTACATATGGGCCGTCCTTTTCATTACGATCGCCCCAGCCGCCAAGGCCTATGATTTTATTGTATTCTTTCCAATCTGGAAAAGAATTATCCGCTGCATGGTATACCACTACACCACCGCCGCCTGAAACATATGCCTCAAAACCTTTTTTAGTCTCCTCTGGCCATGAATCACCGTTGTAGTCAAGCACTACCACCTGGTATTTTGTAAAATCAGGCTTGAATTTCGACATATCCTTGCCCGTAGCCGGAGTTTGTGCGATATCAACTGAAAAAAGTCCTGAATTTTCTAATATCTGTTTTAAAACCGGTGTGGATCCTTTCCAATTGTGATTGTTTTGTCCGGTGATAATCAAGGCCCGGTTGGGTGCTTTGGATACCGGAGATTTTGTGCAGGAAGGTGCAATCAGAAATAAACCGAATACAGCGGTTAATATGATGAATGATAAGATATTCTTTTTCATTGCTTTAATGTAATTTGTTAGTTGCCTTCAAGTTTCCATGGGCTCCTGAATGGACGCCTAAGCATGCGGGACGCAATCGGATCTCCAATAAATTCCTGTGTGTCAGGATTCCAGTTCAGTTTCCTGCCGGTAAGCATGGCAATTTCACCAAGCAGTGCGGCCGAAATGGAACGGTGAGCAACCTGGCAGGGGGTAATGGTTTCCTTGCGGGTCTTTATGCAGTCGAGAAGGTTTTGTGCATGATCTAAGCTCTTGTACAAACGGATTTCATTGTCTCCGATTTTTTCTTGCAGAATTTTTGGATCACTGGCAAACAACCTGTCTCCACGATCAACATGGATCCAGCTGCCATTTTCACCGTACCAGCATACTCCCATTCCATGTGGAACCTGGCGGGCATTGGCATAATGAAACTTAACACCTGTTGCGTAGGTGGCATGTATGGAATATTCAACCGGAACATCAAAAATGCCATCCCTTGGATAAACACCTTTTGCTTCAATTTCGATCGGCCCGGTGCGGTCCAAACCAAGTCCCCAATGAGCAATATCAATATGGTGACCGGCCCAGTCAGTGAGCTGCCCGCCGGAATAAGCCAATATCCATCGCCAATCCCAATGGCAAACACCGCGATATGGTTCTTTTGGTGCTGGTCCTAACCACATATCCCAATCCAGCCCCTCAGGAACCGGTTGTACCTGGTATGGTTTATTGGTTGGCCCTCCATCAGGCAATCCAACTTCAACAAATGATACTTTACCAATCCTGCCGTTAATGACCAGTTCACAAGCCCGGTGAAAATGAGCCTGCGAACGCTGCCAACTACCCGTTTGCCATATGACTCCGTTTTTTTCAACCGCATTGATGATTTGCTTGCCTTCCCATATCGTGCGGGCCAATGGCTTCTGACCATAAATATCCAGTTTGGCATTTGCACAAGCAACAGCAATGATCCCATGCCATTGATCAGGTAATGCCAGAATAACAGCATCTACTTTTTCTTTAGCTAGAAATTCACGGAAATCACCATAAGCCCGGGCATCCGTGTTCCCGTACTTTGTGTCCATGGCTTTTTTTGCGTTGTCGCGATGCCCTTTATCTACATCACAGGCAGCAACCATCTGCACCTCTTTTTTACTCATAAAATCGTGCATATCACCAGTTCCCATGGATCCCGATCCGATAACGCCCATGACAATCCGGTCACTTGCTGCAGTAGCACCGTCTTTTCCCAAAGCAGTGCCGGGAATGATATAGGGCAATGCTATTGCGGCTCCTGCGGCCCCCGCCATTTTTCCGAAGAAAGACCTGCGGTTGATAAATTTAGGTTGACTCATATTAAAATTGGTTTAATCCCGTAAAGTTGTCGACTTTATCAATACGAAAAAAGATTTTTTTCATTTTGTTCAACAGGTGCTAATATATTGTACAGTTGGGGTAAGATTTTTACAATCTTAAGTGAAAAATCTGCAAAATCGGATTGTCTTCTTCATTACTTGATTCAATCAGGTCAATGAATTCCTGACGCTTAGCAGGAAACTTTATGTTCTTGATATCAATACATTTATTATTAAGGTTTTCCTTCAAGTCGATAATCTGATGAAATATAACCCATGAGCCTATAGCCCTGTAAATATTGGCAGGTTGCATGATCCCATCGATATCATTGAGGAAATGCCTTCTGCTGATGGTATCGGGCGGACAAGGAGGATATTTATGGTTTCTAAAGATTTCCCCGGTTAATTTATCGTAAATCATGACACCTCCTTTTCTCGGTGCTATCATGGTGTTAAAAATCAGATAATTCGAAACACGATGTTTGTCACCTCTCCACCCAGAGTTTCCATGTATTTACAGGTGCTTATCACCTTTCCCTCAAAATCATATTTTAGGAGAAGTCCTTTTTGCCAACAAAATAATTTGCATAGGACAACAGGCATTCCGGTGTGGTTTCGAGTTTTACATACTCCACACCATCAACAATTTCACTGAGCCTGAATTCTTTTTCGGTTTTAAGGCCATCTAGAATATTGATGGTGGTTGTTCCTGCGGGAACTTTCGGGCTGCAGGCGTGTATGAGCATCAGGAGGCTTAGGGAGAGTAGGGTGGTAAAGGCTTTCATTTTTTTGGTTCTATTTTAATTTGGAGTTGGCAACTCTAACTAAAAACTCCACCTAAATCTAAGAAACCCCAGTGTTGCCTTCTGTATTACCTGATCTTGCAACTCAACCTTAAAATACTGCAAAATAAACGAAAGGTCCAGATCATCACGCAAAGAGAGATCCATAGACGGACCAGCAAATATTCCGTCAGGTTTTGGAAAATACATGGCTGCCAAACCCATATTTAATAAAGGGGTTAACGGATAACTCAGGTTGGCAAATAAAGTATGCCGGGCAAATGAAAGATCCCGTACAGAAAGATTCCGGTAATAAAAATCCGTAAAGCTGGTAAGTCCCGATTGTCCAGCAGCCTGGTTGTACAAATACTCCACCTGTATATTCAGCTTTACAGGAGTCAGATAGCTGATTCCGCCTCCAGCAATTGTTACCGGACCAGGGGAGGATACCGATTTCCTGGGGTGCAGATAGGTTACCTCGCCATTCAAAGAAACCGGACCGATGTACCCTGAAAAGCCTCCCCCAGCAACCAACTCCAATTCATCCATAACACCCCCAAGTACCTGAAAATCATATCCGGCCAAAGAAAATCGGAACAATCCTGCATAACTGGCCTGGTTTAAACTGTTTATTTTGCCAGCCAATTCCAGGTGCGCCGAGGGAGTAAAGTAATACTGTAGCCTGATGGCATCACTTCCCGGGCGTTCCACATAATCGAAATCAAAAAAACTATAGGCGTTGAAGATGTCATTCGGATTCCATACATAATTCATACCCCAGTTAATTCGCTGACGGCCAATGGTAGCTTGAAACTTCCCAAAATTTAGATCGATAAACACCCGGTCAATTGAAGTGTTCAGAATAAAGGAAGTATCTGAAGCCAGGTTCCAGGAAAAATCGGCCCACCCGCGGTCCTGCCCAATCATCTGGCTGTACCCTGGAAAATATTTTACCGTTTCACCAAACAGAAGACGGTTGCGAACTTCCAGGGATGCATTCAAATGGGAGCCATATCCGGCTTTAAAATTCAAGCGATTATGAAATAAATTGTCAATAGTCCATGGACCATTGATTTTTTCAAACATAACCGATTGCATATTTGATACATAACCGTTAGCGGAGGCAGTGAACTGAGCGGATGCATGGCAGGGAATTAACAGGAATAGCGCCAACGTAATTATCAGTGACGAGTGACAGGTGACGAGTGGCAAAGTGTTACGTATAGTCACATATCGAAGCCTGAGTATTGGCTGTATCCGTGTGACCCACCTGTCACTCGTTACTCGTAACTTGTCACTATTGTTGCACACGAAATTTGATTCCACCGTTATTTAGTTAATGTTCCGGATAATCTACATCGCTTCGAATCATCCCATCCTCAACAGTGATTACCCGGTGAGCCTTGGCTACTACCCTTGCATCATGGGTCGAGAAAATGAAGGTGATTTTTTCTTCATGGTTTAAGCGTTCCATGATATCGAGCAAAGTTTCCGCCGATTTTGAGTCGAGGTTTGCAGTGGGTTCATCGGCCAGAATAAACTTAGGTCTGGATGCCAGTGCCCTGGCTACTGCAACCCGCTGTTGCTGCCCTCCCGATAGTTTACCGGGCCTGGCATGCATTCTGTCACCTAACCCAACCTGATTAAGCAATTCCGTGGCACGCTCTATTCTTTCGGCTTTCGGCCTGCCCTGAAGGTGCATGATAAACTCAACGTTTTCCAACGCCGTCAATACGGGAATCAGATTATAAGACTGGAAAACAAACCCGATATTTCTCATCCTGAAATCGATGACTTCACGCGATTTTAATTGGCTCAGATCAATTCCATCTATCAGAATCTTGCCGGATGTTGGTTCATCAAGCCCACCAAGCATGTTAAGTAAGGTAGTCTTCCCTGATCCGGATGGTCCAACGATGGTAGAAAATTCCCCTTCCTTAAAATTAATAGTAATTCCATTTATTGCCTTTACTGGCACACTATTCCGGTCATCGTAGATTTTTACCAGATTATTGATCTCTATTATATTCATAGTGTGTATGTTATTTGTTTTTATATCTCGTTTCACGTTTCATGCTTTACGTTTTTCTTCCTGATTATTCCGTTCTCAAAGCATCCGCCGGATTGAGTTTTAAAGCTTTCCAGGCAGGGTATGCCGATGCGGCAAGACCCGTAATGACAACCAGCGCTGCAACCAAAAGGTAATATTGCCATGACAAGGTAGGATACATTACGGCATTAAATCCCCATGCTTCCATCCCCTTCTGGGCAAAAGAGGTCAGGTCAATTCCCTTTTTGCTAAAGATCTCAATAGTGACTGCACCTATGGCCATCCCGGCTACTGCTCCGGTTAAGCAGAGCAAAACCGATTCAAGAATGATCATTTTGAATACTCTTAATTTGTTCATCCCTATGGCCATCAGCATACCGAGTTCTTTAACCCTTTCCAGCACAACCATCAGCATGGTGTTAACTATCCCAAATCCCAACGCAGACAGGATTATTATCATAACAACGACCATCGAAACCTCCACCAGGTCATTCAGCATGGCAACATCGGGCAGCAAAGTTTTCCAGCTCATTACATCCAATCCCGGAAATTTCCCGGCCAAACTCTTTATTGTTTGATCCAGTAATTTTGAATCGCTCATGAAAATGGCTACCTCATGTGCGTTTTCGGTGGAGAGCATGGCCAGTGGTGCCAGATCAGGTTTCCGAACATAAACGTTAGTTTCTTCAAAGGTATTATTATCAATTCGATAGATTCCGCATACCCGATAAGATCCCCCCGTAAGGTTGCCATCAGCACTTTGAAAGGTTAAAACAATTTTTGAATTGATTTTCACTTTTAATTTTCGTGCCAGCGTTTCACCAATGATGATTGGATTACGCTGCGATCCCCGGAACCAACTTCCTGTGCTGTCTTTAAGATAGGCTCCGATAGTAGCAGGATCTGTCAGTTTTAATTTACCGGCAAGAGTAAGAGAATCATAAATGGATAGGTGTAATTCACTTATTCTCTTTTCCTTCTCTGAATCGATTCCATATACAGTCACTCCGGAAGAGGCAGCCGAACTGGTGATCATCGTAACGATTTTCATCCGGCTGACACCTGCTTGCACTCCGGGTAATTGTTCAGCAAAACTGACAATACCCGCTGCATCGGGCAAGGTGAGTCCGATTTCGGGATTTTCGATAAACCTTGGATCATGTATTTGTATGTGCGATACTTCTTTGGACAAGGCTTCTTTAACCCGGCGGTCTGTCATCCCCTTATAGATGGCCCAGGTAAAAAGTCCGCCGAAAATCCCAAACGTCATTGCCGCAATCACCACCAGGCTTCTAACTTTGTTGCGCCAGATGTTTTTCCAAGATAAACTGGTTATCATATTGTTGGTTTTAGAAGTCTATGATCTTAGCGCTTTGGTTACACGCAGCCGGCTAACGTTCCAAACCGGCATAATGACAGCAGCAATAATAATTAGCAGAGCTACAAGCGTTTGATTAATAAAGTACCCTACCTCCCAGGCCATTGGCATGATAGGTTCCATACCATAGCTGATTACGGATTGCGCCATCTGACCACTCAGGGTAATCGGATGAATATGACCAAGCCAAACTACCGGAATACTGAGCAGAATTCCGCCAATGATACCAATCAGCCCCATGATCAGCATTTCCAATGCCAGTATGAATCCAAGCCGATCTTTTTGCATACCAACAGCAACCACTACACCAAATTCGCGACGACGTTCTGCGGTCATCATTTGAACAGTGCCGAAAACTCCAAACCCAATGATCAGGTAAAGCAACCCTAGCATGATCATCCCTCCTGCACTATCTGATTCAATTTGTTGTTTAAGTTCCACCAGAATCGTATCCCACGAACGAACATCATATAAACTGCCAAGTTTTTTTTTGAGATCCATAATAGTTCCAGCCAGTTTATTGCTATTATTCACACCCAATGAAATCGATGTTACCCGATTATCTGCTGAGAAAAATCGTTGAGCTTGTTCCAGAGTCAGATAAACCATTTTATTGTCTAAATCGGGAGAGGGAAAACGTAAAATGCCTTTTACAGGGTACTTGCCTGCTGCACTAACCCCTTGAAAGCCCTGAGAAATAATCACAAGAGTATCGCCAACTCCCAGTTTCAGGAATTTAGCCAATCTCTCTGAAACCATAGCTGAACTATCGGAACTATTCAAAAAAGTGCCCTGTACCAGGCGCTTCGATAAATGAGTAAGCTGTTCCTCCATTTCCGGATTGGTCCCCAGCACCAGAACACCTTTCGTTTGACTTCCGGAACTGGCTAGAGCGAAGGATTCCAACCTGGGTACTGCCAGATGCACATTTGGGGTCTTTTCAATCGATTGAACGATCCCGTCTTCCAGAACAATCGTGTTTTCAATTACCTTATCGCTTTGAAATTTCCGGTCAAATACTTGTATATAACCGGTGTAGGCCTGTACCACGTTATTAACCATATTTTTATAGGAACCCAGCTGGAACCCGCGCATCAGGATCGAAAAGAATATGGCAAACAGGATGGATGAAATAGTTATGAGCGACCTGCGTTTATTTCGCCAGATGTTTCTCCAGGCCATGGTTAGATAATAGTTCATTATCAATATTTTAAAATTACTTTACCGACTTCATGTTCTGCTGCGAGAAAAAGTTGTCATCGATTTTAACATCGAAATCCATAGATTGTATCTTCACAATAGTCCGATTCTGTGGTTCATCGGCTGGAATAATCTCCAGTATGGTTGGTATTTTCCTTCCATCCATAATTTTTATGTCTCCAGCAGTTTCAGTTCTTACAAGAGCCTGATTTTCATCATAATATTCCGATTTGAGGAAGATAAAATCAGTACAGCTGACCCATGTAATTATTTTCCCCCAAACAACATTTGAATTTTCCAGAGGTGTCAAACGTAGCTGGTAGCATTTGCTTCCTTGAAAGTCCCCGGTTGAAATTATTTCCTGAGTGAAATCCTGCACCAACGAAGACTCATTTAAAATATCATCATTGGTATAATCCGATCCCATCCATCCCTGCGACATCATGGAGGGAGGCAGTTTCACCAGGCGCCCTATGGATGGGACGTAATTCCACATATCATTTTTGCGTTTTAAAAAAGCCTGGCCTTTCTCTTTTGCAGGTTCTGTTACCAGTGTCAAAGCCAGATCCCGGCCTTTAACCCAGTTTTTAAAACCGACCGTGCGCTCCCAGGCCGGACGCTTTATGGTCATGGTCATTGTACTGATATTACTCTCACCTTGCATGTTTTGATCAGCCTTTTCAATAATCTGCCTGGCGGTGAGCATTTCCTGGCCGGAAACAGGAGCTATTGCCAGACCGGTTGCCAGGATTGCCAGAAAACAGGTAATAATCGGTTTCATTGTTTATTTAAATAGTTCAAAGATGATTTTTTCGAGCTTATCGAGATCAACCGTTTCGGGAGCAAGAAAATAGTGAAGCCCCACTCCGTCAATCATATTGCCTAGTAACATTGCCTTTTCAAATGGGTTTTCATCTCCCTTTCCTTCAAAGTAGAGAGCAATATCATGCGTTAGGTGGTCGAGTGTTTCCCGATATTGATTCTGAGAGGTCTCCATTACTCCAGGCTGGAAAAATACACTAAAGAGGAGCCTGTAAAACTCAGGTTCCCTCCGGATAATTTCAAATCCACCATGTATATACATCATCAACTCCTCTGGAGTATCAAGCTCGTGTTGGATTTCTTCAAGGATATGATGAAACTTCTGTATCCCCAAGGCCATGATAGAATCAAGCAGGTCCTCCTTTGATGTGAAATAATTGTACAGTAAACCTTTAGAAATCCTGGTGTATCGGGCTATTCGTGCAACAGAAGTGGAATGGTAGCCTTCCCTGGCAAACAATTCTAACGCTGCCTGCATAATCTGGAGCTTCCTGGTCTCCCTGATCTCCTCAAATTGTTTTTCAGTTCTTGGGCTCATTTATTTATGATTGAACGGTCGGTCAAAGATAAAATGAAAATAAATATCTTCTCACAAAAGAGGAAAAATATTTTTGAATAGGTCGATTTTATTGGAAGTGAAGAGGCTCCCTGCGGTCGCTAATTGGTTCGCTTCGCACACTAAAAGGCTCGCTGACGCTCGCTAATTACAAAAGCCGCTCAATGTCATAATTACACACCTCCTCACCCCATAGCCGTCAACCTAAGGATTTAATTTGTTGATAATCTAGCATATGAGATCCCTTTTGTTGTTTAAAGTATTAAAGGAGTTAGAGATTCCCGGACCCGTTTTGGATTTCAGCCGATAAACTTTAATGGACGCATATTTGAGCCAACCACCCTCCATCCTGCTCACAGATGCCAACTTACGGAAGCATTGAATTTATAGGAAAAGGATACAAATATAGGGACGCAATTATGCGTCCCCACAGATCCCGCATAATGATTGAACCGGACGCAAATATGCGTCCGAACCGCGCGATGCTTCGTAGGGACGCATATTTGCGTCCACCGACCTCCATCCCACCCACCAATGCCATCAT
>CAIXKO010000461.1 GCA_903919925.1 uncultured Bacteroidota bacterium | reverse complement strand
CACCATCTACCATTCGGAGGAGTTGGCAACAGTGGTTTGGGCAAATATCACGGGCACGAAAGTTTCCTCGCCTTTAGTAATTCACGCTCCATTCTGGAGAGCCCCACCTGGATAGATCTGCCGATAAAATATGCGCCGTTCAGGGGATTTAAGTGGGTGAAAAAGGTCGTTTAGATGTAGCTCGTTGTGCCGATCCTGCTGACCCCCGCCCGGGTATGGCCGAATGATTCGGAAAGGGCAGAAAATCTTCTGCCCCTACATGGGGATGGGATGGAAATGAATCGGATAGGGCAGAAAATCTTCTGCCCCTACATGGGGATGGGATGGAAATGAATCGGATAGGGCAGAAAATCTTCTGCCCCTACATGGTGAACGGGTTAATCTTTAATGCACCGGGTAGAATACCCATCGCTTTTAACCGGGTAGGCTCTTACAACCTTGTTATCGATGGAACTAACACTACGATACCAAGCTGTAGATGAGGTGTTTTCAGGTGCCGAATAGAACACTGCGAGGTAACTGTTTGCGGCAAATCCGTATTTATGATCCACCCCACCAGCCGGCAGGGCATTAAATCCACTGGAATTATTTCAGTTGTTATTGTTCCAGCCGGAAGTTGATTTCATTTTTGGGCCGCTGAGCTCTTCTCCTCCAAGAAAATCGGTGAGAACAGTCCATTCCGCATCTGACGGCAAGTGCCAGCCCGAGGGACAGGCAGCCGTTTCCGATATTGAAGTCGCAGTATTTACCGAAGGAAGCCAGGACAGCTTTTCAGCCATCCAGATTTGGCTTCCAATGCGAATCCATTTATACACCTGACTATCGCGTATGTCCTTGAAAGTTCCGCTATTATCATCTACAAACGGATCTTTTGTACAACCGGAAATAATGGCTGCCTACATCAGCACTGCCAGTCCAATTCTGTATTTCATAGTGCTTTTATTTAGGCCAACGGTCAAAAACGGGTAATATTACTGCCCGATTTCCTATTTGATCTGTTTCAGATAACGATACAATTCGCTGTCGGTGGTAAGGATCAGGCTTGTTTTTTCGTCAAAGGATTTTTCGAGGGCTTCCATTGCGCGTGAAAAGCCGTACAACTCCCGGGCGGCCGGAGTTTTGTTATAAGCAGCGGCATAAATTGAGGTAGCTTTAGCGTCGGCCCTTCCCCGGATTTGTTCCGATTGTTTGACAGCTTCAGACTGAATCTGAGCAAGATCGCGCTCTTTGTTCCCTTGAATTTTGCGGGCTTCCCCCTGCCCTTCCGATTTGAATTTATCGGCAATACGGTTCCTTTCACTGATCATCCGGTCGTACACGTTATTGCGGACCTCCTCAACGTAATTGATTCTTTTGATCCTGAAATCCAAAATAATGATTCCTAAGTCGGAGCAGCGGCCATTGGCTTTCTCCAGAATCATTTTTTCAATTTTCTCACGACCTACTTTAATAGAATCCAGTGATTCCAGCTCCTGAAGGTATTCCTCAGAAATTTCAGGAGTACGATTTGATGATCTGATAATATCGAGCAGTTCAAAACTGGCAACGGCATTGCGGGTTTCTCCATCCAGTATATCGTCGAGACGCGACTGCCCTGAACGTTCATCGCGGAGGCGGACATAAAACTGCAGTGGGTCAGTGATTTGCCAACGCGCATAGGTTTCAACGAAAATGAATTTTTTATCCTGTGTAGGCACCTGATTTGGAAAACCGTCCCACTTGAGATAGCGCTTATCGAACCGTTGAACTTTCTGAATCAGTGGCATTTTAAAATTCAGGCCCGGATGGGTACGGGAACCGCCCACCGGTTTTCCAAACTGGGTAACGATAGCTTGCTGGGTTTCATCCAGAATGAACACACTACCTAAGAACAGAACCAGGAGCACCACAGCTCCGATAATGATGGCGATATGCTTTGTTTTCATGACTTACTTGGTTGGGTTGGTTGCGTTGGTTGGATTGGCGATTTTGTGGTCCATATTCAGCAAAGGTAAAACGCTGTTGCCCTTTTCATCGACAACAATTTTCTCCCCGATTTTGGGTAGAATTCGTTCCAGTATTTCAAAATACAACCGTTTTTTAGTTACTTCCGGAGCTTTAACATATTCTGCATACAGGGAGCTGAAGCGGTCGGCCTCGCCGATGGCACGGTTCACTCTGTTAAGTGCATAAGCCTCAGCCAGCTGTATAGTTTCTTCGGCTTCACCCTTTGCTCTTGGGATTACCTGGTTGTATTCCGATTCAGCCTGGTTGATCAGGGTTTCACGTTCCTGCTGTGCCTGGTTAACCGCATTAAATGACGGTTTCACTTTCTCCGGTGGGTTTACATCCTGAAGCACAACTTGTTCAATCTGCAATCCATTCTCATACTCAACGCACATTTTCTGCAATAGTATTTCCACATTTGAAGCCACAGCCTGACGGCCAACGGTGAGCACCTCGTTTACGGTACGATCACCAACTACTTTTCTCATAGCGGCTTCCGACATATCGCGGAGAGCATCTTCAGCATCCCTCACACGAAACAGGTACTTGTATGAGTCCATTATCCGGTACTGAACAACCCATTCCACATCGGCCAGGTTCAGGTCGCCGGTAAGCATCAGCGACTCGCTGCCAAAGTCTTCTTCGGAATAGGTGGAACGGGTACCGGGCTCCAGGGTACGGAATCCAAATTCCAACTTCAACTGACGCTGAACCGGAATTTTATACATTTTCTCCAATCCCAGAGGAGCGATAAAGCTCAATCCTGGCTCTACCGTCCGCGTAAACTGCCCTAAAAACAATACAACTCCCTGTTCTTCAGGTTTTACCGTTTTTATGGAGGTTAACAATACTAAAACTACAAACAATCCGAGCAGTACTTTTATCAGATTGCCGCGTAACCAGGCTATGAAGTCCTCTGCCTGTTGATTATATCCTGCCATGGTGTTGGTTATTAGGTTAAAATGAAACTTTCATGTCTATAAAATTAGCCTATTTTCCGGTTCAAACATCATTTTCGAATAAAAAAACCAGCGACATCCCAACCCCAACACAGATTGGGAATACCTATCTTTGCCCGAACGCTTTGCTCAATTATACAGATAACAAAAAAGTAAGAATTATGATTACCCCCGACTTTACCAATATAAACCTCGATAAATTAGTTACCCATCACATCGGAAACAAACTGCTAGAAGAGGGTATTTTGTTATCGGAGCAGGCAACCGATATCGAAAGAAGCACGGGTGATTATCTGCTAAAGTATTTCCTGACAGCCTTTAAGCCAGAAGAGTTTTACCATTTTAGTCATCCAGCGGATATCAGCATGAATGAAATCTACACCATTACCCAACGTATATTTGCTGATAAAACCCGGTTTATCCAGGATTCACAACAGATCGCCAGGCTGCTGTATGAGCATTCCACTCATCCCAAAATCAAGGAGGGGGAACTGAACATTGCCTTGTTTTCCGATGCCATTTTAGGAGATGAAACCGTTGAAGCAATCGGAATATTTAAATCGGAAAACAATGTTCCGTTTATAAAAATGGACAGCAGTTTGGAAAACTATTCCATTCATCATGATTTTGGATTTGAACTAAAAGGAATCGATAAAGGATGCATCATTTTCAACTCCGGTGAGGAGAGTGGATTCCGGTTGTTGATTGTTGATCATACCAACCGGTCGGCTGAGGCGGTTTATTGGAAAGACGATTTTTTGCAGGTTACTCCCGTGAGTAATGAATATTTTCAGACGAATCAGTTTCTAGGAATTACTAAAAACTTTGTAGTCAAGAAGTTATCCGAAGAATTTGAGGTTAGCAAGGCCGATAAGATTGATTTACTGAACCGATCGGTAGAGTATTTCAAGGCTCACGGGAATTTTGATAAGACCCAGTTTGAAAATGAAGTATTCCAGCAGGACGAGATCATCAACTCATTCCGCAGCTTTAATGATAACTGGCTGTCCGACAATCAGACTGAATCATTGGACAGTTTTGAGATATCGCCTCAGGCAGTAAAAAAGCAGGCACGGGCCTTTAAAAGCGTATTAAAGCTGGACAAGAACTTTCATATCTATATCCATGGTGATAAAGACCTGATTGAAAGGGGAACAGAGGCTGACGGGCGCAAGTATTACAAGATTTATTATCACACTGAATCCTGAAATATTGGATAACTGTTTCTCAAAAAACGATTTTGAGAACAGCTAACCCGTTAGCAGGAACCATAACCGTGTTTCCTATAGTTTTACCCGGGACCTCCTCGATATCACATAAGCTCACCAGGCGTGGTTCACCAGCGGGCCACTGTAAATTCACCGATTCAGCCTGGTTAGAAACCGAGCGGAGGTGCACGATAATACTTTTCCCATCGCCGGAGGATTTTAAAGCTGCCACCGTTATTGCCGGTGAGCCGTTTATCGCGAGCATGGGTTTGGAAATAGCATTAAGGTTAGCAGCAACGTGCACCAGCGGCTGTGCCTGTTCCATTCCAAAGCGGTTAGCCATGGCGGCGCTGTACACTCCGTGCGGCAGAATGCGGTAACGGAAATTAACAGGGCCGTTTTGGGTAAGCGGGAAGTTGGTAAACCAATGGTTATTCATTACCCAGGAGTAAACAGTTGAGCTGGGGTCCAGTTTTTTGAGCCAAGGTTTCCGCTCTCCGCTCCAGGTTCCGGTTTGATTGGCTGTCATTGCGCCATATTCAAAGAGTGCTGCATCCAGTGAGCACCAGGTGACGCCCTCTTTTTCATTTGAAATATCGAGCCAGCGCTGCAGGGTCAGGTAATTCCGGTTGGCGGCCGGCAACTGATCGGCCTCCACTCGCATTACACCCCAGGGAATATCTACGCGGGTAGTGGCTTGAGGGATATCGAAGCCAAATCCAAAGTGGATACCATCCTTGGCAGGCAGCGGGAGCTTATCCACCACATTGGATATCTCCACCCAGGGTTGTCCGTTCACCAAACGCACTGATCGTGAAACTCCCCGGCAGCCGGCTGCTTTGGATTCCACCTTTATTTCCACTACCAGCGGTCCCGATTCAACCGTGGAGATGGTTACAGCGGAATCGGGACGGGCATTATCATTATCGCCAGGCATCCAGCGAAAAGCATTTAAACCGCCATCCACTTTTATGTCTACAAAATTGCGCCCGGTAGCGAGGTTAATCAACTCCGAGATATTCCCCGTTTTTGGGTCGATAGCAACACGCAATTGCTTATTTTCGAGCGTGTTTGCGACCAATTTACATCCATCGGTCAGTGGACTGTTACCGGGTATTACCCGATAGTGCTTTGAGCCGAACGATGGAACATCTGAAGCCATAAATACCAGTTCACCGGAGGATAACCGCTGGGCAGGAACATCTTTTCCCTGATCATCGGTAACGCGGTTTCCCTTCTGGCTCTCGGCAACAGTAAGGGTAATCAGACCGCCATGCACCCATGAGTTTGTATTAAACACGGCCACTCCTCCATTTGCCGGGCCTTCCACCGGACCCAAGGCGCCAGCTGATTTATCGGTAGCAGGAGCTAGAGCCTCGTCCATCAGGATTTGCGTACGATCGCCGGCTTCGCGGAAATAGCTTTGCTTAACCTTCCAGATAGCATCCTGGAAATAGGGCTCGGTAGGATTTTCGGTACACCAGGTATGCTCGGTGCCGAGGGCAATATAGCGCCAGGCTTCATTGAACTCCACTTCAGGCAGCGGTCGGCCTGGATGCAGCATGGTCCAGATTTTCTCAGCCTGCACCAATTGCTCCTTGGCATTGCGGTTTAATGCAGTGAGACCGGCTGCCGTACCCAAACCGTCCGTCCAGTATTCGCTAAATTCGCCCGTTACCGTTGGGAGCCTATCTCCATATTTTGTTTCAATCATCTGCATAATCTCATCGGCCCCGGCAATGATCAGATGGGGGAACGCATATTCCTCGTTCCATGCTTTTACGGCATCCGGCAAATCCGCATCAATCGGGGTATTATCCCATAGGCACCACGATACCACATAATAGTTATATGGATAATCCGGTTTTTCCCTTGCCGATAAAGCTTTCAGAAAATTCACATTGCAACTACCAGTCTTTATTACAGGGGGTACTTTATCCGGATCGCGCTGTCCGAACCATGGGCGTCCAATTTCACCTCCTTTGCCCATGCTGCCGCTGTTTGCATATCCACCGGGCTGAAAGAAAAGCACTTTAGATTTGCCGTCCGGGCCTACCCACCAGAATGGTTTTTCATCGAGGGTACGGCCATAACCTGCCCGGCAGGAGTTTGGCCACGACATGATATATCGAACACCCTGCTGAGCCATCACCGGCAGCAATCCCCACGACATACCGGGAATATCCATCTGCTGAAAGGTTTTAGATGGCACACCTGACAATTTCTGTATCTCCCTGCTGAAGCGGAACATCTGAAACATTTCCTCATCGGAACAGCCGCTGGTATTGGTATTCAAATAACTCGCATCAACACAAAGCCATCCCTTTTTTACTGCATTGATCACACGGTCCTTTTGCTCAGGAGTAGCGGAATGCCAGTATCGCTCCAGGGGCCAGGTAACCTCTGGATTCCAGCGGTAACGTGAGCCGGGAGGATAGTTTTGAGTGGCTTCTCCAAGCTTGATCCCCTCCTCGATATTCATTTTATGAAGAATTTCCACATTGGCTTGCGTGTTGGTATATCCGATATCCACGTGTGAATGAGGATATACATAAACCGTCCATTGACGCATTGCCGGTACGGTGATTATCTTTTTCAACGTTTTTGAACCCTGCACCAAGGTAATCGTAACCTTTGCATCGGTTTTTACTGCAACATCCGCCGGTAATAAAATACGGTATTCTGAACGGCCTCCGTCAACAGCCTCTAATTCAGTTATCTCGCTTATCCGGCCAACTTTTACCTCTGCACGGGTCTTGCCCAAAAGTTTATCACCCGGAAAACTCAGCAGGATT
>CAIXKO010000460.1 GCA_903919925.1 uncultured Bacteroidota bacterium | reverse complement strand
GCAAATTTTGGCAACGCAATTACCACGAACACATTATCCGTAACGAACAATCACATCAAACCATATCGGATTACATTATTATTAACCCTGCAAAATGGGCAAGCGATATACTCTTTCAACAATGACCAACCAACTCCTCATTTACCAAAACCCCGACGGCACCATCAAAATTGATGTTCGCCTGGAGGACGATACTGTTTGGCTTACCCAGGAGCAATTGGCTGTGCTGTTTGGCAAGGGACGCAGTACCGTAGCGGAACACATCGCTAATGTATTCGAAGAAGCTGAGCTACAGTCAAATCGAACCTGTCGGAAATTCCGACAAGTTCGCCAGGAGGGGATCAGGGAAGTAGCGCGGGAAATTGATCATTATAACCTCGACGTGATCATCTCAGTAGGTTACCGCGTGAAATCACCCCAGGGTACCCAGTTCCGGATCTGGGCCACGCAACGGCTTAAAGAGTTTATTGTTAAAGGTTTTGCCTTGAACGATGACCGCTTTACGTCGGGCAATTCGATGAACTATTTCAACGAACTGCAGGAACGCATTCGGCAGATCCGGATTTCAGAACGGTTTTTCTATCAGAAGATTAAGGATATTTATACTACCAGTATCGATTATAATCCTAAAGACGAGCAAACGATCGGGTTTTTTAAAATAATCCAGAATAAACTGCTTTGGGCGATCAGCGAGCAAACGGCTGCCGAGCTGATTTACCGGCGGGTTGATGCACGATTGCCGCTGATGGGAATGCAATCATTGGATAAAAGCAATACGCTGGCGATCAGGAAATCTGACGTAAGCATTGCCAAAAACTACCTGAACGAGGATGAGATTAAGCTGCTCGGATTATTGGTTGAGCAATATCTGGCTTTTGCTGAAACCATGGCACAACAGCGCACCCCTATGTATATGACTGATTGGATACAACGCCTGGATATGATTTTGCAGTTAAACGGCCGGGAACTGCTCACTCATGCCG
The DNA here is from genome assembly GCA_903919925.1 of uncultured Bacteroidota bacterium. Classification (GTDB taxonomy): domain Bacteria; phylum Bacteroidota; class Bacteroidia; order Bacteroidales; family UBA12481; genus UBA12481. The sequence goes on along the minus strand of CAIXKO010000460.1, from coordinate 3,616 downwards.
GAAAAATCAGCCACGAGCTGGCGTTAGAGAAATCGGGCGCGGAGTTTGAAAAATACAGAATCGCTCAAAATGCAATGGAAAGGGAACAAAGCCTGCATGAAATAGAGGAGGATATAAAGAAACTTAAAAAACCCGGGCCATGAAATTCACTGAAGAGAAACTGGAAAGGGCTTTTACTGAATTGCTTGCAAGTGAGCATTTTCCTCATCATTTTGGAAATACACTGGTAAGAGCCGCCGATGAGGTATTGATTGAGGCTGATTTGCTTTCTTATTTGCTCACACGCTATGCAAGCAAGAAGTTAACGGATACCGAGGCAAAATCAATTATTCTACAGTTGAAATCATTGCCTGCATCTGATCTTTATGAGAGTAATAAAACCATTATCCGGTGGATGAGCGATGGATTTATCCTGAAAAGGGAGGATCGTAATCAAAAAGATATTCATATTGAGCTGATCGATTACCATGGGCTGGATGCACAGCTTGCCAGTCCTGATCTGGATACCATTTTGGCTGAACCTCTCCCCCAATATCCTAAGGATAATAATATTTACAAATTTGTTAATCAACTCGAAATTGCCGGTAACGACACGAGAATTCCCGACGGAATTATTTATATCAATGGCATGCCGGTTGTGGTGTTTGAATTTAAAAGTGCGATACGCGAAGAGGCCACTATTCATGATGCTTACAAACAATTAACCGTTCGTTATCGCAGGGATATTCCTGAATTATTCAAATACAATGCCTTTTGCATTATCTCCGATGGAATAAATAACAAAGCAGGATCCTTTTTTGCGCCGTACGAGTTTTTCTATGCCTGGCGAAGGGTGGCGGGTCTGGCAAAGGATGTGGATGGTATAGACAGTATGTTTACGCTGGTTCAGGGAATGCTTAATCAGAACAGGTTACGGGATATTATACGGAACTTTATTTACTTGCCGGATACCTCAAAGAAAAAGGAAAAAATAGTTTGCCGCTACCCGCAATATTATGCGGCTAAACGGTTGTACGACCATATTAAGATTGCTCAAAAACCCGGAGGCGATGGCAAAGGAGGTACCTACTTTGGTGCCACGGGATGCGGAAAAAGTTTTACTATGCTTTTCCTCACCAGATTGTTGATGAAAAGCGAATTTTTTGAAAGTCCAACTATTATTTTAATCACTGATCGTACCGATTTGGATGACCAATTATCCGGACAATTTACCAATGCCAAAAAATTCATTGGCGATAATACGGTTGTCAGTGTTGAAAGTCGGGCTGATTTAAGAGAACTGGTGCAGGACCGGCGAAGCGGAGGGGTGTTTTTAACCACTATTCATAAATTTACTGAAGATACCGAACTACTAACCGACCGCTTCAATGTAATTTGCATATCCGATGAGGCACATCGGAGTCAGGTCAATCTCGATCAAAAAATCAGAATTACCGAAACTGGGGTGACCAAGACTTTTGGCTTCGCTAAATATCTGCATGATTCCTTACCAAATGCCACGTTTGTAGGTTTTACCGGCACACCTATCGATGCTACGCTGGATGTTTTTGGCAAAGTGGTTGATGCTTACACCATGACCGAATCGGTTAAGGATGAAATCACGGTACGGATAGTTTATGAAGGAAGGGCGGCAAAAATTGCCTTGAAGAATGGTGAATTGGAGAAAATTGAAAAGTATTATGAAGAGGCTGCAGATGCCGGGGCAAATGAATATCAGATAGAAAAAAGCAAAGAATCCACTGCTAATATGAATGCCATTATTGGCGATCCCGACCGTTTGAAAGCCCTGGCCGAAGATTTTGTAAAGCATTACGAAAACAGGGTTTCGGAAGGAGCTACCGTAAAAGGAAAGGCTATGTTTGTTTGCAGTACGAGGGAAATTGCTTATGAGTTTTATAAAAATGTAATTGAACTAAAACCCCAGTGGAATGAGGTTCTTGTTGCCGAAGAAGGAGCCATTCTCACTGAAAAAGAAAGAAGGGAAACCAAACCCATGGAGCGGATCAAAATGATCATGACCCGTGGACAGGATGATGAGGATACCTTATATAAATTGCTCGGAACCAAGGAGTACCGTAAGGAATTGGACCGACAGTTTAAAACCGAAAAATCGAACTTTAAAATTGCAATTGTTGTAGATATGTGGCTCACCGGTTTCGACGTTCCATTTTTAGATACCATGTACATCGATAAACCGATACAACAGCATAATTTAATTCAAACCATATCGAGAGTCAACAGGAAATTTGAAGGTAAAAACAAAGGACTCGTGGTTGATTACATTGGGATTAAGCGACAAATGAATATCGCATTGGCAAAATATAGCAAGGGCGATGAAGATAATTTCGAGGACATTGCTGAATCACTGATCATTGTCAGGAATCATTTAGATCTTCTGGACAAAATATTTCACAAGTTCGACAACCATAAGTATTTCCATGGCACAACTCTGCAGCAGTTAAATACATTGAACCTGGCCGCCGAATTTGCCCAACAAACCAAGGATGTTGAAACCCGATTCATGGGTTTGGTTAAGCGATTAAAAGCTGCTTATGATATTTGCGCGGGTAGCGAGCAATTATCTCAGTATGAACGGGATTTAACCCATTTCTATTTAGCCGTTCGGTCCATCATATTTAAACTCACCAAAGGTAATGCACCCGATATTGCTCAAATGAATGCCCGGGTTCGTGAAATGATTAAGGATGCGCTGGAAAGTGATGGTGTTGAGGAAATATTCAAACTGGGTGACGAGGAAGAAACCGAACAAGATCTCTTTGATGCAGATTATTTGGCCAAAATTGACAAAATAAAGCTGCCAAACACAAAAATTAAACTATTGCAAAAGCTTTTATCTAAGGTGATTGCCGAAATCAGGAAGGTCAATAAAATTAAGGGAATTGATTTCACTAAAAAGATGCAGGTTCTGGTGGAGCAATACAATCAAAGGGATGAAAGCGACATCTTACGGAGTGAAGTATATGAAGAAATGGCAGAACATCTGACTAATTTAATCTGGGAAGTGCATCAGGAGTTTTCAGCGGGTGATATTTTAGGTATCGATTTTGAGGAGAAAGCATTTTATGATATTCTGAAAGAATTGTGTGTAAAATACGATTTTAGCTATCCGGAAGATAAATTAATTGAATTGGCCAAAGCAGTAAAAGAATTGGTTGACGGGCAGGCAAAATTCCCAGACTGGAACAGGCGCGATGATATAAAATCAGCTTTAAAAGTTGGGCTGATATTGCTGTTGGATGAATTTGGGTATCCACCGGTAGAAAGAGATGAAGTGTATGTGGAAATTTTTGAGCAGGCAGAAAATTTTAAAAAAAACCAAAAAACATCAGCCTTTTAGGAGTTAAGTATTTAGCAGGTTATTAATTAAAAAGATTTTGAAATGAAAACCCCATTAATCCTCCTATTCCTCTCCACAGTCCTCTCGCAACTTTCTGCCCAAAACCCCGGGCCCGCCGATTATGTGAACCCGTTTATCGGAGCAAGCACCAATACGGGCAAGGCCGGGGTGGCACACGGACTGGGTAAAACATTTCCGGGCGCGGCCACTCCTTTTGGCTTGGTGCAGGTGAGTCCGAATACCATAACCGGTGGCGAT
>CAIXKO010000459.1 GCA_903919925.1 uncultured Bacteroidota bacterium | reverse complement strand
GTGGCCATTTCGTATGCCATTCTGGGGAAAATCCACTCAGGAAACAGCAAGTCCCGTACAGCCTGGAAAATTGTAAGGCGCGGTTTGACATTAGTCGGACTGGGCATCCTCTATAATGGATTCCTTGACCTCTCATTTGTCGATGGCGAAGCTCCCCGGTTGGCTAGCGTGCTCGGTCAGATTGGGCTCGGCTATCTTTTTGCCGCTTTGATAGTGCTTTTCACCCGGCACTATTCTTTCCGGCTAATGTGGCTCGGCGGGATTTTGCTGGGCTATGCCATTATTCAGAATTTCATCCCCGTTCCTGGTATCGGAGCCGGAGTGCTCACCCCTGAAGGCTGCATTAACGGGTATGTTGACCGGATGCTTTTACCCGGACGCCTGTATCGCGAAGTTTTTGACCCTGAGGGTTTGCTTTGCATTGTTTCCGCAGCAGGAATTACCCTGATGGGCGCTTTGGCAGGTGAAGTTTTACGAAGCAAAGCCTGGACCGAGTATAAGAAATTAGCGATCCTGAGTGGAACAGGTGTTATCTTCATCATTATTGCGTTACTTCTGATGCCGGTCTACCCGGTGATCAAATCGGCCTGGACAACCACCTTCAACCTGTTGGCCGGCGGTGTCAGTCTGCTTATGCTCTCCTTGTTTTACCTGATTATCGATGTTTGGCAGTTCAGGAAATGGACCTTTTTCTTTACCGTCATCGGCATGAATTCCATCACCATTTACCTGGGTTCATCGCTCATCGATTTCGGACATACCAGCGAGTTTTTCCTCGGTGGCTTATCGCGTATCTCAGGCGAAGCCTGGGGAGAAGTGATAGCCTGCATCGGATTGCTGGCTGTTGAGTGGATGTTTTTACTGTATCTGTACCGGAAGAAGATTTTCCTGAGAGTTTAAAGAAAAGGCAGGAGGAAGAAAGTCAAGAGGGCAGGAGGGCAGGAAGGCAAAAATAAAGTAGGAAGTACTGTCTCGTCCTGAAATAGGTTTACAGTTAAAGTAAATCTAAATCAGGATTATGAAGAAAAGTAAAACAATTTACTCGGACGATTTTAAGTTAAAAGTTGTTCAGGAGTACCTAACCACGGGAGTTAGCCGGCAAGTATTACAAAAAAAATATGGTCTGCGCGGCAACGGTTACCTATACAATTGGATGCGTAAATTTGGACTGACAAAATCAGATCAGGAACAACCTCGCATTCAATCCACCATGACCAAAGAAACAGGTAAAACGAGTAAAGAAAGAGAACTCGAAGTGAAGATTAAACAATTGGAAAAGGATCTTGAGTACGAAAGGCTTCGTGGTCAAGCCCTTGATACCATGATTACTATTGCTGAGCGAGATCTTAAAATTCCAATTAGAAAAAAGCCTGGTGCCAAACAGTAACAGTGCTGCGCACGGACGGGCCAGAAATGAATCTGGATACTTTGTGCGGACTGTTTGGTAATAGTCGGCAGGCTTACTATCAGCGAAAGAATTATGTTTATAAAGAAGCGGCAAAAGAAGACCTTTTGTTGCAGATGATTGAGAAGCAGCGCAAGCTGATGCCCCGTCTCGGAGGGAGAAAGCTGTTGAAGTTGATTCAACCCAAAATGAATGGCGAGCTCACGCTCGGACGAGATCTATTCTTCAACTTTCTGCGCAATAATGATCTGCTGGTTCGTAAACGACGTTATCGAACCAAGACTACTTTTAGTAATCACTGGTTACGGAAGTACCCGAACCTGATTGTCGGGTTCGAACCGGAGCAGGCTCATCAGTTGTGGGTTAGCGATATAACTTACATCGAGATCAAGGGAGGTTACGGTTATTTGAACCTAATTACAGATGGGTACTCGAGAAAAATAATCGGATGGGAACTGGGCAATACGCTGGAAGCGAAACACAGTGTGAAAGCGCTAAAAATGGCCATCCGTCAGGTACCCAAAGGGATCATAAACATCTTCCATCATTCGGATCGTGGCGTCCAATATTGTTGTGACGACTATGTCAAAATACTGATCCGGAATAAATTTCGCATCAGCATGACAGAGAATGGTGATCCGCGGGAAAACGCAATTGCAGAAAGGGTTAACGGCATTCTCAAAGACGAATGGTTAAATGGACTGCGATTTAACACCATTGAAGAAGCTCGTTCCCATCTGAGCAGAATCATTAGGATTTACAATGAGCTCCGTCCGCACAGCAGCCTGGATATGAATACCCCATGCTTTGCTCACGCAAAGCACGGGGTTTTAACAAGAAGATGGAAGAACTATTACAAAAGAAAACAAACCATTAGTATTGATGAAGACAATTAGGATTAAGTTTGTCCATTAATCAGTAAGTATCTATTATAAAATAATAACAAAAAACTGTAAACAAAAATCAGGACGGGTCATACCTTACTTAACTTTCGCCTTCCTGCCCTCCTGCCCTCCTGCCTTTCTTCCTCCTGCCCTCTTCCCCTAAAAATAACTACTTTTGCACCCAATTTAATTCTCAATAATATGGTCCGCGTCCGCTTTGCTCCATCCCCCACCGGCCCCCTCCACATGGGCGGGGTTCGTACTGCACTATTTAATTATCTTTTTGCCCGTAAACACCAGGGAACCATGATCCTCCGGATCGAAGATACCGATCAGGGCCGGTTTGTTCCCGGTGCCGAAGAGTATATCATGGAATCACTCGCCTGGTGCGGGATCGAAATAGATGAGGGAATAAAAGAGGGCGGCAAATATGGCCCCTATCGCCAATCCGATCGAAAAGCAATCTATAAACAATATGCAGATCAGCTCATTGAAAGCGGCTGGGCCTACTATTCATTCGATTCTGCTGAAGATCTGGATGCGATAAGAAAAGAATATGAGAGCCGCAAGGAAACATTCTCCTACGATACGCAAACACGGAAAACTCTCCGGAATTCAATAACACTTTCAGCCGATGAAGTTAATCACCTCCTCAATTCCAGCTTGCATTATGTCATCCGTTTCCGGATGCCTGAAAATCATGAAATCGTGATGCAGGACCTCATACGTGGTGAAGTTCGGGTAAACACCGCCACTATCGATGATAAGGTTTTGTTTAAATCCGATGGAATGCCCACCTACCATCTCGCAAATGTGGTTGACGATCACCTCATGCAGATTTCCCATGTGATACGCGGGGAGGAGTGGCTGCCATCGCTTCCGCTGCACGTAATGCTCTATCAGGCATTTGGATGGACCGATACCATGCCTCAGTTCGCTCATTTACCGCTGATCCTCAAACCCAGTGGCAATGGAAAACTGAGTAAGCGCGATGGCGATAAACTAGGATTCCCGGTTTTTCCGATCAACTGGAACAACCCCGAAACTAATGAAGTTTACAGCGGATATCGCGAAGCCGGTTATTTCAACGATGCTTTCGTCAATATCCTCGCCCTCCTCGGCTGGAACGATGGTACCGATAAGGAAATCTATTCCATGGATGAACTGACCGAGGCTTTTACACTCGAAAGAGTGGGCAAATCAGGATCCCGATTTGATCCCGAAAAAGCCAAATGGTTCAACCATCAGTATATGCTGCTGAAAAGTAATGAGGAGATTGCGGAGGAATTTATTAAGGCATATAGTGCCAAACTCAAAAATCAGGCAGCAGTCGAAGAAACAGAACCCAATGACCAGCCTGCTGAAAAGGAACCATTGCAACTTACTGAGCAGGAGTGGGATCGTGTGGTTAAAATTATATCGCTGGTAAAAGAGCGGGCACAATTCGTGAAAGATTTGTGGAGCCAGGCCTGGTTCTTTTTTGAAGCTCCAACCGCTTACGATGAGTCGGTTATCAAAAAACGCTGGTCACCCGATATGACCAAAATCCTAAAGGATATTACCCTCCTCATTGAGCCTTACCTGCATACTGATCCTGATGAATTCAGCCTTGATCCTGCGGACTATGAAAGCATGATCAAAACCCATATTTCCAGCAATGGGCTAAACATGGGCAACGTAATGAATGTTCTGCGTTTATGCCTCGTTGGCTCCTCCATGGGGCCCGGCGTATTCGATATCATGGCAATCATCGGGCCTGCCGCCGTTATTTCCAGAATTGAGAAAGCTGTACAAACAATCAGTTGATCAGCGAATTCAGGTTTTATTTGGGTTTTAGGGAAATTATACGAAAAATTGCAATTTAACTGTCTGAATTAGCCATAATTGGGGCAGCTTGATATCCGGATTTATAAAAATTGAGATACTTGCCTCACTGTTGAAGCCGAATTTTGTGGTTGGAATATCCGGCGCTTACTGCACCAATTTTCCTAATGGAATCTTCACTACCACATAATTCCCGTCAGGCGTTAACGTTATGCCCCGCTTCTTAAACTCCGCTTTCCATTCCGCTGATTGATTGATGATTTTGGGCTGAACAGAGGTGTATAGAATATTGTCATCTCCTAAGCTAAATGCCGGACGAAATAATGGTCCCGGATCAGGTGTATCGGGCAGTTGATAAATTTTGCCGGTTTTCTTTTGATATAAAAGGGAGTAAAACTGCGATTCATTTTCATCCATCGCTATCTGTTGTGCAACTAACAGGTAAAGCCATTCCGAGTTTTCCAACGCTTTATAGATGAACCAAAGTTCCCGCTGAGTAACCATTTTCGTCTGGAGGTCAGCATCCATATCATCATATAACGGTGTTGACGGGCCAACATCAAACCGATATGCCAGGTTGATCATGTTCTTCTCCAAACGAAAAATACGGTTATCAAACGGTTGATAAAACAAAACGGCACCCTGCGAGGTGGTACTAAAAGTCAGAACTCCTGCAGTGGTTAACCGGGTATTTCTAATTAAAAAAGAATCAGCAGGTTGTAAACTTTTCCCATCCACCCGCTGAATGAGATGCTGGTACCCGGTGACGAAAAAATAGTAGTCCCCGCTTTTGGGATTCATGGCAAACGAATTACTGTTGCGGGCAAGTATCTGATCAGTACGTAAATACTGACCCTTATTATCGTACCCAATTATTTTGGTATCCGTTAAACCCGATAAAATCTTTACTCCGTTTTTGGTAACCAGTGCTTCACCCAAATTGGTAAACTCCCCTGGCCCCTGTCCAGCTTTTCCAATGGTCCGGATAAATCCTCCTTTTTTATCGAACTGAAAAACCGTTTTCGATTTGTATTGATCCATTAAATAGTATCCGGAGGTCCAGTTCAGGAACATGGCAAACTCCGAAAGCGCCGATTCCCTGGTAAGCTCCAGTGGCACAAATTCAGATCCCGACAACACCTTTTCCAGCGGAACATTAGCAAAATGGGCTTCGTTGATTCCAATGGTTACGGGGCCTGTTTCCTTTTTTTGTTGGCAAGAGATCAGCCCGGCTAACACAACCAGACCCATTAAATATTTAATTTTTAGCATACGCGATGATTGTTTGACATTGGCGGCAAATTTAATTTTTCTTTCGGCAGATTCAATTCCTTCCGAATTTTTAATGCACCGTGCATCCTCCAACTAAAAAATTAACTTCAACCAGATGCATAAACCCCGACGATTTCTCCCTCTGCGGCCCTCTGCGCAATTCTCCGCGGTTCTCTGCGGTTAATCTCTTTCTTTAAACTTTACCGCAGAGTTCCCTCCGTCTGAAATGGAACATCATGGCAGATAACTTGTCTTAGGTACCCTCCCCCTGGCCCCATAGCCGTCAACCTAAGGATTTATTTGGCTTTTTGAAGGAGAGTTTCCATCAATTTCAATGTTCCCATATGATGGCATTGGTGGGTGGGATGGAGGTCGGTGGACGCAAATATGCGTCCATATATTTGTATGCATTTCTATCCAATTCAATGCTTCCGTAAGATGGCATCGGTGGGCAGAATGGAGGGTGGTGGGCTCAAATATGCGTCCCTTGAAGTTTATCGGCTGAAATCCAAAACGGGTCCGGGAATCTCTAACTCCTTTATT
>CAIXKO010000458.1 GCA_903919925.1 uncultured Bacteroidota bacterium | reverse complement strand
TATTGTTCGATTCGTTATGTTTCCTATTTCGCAAAAATACGAAATAAATATTAAAAGCAAATGAAAGCGGAAATTCTTAATTTCGCCAACAGGAAGAAGGGAAGAAGGGCAGGAGGGCATAAGGGCAGAAAGGGAAGAAGGGCAGGAGGGCATAAGGGCAGAAAGGGAAGACGGGCAAGAAGTAAAAGTTCAAAATTCAAGAAACAATCTGACTCTGAGCAACTTGTAATATTTTTATTTATTTCTTACCTTTCAAACCTTCTGCCCTCCTGCCCTATTTACACAAATTGATTTTGGCCCAGAACCTATTGAATTTCAGCTATCGTTTGAATGTTGGCTATGGTAGCTGGTTGGTGGGATAGCTCCAGAGGTGATGCAAACAGATTTCATAATATGAATAGACTCATTATCATTATCTTGATTGCAGTAGCCTTGTTCACAGGTAGCTGCACTCAAAACAACAATGGACCGACATTGTCGGAGCTGAAGAAAGGTTTTCAAAACCCTCCGGATTCTGCACGCCCAGGAGTTTATTGGTTTATAATGGATGGCAATATATCGAAGCAGGGAATCACTGCTGATTTAGAGTCAATGAAAGCTGCGGGCCTTGGTAGTGTGTTGCTGATGGAGGTGAATGTTGGTATTCCGAGGGGGAAAGTTGATTTCATGAGCGAAGAATGGATGAATTTGTTTACCCATATTGTTCGCGAGTCTGAGCGCTTGGGGATCGCAATAACCCTGGGGGTGGGGCCCGGCTGGACCGGCAGCGGAGGGCCGTGGGTTTCCGGGGCACAATCGATGAAGCATCTGGTATGCAGTTCAATACAGGTTTCTGGAGCTGAAAGCAAGCCAATCGTTCTTCCAAAACCTTCCCCTGTGAATCCTTATTTTGGGGAGGGTTCTTTTACTCCGGAACTCAAACAAAAATGGCTCGATTATTATGAAGATGTTGCGGTGCTTGCATTCCCAACTCCTTCCGGAAATTTAAAAATAAAAGATATTACTGAAAAAGCCTTGTTTTATCGAGAGCCATACTCCTCAAAGCCTGGTGTTAAGCCCTATCTTCTGTCGCTTGCAAACTATACTGAACCTTCACCAGGAACGGCGATTTCAAAAAAAGAAATCATTGATGTCACCTCTTTTTTAAAACCGGATGGTGAATTGGAATGGAAAGTCCCTGAGGGTAACTGGACTATAATGCGTATGGGGAGTCGCAATAACGGTGCAGTTACGCGACCGGCTCCTATACCGGGAGTGGGTTTTGAGGCAGATAAATTCGACACCACTGCCCTTAACGCTCATCTTGCTAATTTCACCGGAAAGCTGCTTCAAAAAACCGGTATACCAGCTAAAAATCTCCAGGGCGGCTTAAAAATGCTACATATGGATAGCTGGGAAATGGGAGCGCAAAACTGGACTGCAAAATTCAGGGAAGAATTCAATAAACGAAGGGGGTACGATCCTCTCCCTTTTGTTCCGGTTTTTGCCGGGTTAGTGGTTGAAAGCCTTGAAAAGAGCGAACGATTTTTATGGGATTTGCGGCAGACTTCACAGGAATTGGTTTTTGAAAACCATGTACTTCAGTTGAAAAAGTATGCCCGAAAGTTTAATATGGGATTTTCCATCGAGCCTTATGGCATGAACCCAACTGCCGACCTTGACCTGGGAGCTTTGGCAGATGTTCCCATGGGCGAATTCTGGAGCCAGGGTTATGGCTTTAACACCTCATTCAGTTGTATTGAAGCCGCATCCATTGCCCATATTGAAGGAAAAAAGGTAGTTGCTGCCGAGGCTTTCACCGCCTATCTTGATGCATGGAAAATATATCCCGGATCAATGAAAAATCAGGGCGACTGGGCTTTTGCAACCGGAATTAATAAGTTCATGTATGTTATTTTTCAGCATCAGCCACTTAATGACAGCCTGAAACCGGGGATGACATTCGGGCCTTATGGTTTACATCATGACCGCACCCAAACCTGGTGGCCTATGGCATATGAGTATCACAAATACATTGCGCGCTGCCAGTACCTCCTGCAACAGGGAAAAACAGTGGCCGACATTCTTTACCTGTCCCCGGAAGGGGCACCGCAGGTTTTCAGGGCGCCGGGAGAAACTTCAGACGTCTTTCTTCCCGATAAGAAAGGCTATAACTTTGATGGATGTTCGCCTTCCCAACTGATGAGGGCATCGGTCGCCGATGGAAAAGTAACATTCCCATCAGGAGCATCTTACCGGTTGCTCGTATTGCCGGCTACGGAAACCATGACTCC
>CAIXKO010000457.1 GCA_903919925.1 uncultured Bacteroidota bacterium | reverse complement strand
ATTGTTATTCCTATAGCTGAAAAAATCCGAAGTGCACATTCCGTTGGAGTGGTGTTCAAGGTGGTAATCCTAAATTCATCTGAAGCCGGCTCTTCAAAAGGGGAAGATATACCGGTAAACTGACCCATCGTTCCTGTCCGGGCCGAATGGTAATGACCTTTTACATCGCGGTGAATGCATTCATCCAGTGGAGTATCAATATAAAATGGAAAAAAGGGCACCTCATTTCTCTTTGCAATTGAATTTGCCAGTTCACGGAGTGCCTGAATGGGTGTAATAAAGGTGCAAATTACGGTTGCATCGCCCTGAGAAGCAATGAATGATGCCATTTCAGCTGCTCTGCGGATGTTCTCAAACCGGTCGTCCATGCTAAACCCAAGATCGCGATTTAAGCCGGTACGCAAAAAATCAGCATCGATAAAAAAAACATTGGGAACCGTTCCGGCGAGCATTTCTATCATTTTGTCACCAATAGTTGTTTTTCCCGAACATGGCCTTCCATACAGCCAGATAATCCGGCAATTTTTTTGCATAATGATTAGATTAATTGCTATTAGAAGTGATGCGCTTTCTGATGCTTTTCAGAAGATCGTCCTGCCTCTTTCTTTTCTCCAGGTCTTCGGGACTGATTGTGGCCCTGACCTCCTCTTTCCTCTTTTGGTTAATTGCTGAAAACGCTTCAATCTGCTGGGGCTCAAAAGGTGTATTGTTAAACGGAAACTGCAGAGGATAGCCCAGTTTAAGGAGCGTTTCACCTGCTACCTGCTCAAACATTTGAATATCAGCGTTTGACATTTCTTTGGAAAACTTATTGAAGTTATCCTTCAAAATCGGTTTTTCAACATTCTTCCACATTTCGCCTGAGTGAGCGGTATTAATCGATTCGTTCGATTGGAAAAAGCTTAAAACCGACTGATCATAATTGGCCCCGATAAAGGAGCACAGCCTTTTGATTTCACTTTCAGGGTTTGCCAGCAGATTTTCATAACTGACTTGAATAAACCGGTTTCCGGAAATATGACCCATTAATTTCATGGCCATCTCCTGCTCTTCGCGCCATTGTTTCGCGATAAAATATACATGTTTTTCACCAACAATGGCTTTCATAAAGGAAAGGGCAACATCTCTGCCATCGCGGTACAGATGCAGGTAAAGCGGTTTAATTGCTGGTTCAAGCAGATGAACAAACTGAATGTTAACCATGCTTTTACATATCCAGATATGGGCATTCTGGCTTTGGGCGCGCAACTCATATATAACCCTGAATATTTCCTGGACCGAGTTATTGTTGCACCGGCTGGTTATGATATCACTGCTTAATTGGAGTCCATCCCAAGGTACCGGGTTATATTCAATCAGCTTGCATATATCCGATGCCAGATCAGCAAAATTAGTCTGCACATTCAGGTCGCCATAAGCTGGTAAAAGCGGAACAAATCTTTCCAGAATATGAGGGGGATGTGGAGCCGAAACACTATCGAGCTGATTAAGCATCAATCGGAGTAGGTTGGATCCGGAACGCTGTGTTCCGATCATCTGGATGGCGGTAAACGGCTTGCTGCCCATATTAAAATAAGATTAGGCCAATGATTCCGGCAACCGGTATAATATAAACAGGATCAGGATTATATTTGATCACGATTGCCAGTATCACAATAAATAGAACAATTGTTTTATAGGAAATACCGGTGCTTAAAAGGATAGTAGCCGAAGCTGATAATATCATGCCTATAATTGCGGGCCTTAAGCCTTTAAAGGCTGCTTTCAATATTGGGGAGCCATTAATGGAGGCAAAAAACCGGGTGCAGATAATCATCAGGAATGCTGTAGGTAGAAATATGGAGAGTGTGGCGTTTAAGGCGCCCAAAAAGCCCGCTAGCCGAAACCCGATAAATGTGGCGCTGATAAATATCGGGCCGGGAGTTACCTGACCCAGCGCAATTGCATCAACAAACTCCTTATTGGTGAGCCAATGCAGGGTATCAACAATTATTTTTTGCATCGAAGGGATCACCACATATCCGCCTCCGAACAAACTTAAGCTCATCCCGGAAAAGGTCAGCATAATTTTTCGATGCAGCCAAAACGGTGCGGAATTTTCAGGGATTATGGCCGGCAAAAAAATGAAAAGAACCAGCAATGCCAGTACAACAGTTCCGGTTAGGGTAAAACCCTTACTAAAATGCCTTGGTCTGATTGATCGGCCAACCGGATCGGCCATGTTTACAGGTCTGGAATAGTATAAAAGGTATCCAACAAAAGCGGAAACAATGATGATGCCTAAGGTAGAGAGATAAGATTTCGAGAAAAATGTAATCACTGCCGCCAGTGCAACTAAAATGTACTGCTTACAGTCGGAAACATTTTTCTTGATCATACCCACTGCAACGCTGATAATAATGGCGGAAACAGCAGGAAGGACTCCAGAAAAGAATGCTCCGAATTCCGGTACGTTGCCAAATCTGAAATAAAGTTCAGATAAAATAAGCATCAGCAAAAACGCTGGTAAAAGGATGCCTGTAATGCTGACCAGGGCTCCTTTGGTCCCTTTGAGGCGATAGCCAATAAAAGCAATAACATTTACTGCAATCGGACCGGGTAAAACCGAGGCCATCGATATTCCATCCAGCACCTCTTCATTACTGATCAGTTTATCTTTATCAACAACCTGCTTTTGAACCGCCGAGATTAACGACATAAATCCGCCAAAAGAAATTGATCCTATCTTAAGAAACGTAAAAAACAAATAAGATAGCTTAAGAGGTTTTTGCATCATAAATACTTTGCAGGATCAATGGTGAAAGGGTATTCAGAAGAAAAACAGACATCCGGATTTTCATCCTTCAAAAGTAATTATTCGCAAGAAAAAATGCAATTTGCTTCTTTATTACTTTTTAAGCTAAATCCAAGCAAATTAAAGTTAAAAAGTATAGTTTTAATAACTGAAAACAGGTTGATGGTACTTACAATAAATCGGAATTGAGAATGTCAAAAATTTCAAGGAGATCCTTTCTCCAAAACGGCACAGCGGCTGTTGCAGCCATATCTATTGTACCTAACGCGGTACTTGGTAAAAGTCACGGACATACTGCTCCGTCCGACAAACTTAATATTGCGGGAGTTGGAATCGGCGGCAGGGGATCAGGAGTTCTGAAGGGCCTTTCCACTCAAAATATTGTGGCATTATGCGATATTGACTGGAAGTATTCCAAGCCTGTTTTTGATACTTATCCGGGAGCAAAACCCTATTGGGATTATCGCAAAATGTTTGATGAAATGGGTAAGTCCATCGATGCGGTTATGGTAGCTACGGCCGATCATACCCATGCCATGATAACTGCTGAGGCAATTACCATGGGAAAGCATGTGTATACTGAAAAACCGTTGACCCACTCGGTATATGAATCACGCCTGCTGACTAAGCTGGCCAAAAAGTATCAGATTGCCTCACAAATGGGAAACCATGGATCATCGGGCGAGGGGGTTGCCCTGAGCTGCGATTGGATCTGGAATGGTGAGATCGGGGAAGTTACCAAAGTTGAGGCTTATACCAACCGCCCTGTATGGCCACAGGGATTGATGACGCCAACAAATGTGGACAAGATCCCCAATACCTTAAACTGGGATTTATTTACCGGGCCGGCAGAGTTGAAACCCTATAACATCATCTATCACCCCTGGAACTGGCGCGGGTGGTGGACTTATGGAACCGGTGCACTGGGCGATATGGCCTGTCATATTCTGCATCCGGTATTTAAATCACTGAAACTGAGTTATCCTACAAAGGCCCAGGGTTCCTCAACTTTGTTATTAAAAGATTGTGCCCCGCAAGCCCAGCACGTGAGATTAACTTTCCCTGCACGCGATAATATGCCAAAAGTTGCCATGCCAGAGGTAGAAGTTCACTGGTATGATGGTGGTTTAAAGCCCGATATGCCAGCCGGATGGCCTGCCGGTAAAAACATGAATAATCAGGGAGGCGGCGTGATTTTTCACGGAACAAAAGATACCTTGATCTGCGGATGTTATGGTGTGGAGCCGTGGCTGCTTTCAGGGCGCGTGCCTGATGCACCAAAGGTAAGCCGCCGTGTTGAGGGGTATGAAAATCGCGATAGCGCCCATTTCAATGACTTTATCCGTGCCTGCAAGGAAAGCCCGGCATCGAGAGTTAAAACCGCATCGGACTTTAGTGAAGCCGGCCCGTTCAATGAGATGGTGGTTATGGGGGTACTGGCAGTACGCTTGCAAACCTTGAATAAGGAATTGCTTTGGGATGGTGAGAATATGCGGTTTACCAATATCACCGATGATGAAACCCTGCAGATTGTGGTGAATGACACCTTTGCCATGGTGGATGGCCGCCCAAAATTTGATAAAAAATCGACAGACCCCATCAATGCTAAAAAGTTTGCCGAAGACCTGATCAGGCACAATTACCGCGAAGGTTGGAAACTGGTAGATATGCCTCTATAATCAGGAATACAATTAAAACTGGAATTCGAAACTTCTACAAATCTAAATACCATGCAAAACAGACGTGATTTCTTAAAGAAAAGTTCATTGATCATAGCCGGTGGCCTGATGGCTCCGAAGTTTTTATCTTCATCGGTGATACCTGATTATGCTGCTAAAACAATGGGTATCCAGCTCTATTCATTAAGGGACCTGATTAACAAATCGGGGATACAGGCAGCATTGGAGGCTGTTGCTAAAATCGGATATAAAAATCTGGAAACAGCAGGATATGGGGACGGATTGATATACGGATTGGCTCCCGCCGATTTTAAAAAAAGGTGCGATGACCTGGGGATGAAAGCCACCAGTGCTCATCTGGGAAGAGCCTATAATAAAGAAAAGGAAGCCGAAGTGATGAAATGGTGGGATCAGGCAATTGAAGCTCACCAAAAGGTTGGCGCCAAATATATCGTTATGGCTTCCATGCCGGTGAATGATAAAAGTAAATTGGAAGAGCTGCAAACATACTGCGATTATTTCAGTGCGGTGGGGAAAAAGACTGCTGCTGCCGGCATCGGGTTTGGTTACCACAACCATACCGTTGAGTTCAAAAAGATTGGCGATCAGGTGATTTACGATTACCTGCTGAAAAACGTCAATAAGCAGTACGTTAAACTTGAGCTTGATGTTTATTGGTGCCATGAAGGAGGTTGTGATCCTGTTGTTTATCTGAAGAAATATCCTGATCAGATCAGATTGATCCATATTAAAGATGCTAAAGAGATTGGCGCCAGCGGAACCATGGATTTTGAGGCCATCTTTAAGCAGATGAACGCTAACAAGGTTACGGATTGGTTTGTGGAAATTGAGCAATACACCAACAACGATCCGGTTGCCAGTGCACAGCAGAGCTACGATTTCCTGAATAAGGCCAAATATGTAAAATAGTAGGGGCAGAAGATTTTCTGCCCGTATGGGTTTCATTTCGGTTACACTGTTGGGGGGCAGAAGATTTTCTGCCCCTACGGGGTCGATTCCGGTCATACCTTGTTAACATTCGAATTCCATGATTAAAATCTCCATTATCGCCCTCTTCCTGCTTAAAGTAGCCGCATCAGGCAATGCCGTTTATTGTCAGGATCCGGCTCCTGTTACTCACGATAAAGTGAATAAAACCATTACGCTGCGGGGCGGTAACGGAGAGCTGATCATACGAATTAATTATTCCGAAGGTTGTGTTTTGGACCAGATTACTGTAAAAGGAAGGTTGGTGACAGGAAATGGCAATTTGGTGTATTCAGGAATCGATCCGGATGGTTCAATGTTTTCATCGAAAAAATGTCTGGAAGCGCCAATTGTATCGATAAATGCTGATTCAGTAATTGTTGGCAACATCGTATTTGGTTCTCCTGCTTTTCTGGTTAAGGAGCAATGGGCATTCAAAATAGCCGGGAATGATATTGGCTGGCAAATAAACCGGCAGTATAAAAACAACGGGGTGATCAGCGGGAATTGTTTTCCTTGCTGGCAGTTTAATACCATGCAAACCTGGGACGGGGCATTGCTGGATAACGGAGGAGTTGCCTGGAACCGTTTCTTAAATGAGCCAGGTGATGCTTACGGGGTAAACACTTCCACGGTAACTTTTTGGAACAGAAGCGAGAACAGCTGTTTGAGGATTGCCTCGAATGATGCGTCAGCTGATTTCCGGACCGCAACTTTCAGCCATCTGAAAAATAATACCTTATCATTAGTTCAGTCTTCATCGGCTGAGCCGGTAAACACAAAATTCGGGTTACGGCGTTTTATTAAAACCGGTGATAATGTGTTTTCTCCTATCAAGATCCGCCAGTCACGTATCAGCCGGCACTACCTCATTCAGGCTTTGACCTATGATCGGGAATATGACCGGGGAGAGCTGCGGGGAATAAAGGAGGAATCGGTCAATGAAATCCTGAATACCATTGGCAGGTATGGCGTTGTTGATAAAAACCTTTATGGATCAAATGGATGGCGCACCGGATGGGTGGTGTTGCAGGAGCCTTGGTTTGCTCTGTTTGGTTTGGCCATAAATTCGCCGGATTTTATCAACGGTTTTTCAAAGGCTCTTGAGTTTGAAAAGGAACATGCCGTGATGCCCGATGGAAGGGTGCTGCCCAGATGGCACCACGATTCCACCGATGCCATGCCAAATACTTTCAGGCCTGACGGGTTTTATGAGTGTATGTGGGGATATATGCTCGATTGCCAGCCTGCTTTCGCGATCAATGTGGCCGAGCAATTTGATCTCACCGGAGATACCATATGGCTTAGACGGTTTAAATCAACCTGCGAGTTGGTCCTTGATTATATGATCAAAAGAGATTCCGATGGGAATGGCCTTTTTGAAGTTATCCAGAAAACGCATAAGGAGCAAAAAGGCACCGACTGGCTCGATGTGGTGTGGGCATCATATGAGGTGTCCAGCATCAATGCCTATATGTATAAGGCCCTGGTGCGCTGGTCGGAGCTCGAAAAGTTGCTGGGTGATCAAGTGATGTCCGGGAAATACATGAGCCTGGCAAAAGGAATAAAAGCAGCCTTTAATAAGAGCACTGCAAACGGGGGATTCTGGGACGAGAAAAATCAATGGTATGTGCACTGGAGGGAGCCCGACGGATCGTACTATGGCAATAACCTGGTGAGCATGGTGAATTTTCTGGCTTTTGGATATGGCTTATGCGATGATCCTGTGCGCAAGGAAGTTGTGCTAAGCAAGATGGAGGAATTGATGCAAAAGGAAAATCTTTTTATTTGGCCTGCCTGCTTTTATCCGTATGAAGAAAACGTGGGGCTGAGCAATGTCAATTACCCTTATCCAAATTACGAGAATGGGGATTTGTTCTTATCGTGGGCAGAGCTGGGAACACGCTGTTATGCTGAATACAAGCCGGAAACGGCTGTTAAGTATATCCGGAACGTTATAGATCGCTATGAAACCGATGGATTGGCCTATCAGCGATATACGCGCATCAACCAGTCGGGTGCAGGCGACGATATCCTGGCTAATAACATTATGGCAGTGGTGGGATTGTACCGGAATATATACGGCATCAGGCCACAGTATAACCGGCTGTACCTCGAGCCACATCTGACGAGTGAGCTAAACGGAACAAAGATTAAATATTTACTGCGGGATCAGAATTATTGGATTGAATTAAACCAGAACAAAAATTCAATTTCTGCAAATAATTTCACTGTTTCAAACAAAAATCCTTTTGCAGTTGATTTTAATTCCGGTGACCTTAAATATTATAATTCAAATAGTACCAATTGTTCATTAAAGATTTCAGGTTCGCAGTCCTGTACCATTGATATTGTTAGCTGGGAGGACAGCAATATGCACTGGAATGAAACCGGCATCAGCCTGAAAAAAGGTGTTATTCATGAATTGTATAATCTTAAACCAAACGCTGTTTATCAGCTTTTTGTAAATAATTTATCCATAAAAAAGTATACTTCCGATAATGAGGGAATTATTCGATTTGATTTGGCGATTGAAGCGAAAGCCCGCGAAATTAAGATAATCAGGATAATTACTAATTAGTTGAGGGTAGTTGGTTTGGGGTGTGTGGGGATAGTACGTAGATAATGAAATGAACAGGCTATGAAGGTAAAAATCTTTGGGTGGACGATGGCATGGCTGGTAATGCGGTGCACAGGGCTGATTGCAACTGAGGTAACCCCGGTTAAACTGATCTGCGAATATGGCAGGGATCCAATAGGAATAGATATACCGGATCCGCGATTAAACTGGAATATCAGCACGGACCAAAGGAACTGGAGTCAACAGGCTTATCAGATTTTGGTGGCATCCGATAGTCTGGCTTTGGTGCGTAATAGTGGCGATATCTGGAATACCGGCAAGGTGCTTTCATCGGATTGTTTAAATATTAAATATGCCGGAAAGCCATTGGTTTCGCTGCAAAAATACTGGTGGAAAGTCAAGGTATGGGATCGTCAGGACAAGGAATCAAGCTGGAGCACTCCTGCTTGCTGGACCATGGCAATGGTGAATAAAACGGATTGGAAAGGTAAGTGGATCACATCGGATCTTGAATTATCGGACCTGCAAAAGGAATTGAAAAGTCTGACCGATTTTGGGATGGAACCCGAATCGGAAATGTGGAGCCTGAATGAAAATATCAGAAAGAAAACCGGTAACATCACTTCGGCACCGGCAGTTTATCTGAGAAAACAATTTGACTCGGAAAGCAAAATTAGCCGTGCGGTGGTAAATCTTTGCGGGCTTGGCCTCAATGAGTTTTATATCAATGGTAATAAGGTGAGTGATGAATGGCTGAATCCGGCACCATCAGATTACCAGAAAAGAGTATTTTATCAATCATACGATGTGACCGGATTGATCAAAAACGGACCGAATATGTTGGGCGTATTGCTTGGAAATGGATGGTTTAACCTGGTTATACCTCATGCGCTGCGTTATTATGCTGCCGATTACATTGCTACTCCCCGATTGCTTTTTCAACTCGATATTTTTTACAGCGATGGCAAGAAAAAAACGGTAGTTTCTGATCAATCCTGGAAATTTACCACCGATGGGCCCATCCGGTTCAATAATCTTTTGAGCGGTGAAACTTATGATGCCAATAAGGAAATGCCTGGCTGGAGCCGGAATTCATTCAACGATAAGAATTGGAAAACGGCCATTGAAACCGATGCACCTGAAGGTAAGCTGGAATCACAGTATTTACAACCGGTAAGGATTATCGACAGTGTTAAAGCGGTAAGTATTACAGAAATCAAGAGCGGATACTCCGTAGATCTGGAGAAAGATATAACGGGTTGGGTACGGATCCGGGTAAAAGGTGCAAAAGGTGACACGGTTTCCGTAAAGTACCCGGGGATGGGTACTCATACACTTGGAAGGTACCAGACTTATGAATATATACTTAAGGGAGAAAAGGCCGAAACTTTTGATGCCCGGTTCAGTTACAATGGAATTAAAACGGTTGAAATATCGGGCTTGCGATATAAGCCTCAGTTATCTGATTTTACCGGGCTGATTGTTAATACGGATTTTGCCAAGACCGGAAAATTTTCCTGTTCAAATGATGTTTTCAATGAGATGTACGGCATCCTGTTGCACACTATGAGGAACTATGTGGTTCATATCCCGAATGATCCGGTGCGGGAAAAGGCCGGATGGACCCAGGATGTGGAAACTGCGTTTGATGTTTATGCTTATTCACTTAACTGCCAAAGCATGTATGTTAAATGGCAGCGCGATTTTCTGGATATTATTCACGAAAACGGTTATGTTCCGCCGGTGGCGCCGGGTAGGTTTGATGGTCCTACCATTAACGGACCCTGGTGGGGAGGAATGATTGTTTACCTGCCATGGAAAATCTACCAGTATTTTGGTGATAAACGGATACTGGAAGAGAGTTTTGTTGCCATGAAAAAGTACACCGGGTATTTGATGACGATTGATAGCAGTTACATCATAAAATGGGGGCTTGGCGACTGGCTGGAACCCGGAACTGAAAATTCAGGGGCAAGACCAAAAATGACCCCGGTTCCATTTACTTCCACCGTTGCATTTTACCATTTCGCAATGATTACTTCTCAAACAGCATCTATTCTGGGTTTTAAAAGCGATGCTGAATATTATGCAGATTTAGCCGGGAAAATTAAAGTTGCTTTCAACCAATATTTTTTCAATTCGGCAACAGGCGAGTATGCCCGGTACAGCCAGGCCTCCCAACTGATGCCGCTATATTTTAACCTGGTGCCCGAGGGCAACAGGGACCTTGTGCTCGATAAACTGGTCCGGAAAATAGCTGCCTCTGAAGATCATGTTGGAACCGGATTTGTTTCAACGCCTCTGATACTAGCCGGCCTTTCGGATTTGGGAAAAGGAGAGCTGGCATATACCATGGCCAATCAACGGACCTACCCATCGTGGTATGATATGGTTTTTAATCATGGGTCAAAAATATTTAAAGAAGACTGGAGCGGAGGAATGGTACAGATGCCCCCGCTGGGAGGGGGCTTCGGTTATTGGTTGTATTATTCTTTAGTGGGTATCCGGCCCGATCCGGCTGCTCCGGGATTTAAAAATGTGATCATAAAACCTGATTTTGTCAGTGATTTATCCTGGGTAAAGGGTGAATATCAATCCGTTTACGGCACGATTAAATCGGAATGGAAAAAGGAAAAGGACAAGATCACGCTGAACATTGAAATTCCTGCCAACACAACGGCCACGGTATTCTTACCTGCAGCTGATGCTTCAAAAATCAGTGAAAAGGGAAAGTCCGTAATTAATAATCCGGATTTTTATTCGGTTAAAGCGGTAAATGGGGGAACGGTCATTAAGGTGGGATCCGGAAAATATATTTTCACAGCGAACAGATAAAACCCTAATCGATATTATTTTGGCTAAGGGGCTGTTGTAAAAAGCTTTCAATGGCATAAAACGGCAGTGCCAGGAGGGGTTTTCCATTCATAAAAGGGGCCTGCGAAATTTTGAGAGCAGTTTCACTATGGTATTTTTCTATGAATATCTGCATGCTCTTCATGCGTCCGGCGGAGCCTGATTTTATCTCTACGGGTATTATACGGGCTTCTTTTTCAATTAAATAATCAATTTCGGCGCTGCTGTTCTTTTCGTCCCTCCCCCAATAAAACAATGCAGCTTTGGTATAAGGTGAGTGGCAGGCAATAAGTTCCTGTCCGGCAAACTGTTCCGCTACTGCACCTTTAAAGATGGCTGAAAAATCCTTTTCCCTAGCCGTATCTGAATAGATCCCGCTCACAGCATGAAACAGACCAATATCGAGGAATATAACTTTAAAAATAGATTCATGAACAGCCGCTGCCAGTGGAAGACCTGCACCGCTGGTTTGCCTGATGCGGGTAACAATGCCGGCTGTTTCCAGTAGTTCGAGGGCATCTTTAAGATCCCTCGATTTTACAGAACGATCAACCTGAGCATATACAAATCGTTGCCCCACCATGGCAGGTGCTGCGTTGAAAACTTTGCGCAGATAAACATGCCTGGATATTCTGGAATACTTGGCAAAATCATCAATATAGGTATCTAATATCGAGCGTTGTATTCTTTGACAATTAATTATATCGCGGGTTTTTATATATTCATTTACAACAGCTGGCATGCCGCCAATGATGAAATACCTGCGAACATATTCATTTAGTTTTACATGAAGGCCCTCCGGAAGGTTCTCCAGATTCTTAAAATTGAGGATGTATTTTCTAAGTTCGGTTTCACCGATGGCATCAAGAAATTCTCCAAATGAAAGTGGGTGGATATGAAGATATTGAATTCTTCCAACCGGCATTCTGAAGCTTTCTGATGAAAGGGCGAATTCCAGCAACGAACCGGCTCCAATGACGTGCAGTCCGGGCATTTCTTCATAAAAGTAACGTAGCGCAACAATTGCGTTTGGACACTCCTGGATTTCATCGAGAAAAACCAGAGTTTTCCCAGCGATCGATTTTTTTGTGGTAAACAGGACTATTTTCTCAATAATTTCAGCAGGAACCAAAGTGGTGAAGATTTCTTTAAGCTCAGGATTCCTCTCAAAGTTGAGGTAAATGAAATTTGCGAATTCCCGGGTGCCGAATTCACTTACAACAAAAGTCTTTCCAGTCTGCCGCGCCCCTCTGATCAGTAATGGGCGTCGGCCATCAGCAATCTTCCAGTCAATTAATATCTTATATATATCGCGTTTCATTTATTTGGCTAAAAACCAAGGATAAAAGTAATGGTTTTTGGCTAAAATCCAAGGATAAAAACAAGGTTATTTGGCTAAAAACCAAGGATAGTCACGTTATAGAACTGTAACATAATTACTCAAAAGGATATAGCGGACCAGAAAAAAATGGATGCCGGTTATCAGCTATAAAAACCTTCCGTAGTCCCCAACCAGCAGATGCACAGGCAGCTCATCCTCCTCGATCACCGGAAAACGGCCTACCGGCTCGTAAAAGCGGTTATCGGTGTTATCATCATTCACCGCGCTCACCTCGCCCACCAGCACGGTTCCTTTGCCTTGCTCGCCATAAAAGCAGTGATAAAGTCCGCGTTGCAGGCAGATGCTCTCGCCGGGATTCATGATCACCTTACCGCCGGGCTCCAGGGTGCGGGTAATGCTATCGATTTTGGCCAGCACGGGGGTGGTATCATACTCTTCATCAGGAGTGGAATTGCACAGTTCCATAACCAGGTTGCCCCCGCCACGGTTGATAATATCTTCCATTTTGCTCCAGTGAAAGTGCATCGGGGTTTCCTGGCCTTCCTCCACAATCATGATCTTTTCAGCATAAGGCTTGCTATCGATCCCCATTTTTCCGTTGCGGATGGTAAAAAGTAAAAGGCCGCGATTGTGGTAATCACCACAGCCAAAGTCGGTTATATCCCAACCCAACAAATTCCGGATCACTTCACTTGCATCGTCCTTATTTTCGCGCCATTGCTCCAGGCTCCAGTAGGCCCATGGTGGCAGCATGAACTGCTTGCTATTCATAAACTCTTTTGCCTGAATAAGGATCTGATTGATCTCGCTTCTTTTCATGGTTAACAGATATGGATGATATTTCCCAAATATAGGAAAGAAACTATTAACTGGCCGGTTTGCTGCGGGAAGTTAGTTGCAATTTTGTTTGGTTCAGGTAACCCTAAAAAGTACTAAATCGTAGGGGTTGAAAATTTCCGACCCAATGATAACCGCCAAACTGAAGGGGGGTTGAAAATCTTCAACCCCTACGATAACCGCCAAACTGAGTGGGGTTGAAAATCTTCAACCCCTACGATTATTACTTCATTACTTTTAACTTTACTTTTTGCCCTCCTGCCCTCCTGCCCTTTTATTTCATCGTTCAATTCTTAAATCGCTACTTTTGGTCCGGATAGTTCATTGAGGCCGGAATGGAATTGCCAAAGTCACTTCACCCATACGAAAATCTCTATTTATGAAAAAGAGCTTGTTATATATTTTGAGTTTTTTCATTTTATTTCCATCCCTGGTTGCACAAGATTTTGCCAAGGGGAGCACGGATTCTTTGAAGGCTTCATTTATTGCTCCGCCGGATGCGGCAAGGCCCCGGGTTTACTGGTGGTGGCTGTTCAACCGGATTGATAAAGCGGGCATCACGCGCGATCTGGAGGAGTTCAGGGCCAAAGGAATCAGCGGAGTTAACCTGATCTGCACCGGAGGATACGCAGGTAAGGAGCCACTTTTAGGGATTGAATTCCTTGGAACGGAGTGGAGGGAACTCTTTCGGCATGCGGTGAGGGAAGCTAAGAGGTTAAACATGGAAATCGGTTTTAATATGGCCGGTGGCTGGACGATGATGGGCCCCTGGGTAACACCCGATAATGCGATGAAGAAAGTGGTGCTGGCAGATACCATTATTTCAGGACCGGCAAAGTATTCCGGTAAACTACCTATGCCTGAAATTGTTGCGGGTTATTATCACGATATCTGGGTGCAGGCGTTCCAGGTAATCAGCGATGGAAAGAAACTCCAATCCAAAACATTCATCGATCTCACCAATAAGATGAAACCTGACGGCCGGTTGGAGTGGGAAGTTCCGGAAGGTAAATGGGTGATTTTGCGCAGTGGCTATACCCTCACCGGGCATCCATGGAGCCAGTGGTATGCTTATCCTAAGGGTGATACATTTGAGGGCGGGGCAGGGTATGAGATCGATTATCTGAATACGGCTTCACTGGAGGATCATTTTGATCACCTCGGAAAGCTGGTTATTGAGGAAACAAAAAAAGCAGGCGGCCAGCTGGCCTATTTATGGTCGGATAGCTGGGAATGTGGCAAGCTTACCTGGACTCAGGATTTTGCCAATCAGTTTTTAAGGTTCCGCGGATATGACCTGAGGCCCTGGATGCCGGTTCTGGCGGGATATACGGTGGTGGACTCAGTAGTATCTTCAAGATTTCGTGACGATTTTGACCGTACGATTCAGGATTGTATTTCGGAAAATTTTTATGGACGGTTTGCTGAACTGTGTTACCAAAACGGGCTGAAGGTAGGCAATGAAGCGGGAGGACCAAATGATATTCCGCCCCAGGATGCACTAAAAAACCTGGGGAGATGCGATATTCCTTCGGGTGAGTTTTGGGTAAACGGGCATTACAAATCGCCTGCCGGGTACAATTCCGACAGGCATCTGAGGCTCAATCTTAAGCAAACGGCAACGGCATCACATATATATGGTAAGCAGCAGGCTCAGGCAGAGGCTTTTACACAGCAGGAACAGGACCGCACGCATTGGTCGCTGGGGCCATCGGATTTAAAACCGTATGCCAACGATGCGTTTTGCGAGGGGATCAATCGGTTCATGCTCCATCAGGCTACATGCCAGCCACCCTCGGATGGCAAGCCGGGATATGAATTCTGCGCGGGTCAGCACTTTACCCCCAATATCACCTGGTGGGAGCAGTCGCCGGCGTTTTTTACCTGGCTCTCGCGCTGCCAGTTCATGCTGCAGCAAGGCAAGTTTGTGGGCGACGTTTGCTTTTTTCTGGGCGAACGGCCACCAACTCTGGCTCCTCCAAAATAT
>CAIXKO010000456.1 GCA_903919925.1 uncultured Bacteroidota bacterium | reverse complement strand
TATTTGCGTGTCTTTTAGTGACGAGCGACTGAAGAAGTGACGAGTGACGAGTGACAGCCAAACCCTCCCCTTCCTCCTTAATCCTTTCCCCCCTTCCTTCACCCTTTACCCTTCACTCTTCCTTTACCCTTCACCCTTCCTTTACCCTTCACCCTTCCTTTACCATTTACCCTTCACCCTTTTTGTAGGAAAAATCCTACAAAAAAATAAGAAAAATCCTACAAAGCCTTATTTTTTCAGTATATACCTTACCCCGGTAATTATTGATAAAAACTATTTCAAAATGAAAACAACAAACGAAGAAACCCAGGTGGAAAAATCCGGGGAAACAAAAACCATGACCCGTGGTAAGGCACTGAAAAAAGCGGCCAAAATTACCCTGGCAGCCGGAACCATGATGGTGCTGCTCAACAGGCCTGAAAAAGCTCTGGCCTCCTCGGGTGCCCCGGGCGGATCCGGATCATCGGTATCAAACTTTACGAGTGGAGGTGACTGGTAATAGCTTCAATGGCAAAGGATGCCGGAGAAATAGAAGTTAAAAATGCGGTTCTTAAAAAAATCTAAACAAATGAAAAATCTCAGCCTTTTATTCATCTCAATAGTTACTCTTGCGCTGTTTTCATGCCAAAGAGAAGAAGTTCAGCAAAATGGTGGATTGGTAACCATTACCGCCACCCAGAAAAGTTCGCCCGATCTGAAAACAAATATCGGTGCACCCGGTACAGTTGCGGTAACCTGGAACGAAACAGATAACCTCGCGGTTTTTGATGCAACCGAATTAAATCAAAATGTTCCGTTTACCTATTCCACCGGAGCCGATACAAAATCGGCTACATTTTCAGGAGTGATTCAGGAGTGGGCTAATGGACAGAAAAAAACGTTTAATGCTTTTTACCCGTATAATATAGCTAATGATGAACAATCTTATTTAGCCTTTGGGTTTTATATTCCGACCTCTCAAACTCAGATTTTTATTGGCGGGCTGCCTGATTATGACCATTTGGGATTATACGATTTTATGGCTGCATCACCGGTAGAGGTAACCAGGACAGGCGCAGAGCAACCCGCTATAAGTTTTGAGTTTAAGCATCTGATGGCGATTCTGGATATCGAAGTTACCAACAGTACAGGCGGAGCAGTTACCGTAACCAAAATTTCGGTACAAAGAGCTGCTGACGATATTACAGGAAGGGCGCAAGTGGATTTTAGCAAAAGCCCGGGTCAGGCAGGCTTTTATTCTGTTCCCGCTGGATTTCCTTATAATCACAGTGATTTAACATTGCAAAATTCCGGTTCAACTGGTGTTGGCGGAACGATTACCGGCAGCATGATTATCGCACCGGTAGATCTGTCGGGCGGTATTACGGGCTTTGTTGTAACCGTTACCGGTGGAACACAATATGCGGTAGCCAAAACCGCAGGTCCAAGCCTGGCAGCAGGTAATCGTTACAAAGCGCAGATTACCATTACTACACCTTCCTTCTTCGACCTCCGGAGCAGCAAAGTATACAAAACAGTAAAGATTGGCACCCAAATCTGGATGGCGGAGAACTTGAATTTTGTGCCAGCCTCCGGTTCCTCCTGGTGCTATGATAATAATTCATTTAATTGCGATACCTATGGCAGGTTATATGATTGGACTACCGCAACCGCTGATAATCATGGTAATGGAACCGATATTTGTCCTGCTGGCTGGCATTTGCCAACAGATGGCGAATTTACCACGCTCACCACTTTCTTAGGGGGTTTAGGTGTTGCCGGGGGCCCATTAAAAGAAACCGGTACCACCCATTGGACCAGTCAGAGTGCCGGGGCAACCAATAGCAGTGGTTTTACGGCCCTTCCGGGCGGCCGCTCTTACAACGGGGCCTTCGACTATCTTGGCTTACGCGCCTACTTCTGGTCGGCCTCAGAGAATGGTACTTTGTACGCCTGGGGCCGGTACCTGTACTACAACTACGACGGAGTGTACCGGCTCGACTACTATCGCACCGTCGGGTTCTCGGTCCGCTGCCTTCAGAACAATTAGGCCAGTGTGACGGCGGGGGGGGAAGATCGTGAAGCGTGACGCGTGAAGCGGAAGAAAGAATCGGGAAGCGGGATGCGTGAAATGTGATGTGGAAGAATGGCACGCGGATTTACGCGGATCCCTGCGGGAAAGCGGATTGGCGCGGATCTTTTGGGTGTGGCGGTGAATAGGGTAGAGACGCATATTTGTGTGTCTTATATAACCGGTCTTTAAGTACCCACCCCAACCCCATAGCCGTCAACCTAAGGAAAATATCCTGCCTGATCAGGGCAAGAGGGCAGAAAGGCAAGAGGGCAGGAAGGAAAGGCTAAAGTGAAGAAATTATGAAATAAGTGAGCAGCAGCAGGATGCTCGCAATAAGTACCCTTTTAATCTTTCTGTCCTTTAGTCCGTATTGCTTTACTTCTTGCCCTCTTGGCCTGCTTTATCGGCACAAAATTCCTTAGGTTGACGGCTATGGGGCCAGGGGGTGGGTACTTTAAAATCCTATGCACGAATAGTTTGCGAGTTATTTGGTTTGGGGCAAAATGGCGACATGCTGGCGGACTCTACGCGATGGTTCAGGTAATATAGTTTTCAATTTATAACGGACATGAGAATAATACTGGCAGACGATTCCGATTTGATTCTGGATAGATTACAGGAGATGCTTTGCGTTTACAGTACGGCAGAGATTGTGGCATCGCTGAAAAACGGAACCGAAGCGCTCGCAGCCATACGAACAATGGAACCCGATCTGGTGATTCTTGACATTGATATGCCCGGGTTAACCGGACTCCAGGTTTTAAAGGAGATCCGGAAAGAGAAGAAAAACAACATCCCCAAATTCATTATCCTTACTTTATATTCATCAGTTTACTACCGGGAGATGGCGATCGCAGCCGGTGCCGATTATTTCTTCTCGAAAGCCGATGATTTTGAGAAAATCGGGGAGGTGGTGGGGGGGATGATTGGGGAGGACGTGACGCGGAGGACGTGAAGCGTGAAACGGAAGAAAGAAACGGGATGGGTGGAAAGGACCACCGGGTAGAGCGGCTTATTTGCGTGTCTTTTAGTGACAAGTGACGAGTGACAAGTGACGGGATTGCGCGTCACTCGTCACTCGTCACTTCTTATTACATCCATGTACAACAATTTCTTTGCCGAAACCACGATAATAATTTTGGTGGTTGTGCAATTGTTGTATGGTAAATATTGGTTTAATTGGGCCGTGGCGGCTTCGATTGCCCGTTGTATTTCGGGCCCGGCTTTTGCTTTTGTTTTTAGAAATGCCGATTTTATATATTTTAATTCGATGATATAACCGTATTTTACATAATCGCCAAAGCGATGTTCCGGTTCTAAAGAAATATCAGCAAACCCCTGATTGATTTCCTTTTCGCTGTAAACACTGAAAAGACTGGTGAGATTTAACCAGGCAAGGAGAAAGGTTTTTAACCCTTCTTCGTGAAATACAAAATCTCGTATGGAAACAGCCTCGTAGAATTTATCAATTATGTATTGTAACGCAGGTTTCCAATCGCCTTCCAGCGCCATGCCTTTGAAAGCCCGCTTCAAATAATCCTGGTTGATCTTCAATTCGTAAACATCAACAAAGGCCTTTTGGATGAATTCCCAAATAATAACTTTTATCAGTTTATTGGGGATAGTGAAAACATACTCATTGTCGGGTTGCATTTTTGAAATGCTGATAAATCCCAGATAGAACAGCAACGATTTGAATTTATCCTCATCAATTAATTCATTTAAAGCAAAACTTCGCACAAGTGCACTGCTTGTTTGATTTGTTTGTGCTATATCTTTCAAAATATTAAAATTGCCATTTAATTTTTTCCCCGCAGCGATCAGAAAACGAAACTTGCCGTAATCGGTGCGCATGTTTTCATCCGTCAGAATGATGGGTCTGTCTTCATTTTTGATATACTGATGGATATAATATAATACCGAAATAGTATTATATATCTTTTCTAATTTTTTGTTAAACGAATACCCATTGTACCATTGATTGAAATCATCGAGGATGGAATCTAAAGAGTGCTTAAAAATGCCGAAGGAATGATAATAATCGAGTATTTGTTTTGCTTCTTCGTTGGTAATACCAGCCATTGCTGAGAGTTGCGGGTCCTGCGAGATATTGTCGCCAATATTGAAACCGCTGGTAACATCGGCCATTACCAGTGGCGAAACGCCGGTAATAAACAGGCGGTCTATTTCGCGGTTA
>CAIXKO010000455.1 GCA_903919925.1 uncultured Bacteroidota bacterium | reverse complement strand
CCCAACAAATCAGCGGTCGATAACCTCGCGCTCTGGTCAGTGCCTTCCAAAAGGGTATCGGCTAAATCGCGCTTGGTGGCGTGAAGCTGAACGATTTTTTCCTCGATGGTATTCTTGGCTACTAAGCGGTAAATGGTAACCGGGCGTGTTTGCCCGATGCGATGGGTGCGGTCGCTGGCCTGGTCCTCAACCGCCGGGTTCCACCAGGGGTCGAGATGCAGGACGTAATCGGCTGCGGTAAGATTGAGGCCCAAACCACCGGCTTTTAGACTGATCAGAAACAGATCGCTTTTACCCGATTGAAACGCTTTAACTATCCTCTCACGTTCGGGTATCGGAGTCGACCCATCGAGATATTGGTAAGTTATTCCTCGTTTATCTAGTTCCCGGCGCACAATGGATAAATGCATCACAAACTGACTGAATACGAGTGCCCGGTGTTTATTAACCCGGAGCTCATCGGTAATCTCCAAAAATGCTTCCAGCTTTGCCGAGGGCAGTTCAATCTCTTTGTTTACCAAAGCCGTATTGCAGCAGGCCAGCCGGAGCTTTGTAATTTCAGCCAGTGCAAGAAGGTGCTGCTGCCCGCCTGGACCACTATTGTTCTCAATTGTTTTGATCGCTTCGCGGCGCAGGGTTTCATAAAAAGCCATTTCCTTTGCGCTCAGTTCCACGCTAAAAGTGATTTCCGTTTTTGGTGGCAATTCATCGAGCACTTTGTTTTTTGTGCGGCGCAGGATGAACGGTGCGATCAGTTTTTTCAGATGGCTTTTTTGAACAGGCGTGTCGTTTTTAATATATCGGTCGATAAACTGCGGAAGGGAACCCAGCAATCCCGGGTTGCAAAACTGAAAAAGGTTCCACAATTCTCCCAGGTTATTTTGAATAGGCGTTCCGGTGAGTGCCAGTTTAAACCCTGCCTGGATACCCATGGCTGCCTTGGAAGATTTGGTTTGGGTATTTTTTATGGCATGCGCTTCGTCCAGAATGGCGATATTCCAGGTGATAGTAGAAATACGCTCCTCCTCACTTTGCAGCAATCCGTAGGTGGTGATCAGAACATCGAAAGGGGCCAGCGTGGAAAAAGTTTCCTCACGGTTTCCCTGCTTAAGAATCACCGGATTCAATGTTGGGGCAAACTTCCGCAGCTCATGCCCCCAATTGGGTAGCACCGATGCCGGACAAACCACCAGTGCGGGGCCATTCTCGGCCAGATGAATCATCAGCGCAATTGCCTGAATAGTTTTTCCCAACCCCATATCATCGGCCAGGCAGGCACCAGCACCCCAGGCATTCAACCGGGTCATCCACCGGAAACCCTCCTCCTGGTACAGTCGCAATTCACCATCCAACGTTGCCGGAACGGCTGCCTCAACTGTTTCCGACTCCTTGATCCGCTTCTGAAAATCTTTCCAGGCTTTGTCCGTTTTAAACGATGCCACCTGACCCGATAAATCCCCGAGGGCATGGGCCGCAAACAGGTTCATTTTCACTCCACCCTTATCGGATGTGGCAAAAGCATTGAGTTCTTCAAGCTGCTTTTTCAAATCCTCGGCGAGTGCCAGAAACTCGCCCTTTTTAAGCTCGATAAACCGTCCTTTGCTTTTTCGGTTCAAATCGAGCAGCTCTTTTAGGCTGAGAACTGTTTCTTCATCGATATTCAGCTCCCCTTCGAGCTCAAACCATTGCCCTTTTCCTTTTATACGCAAATTCAAATTCCCAAACGTTGCGGACTTCTTAATCCGGAAATGCTCGCCCTCGGGCCACTCCACAACGGCAATATCCGTGTACCGCCCCAAGGTTTCCAGCAAATTCAGGCACTGGTAAGGATCACTGAAAGTTACCGATTCTTCGATCAATCCGTCATCGATATCCAATTCCATGGCCAGAACATCACTCAAAGTATTGGCGTTTTTGAGTTCAGCAGCCATATTTCTCACGGTCTGGCATTTTTTATCGCTTATGGTGCCATACACTACTTTCCCTCCCCTTGCTGGTTTCAGGTAAGGCGGCTCGCTACCAAAAGGTTTTACAAACATCTCTGCCTTTAATCCATCGCCTATCGGTACTATCTGAATCCTGATTCTGGAATCTGCCTCTACCGTACGGGCCGATGCCGTTTCATCGGTAATGTCGGAATGCACGGTCATCATGCTGCTCAGGCTGGATACAACTTTTAGCAGTTTTTCCTTTCCCTTTGCCGGAATGGTCACTCCACTGCCAATCATACGGATAGCATTATTCTGACGGGTATTTAATACGATCAGTTTATAACGGGTTTGCGTTTCCCTGATCAGGTGGATCAGTTTATTGGTCTCATCAATATTGGATTTTATCCGGATTCCGCCAGCAACCTTTTCCGTAACAAGTTCCGGCTGAGCCTTAATGAGTTCAACTGATACATTGATGTTTGAGGCCAAAAACAGAAGGGGATGGCCGCATAGTTCCACAATGGATTTATCGAAGTCGAGGCTGTACTCAATATCGCTGTAATAATTCTTGTGATGAACGATGGTAGCACCCAACCGGCGATCCTGCTCAGTCAACCCATCCACTTGCTGCTCTTTTAATCGTTTTAGTGCAATATTCCTCCCCGAACTCCATACTCCTTTGGCATTTATCGTCTGCAAAACAGGCTGTATCCATCGGTTCTCCATATCTACCAGGTAGCAGACCCTCGAGTTAACCCCGGGTTTTTTAGCGGAATCGGACTGGGTTTGTGTCAGGTTTAGCAGGCCATCAAGCATCTGCTCCCATTTCTCCTGATGTTCTAACCGGCTCATTAAGCTGGGCGGTACATCGGGAAAATTGTCAAGAGGTGTTGAGATCTCTTTAACCACCATACCAGTTCGGTCCATAATCAAAAGCAGTTCTCTTAAAAACAGCCATTGGCCATTCAGCCTGAGTCTGTGGCAAATGACCGGTGCTAAGTTCCTTGATATTTCGGAGAGGTCGTCCCTGATGATATAATCGGATAAAATACCTATAAAAGTAATGATACCGGGTTGCCCATCGGCCAGAGCTGTGAGGAGAAAATTCAGTTTCTCCTCTGCCTTTATTCTGTCCTTTTTCAGGATGTACAAAAGCGGAACAAGGCTCCAAAATTGCTGTTCGGTGGGCTTTTCAGCTTTTTTAATAAAAGATTCCAGTTTTTTAAGATTTAATCCCTCTGGATAAAACACATAATTGAGCCAATAAAAGAATTCCTGATAAATTAAAAAATCAATCCGAGGCATTGCCGACCCCTGCTCATCAGTTACCCTTGCCTTCTCCCAATAGACGATGGAACTGGCAAATTCACCCCTGAAAAACTCAATCTGTGCGCGGATCGTAAGTGAACGAAAATTGTTGATATTTTCAATAAGTGCAGCCGCCTCATAAACCCTTCCGCGATGAAAAATCATCTCGGCCCGTTGGTTGGTCAGCTGACTAAATAAACAATTGATGTGAGGGTTTAATTCAATAAACCCCATTTGATTATCAAATCCTTCAAAATTTACCAGATTATAACTGTGAATATAGATCATCAATCTGAAAAAAAGTACCGGCTTATCCTCCAAAACCTGGAGATAAACAGGCAGCTTAAGCATTTTCAAAAAGATAGGCAAGCTTTCCGGCACGATAGTGGAAAGCCGGGTGGTAGCAAATTCAGTAAACGAGTTTTCCTCAACGAACGATCCATAAAGAAAATCGCGGAAATTTTTGGCTGTGGTCTGATCCCACGACCGGTATTCGGATTGCAAGTCCTTAACTATCTTTTTATATCGCGCCTGTTGAATCAAACCAGGGAACAGCTGCAGTTTCAGATCCGTATTGACATCGTATTTACCATTGAATTT
>CAIXKO010000454.1 GCA_903919925.1 uncultured Bacteroidota bacterium | reverse complement strand
CATGGCTATGGTTAGGATGGCTCAGGAGTGGTCGATGCGGTATCCGTTGATTGAAGGCCAGGGAAACTTTGGATCGGTTGATGGTGATAGTCCTGCTGCCATGAGGTATACAGAGGCCAGGCTTCAGAAAGTTGCTGAGGAAACGATGGCGGATCTGGAAAAGAACACGGTTGATTTTCAGCTCAACTTTGATGATACATTGGAAGAGCCTACGGTAATGCCTACCCGGATACCGAATTTACTGGTAAACGGATCGTCGGGTATCGCAGTTGGGATGGCTACCAATATGCCGCCGCACAATCTTACTGAAGCGGTTAACGCCATTATCGCGGTGATTGAAAATCCGGAGATTACCATTGAGGGTTTGCTTAAGTATATTAAGGCCCCCGACTTTCCAACGGGAGGTATAATCTATGGTTATCAAGGGGTTAAAGATGCTTTTGAAACCGGACGGGGCCGGATAGTGGTCAGGGGAAAAGCTATCGTGGAAACCTTACCCAATGGCCGCGAACGTATCATTGTCACGGAGATTCCGTACATGGTTAACAAGGCAGAAATGATTATGAAGACTGCCGAGTTGATCAATGATAAAAAGATTGAAGGGATATCGAATTTAAATGATGAATCGGACCGCAATGGGATGAGGATCGTTTATGATTTGAAGAAAGATGCGATTGCCAATGTTGTTTTGAACAACTTGTATAAATATACGGCACTTCAAACTTCGTTTTCGGTTAATAACATTGCCTTGGTACATGGCCGTCCCCGGATGCTGAATCTGCGGGATATGATTGATAATTTTGTGAGCCATCGTCATGAAGTGGTCATTCGCCGGACAAAATATGATTTGGATCAGGCGGAAAAAAAGGCTCATATTCTGGAAGGTTTATTGATCGCTCTCGATCATCTGGATGCGGTTATCACGTTGATTCGCAACTCCAAGAATCCGGACGAGGCAAAGGCAGGTTTGATAGAGAGCTTTGGTTTATCGGAATTACAAGCCAAGGCCATACTGGAGTTACGTTTACAAAGGTTAACCGGACTGGAGCGCGATAAGATCCGTCAGGAGTATGATGAACTGATGACCCTGATTGCTTATTTGAAGAGTGTTTTAGAGGATGAGACTCTTCAGATGGAGATTATCAAGAAGGAGCTCATCGAGGTTCGCGAAAAATATGGTGATGAACGGCGCACCGAAATCGTATATGCATCGGAAGACTTTAACCCGGAAGATTTTTACGCTGATGAGGATATGGTGCTGAC
The DNA here is from genome assembly GCA_903919925.1 of uncultured Bacteroidota bacterium. Classification (GTDB taxonomy): domain Bacteria; phylum Bacteroidota; class Bacteroidia; order Bacteroidales; family UBA12481; genus UBA12481. The sequence continues at coordinate 3,115 of CAIXKO010000454.1, read as the reverse complement.
TATCAGTCATATGGGTTATATTAAACGTACGCCTTTAACTGAATTCCGGACACAGACGAGGGGTGGGGTAGGAGCCAAGGGGAGCAATACCCGTGATGAGGACTTTATTGTGCATTTGTATGTTGCATCGATGCATAATACCATTGTGTTCTTTACTGAATCGGGCCGTTGTTTCTGGTTAAAGGTTTATGAAATACCTGAAGGTACGAGGACCTCAAAGGGTAGGGCGATACAGAATCTTTTGAATATTGAGCAGGAAGATAAGGTAAAAGCTTACCTGAGAGTTGGAGATCTCACCGATCAGGAGTACATCAATAATAACTATATTATATTGTGCACCAAGAAGGGTGTGATTAAGAAGACTTTGCTGGAGGCTTATTCGAGGCCGCGGCAAAACGGGGTTAATGCCATTACGGTGAAGGATGGAGATACGCTGTTGGAAGCACGCATGACCAATGGTAACCACGAGATTTTGATGGCAATAAAATCGGGCAAGGCTATTCGTTTCCATGAGAGCACGGTGAGACCGGTTGGGCGTACCGCATCGGGTGTTAGAGGAATAACACTGGCTGGTGAAAATGATGAGGTGGTGGGAATGGTTTGTGTGGAGAAGGAGAAGGAGGATATTTTGGTGGTATCGGAGAATGGGTATGGCAAACGTTCGAGTATCCAGGATTACCGGATCACCAATCGGGGCGGCAAAGGTGTTAAGACGATTAATGTAACCGAGAAAACGGGTAGTTTGATTGCGCTGTTAGGGGTAACGGATGAAAATGACCTGATGATCATTAACCGCTCGGGGATAACGATCAGAATGGAAGTTGCCCAATTGCGTATTATGGGCAGGGCTACTCAGGGTGTGCGGTTAATAAATCTGAAAGATAATGACACGATTGCCTCTGTGGCGAAGGTAGAGAGTGATGCCACGGACCCTAATACGAGCATTGAACCTATTGCTGATATTGATGGAGAATCTGATGAAATCACGCAAGTTGATCCAAATGAAACAGAGTAGGTGTATCTAATTGACAATTGTGGTATTAAAATTGATAATGTGCTAGTAAGAACGTTCGATAAATAATATTTTTGAAAAAAATCTGAAAAATTTGTTCTGACATGAAAAAAGTAATTTTTCTTCTTGCGTGCTTGGTTGGCTTTGGTACAACATTCGGACAGAGCAACAAGGTGGTTACTGCCTATAACCTGATGAAGCCTGAGTACAACGAACTTGACAAAGCTAAACTGGCGATCGACGAGGCGATGGTTCATCCGAAAACTGCTGGTGAGGCTAAAACCTGGTACTACCGGGGATTGGTCTATTATAAAATCTACCAGTCGAAGGAGGAGAAGTTCAAAAGCCTGGATCCTGATCCATTAAAAGTGGCTTATCAATCGTTTGTGAAAGCAAAAGAGCTTGATGCCACTGCAAAAAGGTGGGAAGCTGAATTGCTTTTTCAGCTAACGAGGTGTTCAGCCGACTTCTTTAACAAAGGATCTGCTGAGTTTGAGGGAAAGAAATTTGCCCAGTCGGTAGAGTCGTTTGAAACGGTTATGGCTATTGGGAAATTGCCCTATATCAATCAGGTTGATACGGGATCGTACTATAACTGCGCATTGGCTGCTGAAGCTGCAGGTATGCCGGATAAAGCGATTCAGTATTATACAAAATCGATTGAAATGAACTATGGCGGACCGGAAGTTTTCCGATATATCGCTGATATTTATTTAAAGAAGGGTGACTCGGTTGCTGCTTTAAAACAGTACGAAGCAGGGATTGCAAAATTCCCGAATAAGGCTGCTAATCTATATATTGAGCTGATCAACTTCTATTTGGCAAGAAAAGATTTAAGTACGGGATTTGGATATATTGAGAAGGCTCTGGAAGTTGATAAGTCGAATGCAAGTTTGTGGGAAGTATACGGAAGTGCATTGGAGAAAAGGGGCGACAAGATTAAGGCTATTGCTGCTTTCCAGCAAATGATTGATTTGGATTCCACCAAATTTGATGGTTATTATTGGGTAGGGCTGGTTTATTTCAACATGGGTGTTGAAGCTCAGGAAAAGGCCAATGCGATTCCACTGAGTGATGATTCCGGTTTTAAGGCAGCAGTAACGGTTGCTGACGGTTTTTTCAGACAGGCGCTTTTACCATTTGAAAAAGGCTTTGGCATTAATAAAGAAGATCCACAGTTGTTGTTGGGCTTGAGTCAGATTTATTACCGCTTTAAATCGGAACCGGGCATGGCGGACAAGCTTGCTAATGTGAAGAAGCTGATGGACGAAAAGAAGTAAGTGTTCAACAGAAGCGTATAAATTTCTCTGAAGACGGGTAACGATCGCAGAAAAGGGCGAAAGTTATCCGTCTTCATTTTAGGAATAGTAATTTAACATAATATTAATTATAAGACAAATATTGAACAAAAATCTACCATCGTTAGAAAGTTGCTCATTTAGGAGTAAAAATCTAATATCGTAAGAAAGCTGTTCATTATGGTTTGAATAAACATTCTATTTTGATATTTGGATTTTGTCTATAACTTAGAATCCAAATAAAAAAATAAAAATGAGCTCACGGAAAGATATCGGAATTTTGATTTCTGCAGTTTTCGCAGGTTGTTTAATTTTTGGTACCGCCTGTAATAAGGATCCTTTTGATTCCAGCAAGGGTTCATTTAAAGATACCCGCGATAGCCATTCCTATTCCTGGGCCAAAATTGGAACGCAGATCTGGATGACTGAAAATCTGGCTTTTTTACCCAGCGTTAACCCGTCGGAATTAGGTTCCGATACGGACATTTTTTATTATGTATATGATTATGAGAGTACTTTTGTGAATACTGCCAAGGCAACACCGAATTATCAATCATATGGTGTTTTGTATAACTGGCCATCAGCCACCAAGGCATGTCCTGATGGTTGGCATTTGCCGTTAGATGCGGAATGGAACGTTTTGACCGGTTTCCTGGGCGGCGATTCGCTTGCCGGCCATCAAATGAAATCGAAAAGCGGATGGTTTGAAAATGGTAATGGCGATAACTCCAGCGGTTTCAATGGCACGGCTGGAGGTTACCGCGATAATGACGGGGGATTTTTTTTGTTGGGTAAAAATGCTGGT
>CAIXKO010000453.1 GCA_903919925.1 uncultured Bacteroidota bacterium | reverse complement strand
CTTTTATTCCGTAGCATGTTTTTAGTTTGTTATAAGCACCACTAATATGTTGAATATTAATGGAATAAACAAAATTACATGCTACTTTTTTTAACATTTTTATTAACTATTTAGGCAGCATTTGACCTGCGAAACTTGAGTTATTAAATACCAGTTGCCAGGATAAGCTTGAAAAGGATTTTGTAAATCCGGGGATTTATTCTCCAACAGATAATGTGCCTTCCGGCATGTTTGCTGCTATTATGTCGAGAGAACGCAATTTTAAAAATGATTATGCAGAATATTGGTGGCATTTGGATGTGGGAGGCATAGCAGGTTACGCTCAGCTGACCACCAGATCATTGCGTGCCGCTCAGTCCTATTATGCTGACCTTAACGATAACAGGGTAATGGCATGCACGGAGTTGCTGAGTAGTTATTTTTACGGACACAATTCTGATTTCCGCGAGCTCCCTCTCATGGAAGACCTCGTGGCAGGTATGACTGATGCTGAAAAGGCAGATAATCAAATTTATATCACCATTGCAAAGATGGTCAGGGGATACCGCGCCTCAAAGGCGGTTGATTTATTCAATAGTGTTCCTTATTCAGAAGGACTTAAGGGTACAGCCGGCCAATTCTTTCCGAAATTTGATGATCCTGCAGAAATCTACAAGAGCATCATTACCGATTTGGGAACCTTGCCTGACCTTTTAACCGATATGGCCAATAAAATGTCGCCCGATGGAAAAAGGATTTTTTCCCAGCAGGACATTATTTTCAAAGGTGATATCAATAAGTGGCAGCAATGGGCCGCAGGAATCCGGCTTCGACTGGCTGTTCGCATATCAGGTGTAGAAGAGGCATTTGCTAGAACTGCAATCAGTGATATCATAGCCAAGGGAAATCTCCCGACATCCGATATTTATGTAAGTGCAGACGCATGGATTACTAAAGACGGTGCACATTGGAAATTGGGTTTGAATGAGCGCGATTATGCTGCGTTTTTTTCGGCCTCATTCATGTATAGGTTGGATCGCGACATGGATCATATTTATACTCCCGGTTCTGATGACCCCAGGTTGCCTGTTTTTTGTTTGCCCAACAGGGATACCCTCTATATGCCGATGTCGTATGATTTTTTAATCGGTGATAAAATCCAGCTGTATGTTCAAGCAGATAACAAAGCCAAATACGGTTATAATGATGCCTATTTCAGATACAATTACTTTAGCGAGGTTGACAGATATTTGAAATACAATCACTTTTGCCTTTACAGCCCGACAACATTTGTAAGAAACGCTGCACCATTCAGGGCAATTACAGCTGCCGAGGTTGATTTCCTTTTGGCTGAAGTTGCTTTAAAAGGCTTGGCAGGATCTGGAAATTCAGCTGAGAATCATCTTAAAAATGGGGTGATTAACTCAATCAACTATTGGTATGACCAAAATGCTACCTCTAACTGGGATAAAGTTACCGATGCAAACCGTTCTTTCCTGAAACCAACACGCCCGGATCAAGCCATTCTGGATCAATTTGCAAACAAGGTTGTTGCAGATTTCACGCGTGCCGGAAGCCAGGATGAAAAACTGGGTGTGATTATCACCCAGAAATATGTTCATCTGAATATCCAGGACTTTATTGAAGTTTTTGCGGAATTGAGAAGGACACGGTATCCCAAATTGGCAATCATTAAATATGGTGGCGCACTTGCATTAAAACCAGTGGTTGAAAGGTTCCCTTATCCCGGATCTGAAACTGCCAGTAATACAGAAGCGGTAAATGCGGTTGCCTCCCAGAATGACTTCATCACACCAATCTTTTGGGTGCCTGCATCTAAAAGAGGTGAGGAGTATTATGAGAAATCTTTCAACGATATCTACATGTACAACCGATACAAAGGTGTTCCTGAGAGTTTCAAGGGATTCTGACGCATAAACACACAGGTTTGGAAAAACTTAAAAAATAAGAGGATGTCCCAAAAGGCATCCTCTTTTTTTACCTTTAAAAAATGAAAACAATAACACTATTTCTGCTTTTTGGTCTGTCTGTCTCCGCTTTTTCACAAGGGAAACTGCAGACTGATAATATACGCTATACGGTTGTTCCGTCACCCTGGAATGAACAGATCAGGGAAACCGATCCAAACAGTAACAAGGGGGAATTTCAGCCCACTGGTCCTAATCTTCTGGGAAAGCACCGTGCACTAATCAGTGTTTCACAAAGCGGTCCGGTTGCCCGTCTGGATCTGGAATGGCGGAGGCACGATAAGGATGTGGCAAGGAATCGTTTCATTATTGTAAGTAAGCAAACCGGTGATACCATACGGAACATCTATCGTTTAGAAATAAATAATGAGCATTGCGATATTTTGTTCGGGCCGGTAACAGCAGGGGAATATTACTTTTATTACCTGCCATTTTACTTATGGATTCCCGATGGTGACCGGGGAGGTTATATGAAAGATTACAGTGTGATGGAACCGCCTCTTGATGAAAGCTGGTTGGCAATTAACCAGATAAAATCAGGAAATCCCGGTCGTTTTATCAAGGCCAGCTGCCTGGAGATTCAGGCAAGAACTGAATTTGACTCATTTTATCCGATGGAGGTAATTGCCACAGAAAAAGAAAAAAAAGCGTTAATAGCCAAACATAGCGGAGAGAAGTTTTTGCTATTTCCAATGGATCGGAAATTCCCAGTCAGGATGCTTGATAATATCCCTCAGCAATGGGTGCTGAATCCAATATCTCATAAATTTCAGGGAACAGCCTGTAAGAATGAATATTATGCATTTCAGATTGGGGTTTGGGCACTGGAAAACCTCGAAAATCTGCAGATTGACTTCAAACCATTAAAGGGGGAAAGCTATACTTTTCCGGTTACCGCTATGACCTGTTTTAATACCGGAGGCATAGATCCGGCCGGTAAGGAATTTACAAAAACGGTAAATGTAACCAACGGCCGGGTGCAGGCTTTATGGGTTGGATTAGATTTGCCAAAGAACATCCCAGCCGGTGAGTACAAGGGAAAACTGATTGTTAAAACCAATCAGGCAGGACAAAAGGAAATTGATGTTGCTCTAAAAATTACTGATGAAATTCTGATGGACCGGGGCGATGGGGAACCCTGGCGGCACTCGCGTTTGCGATGGCTAAATTCCACTGCCGGCTTGGAGGATATTCCCGCCCAACCTTACGATCCCATTCAACTTGTTAACGACAAACTGGTATTGTCCGGGAAAGAGGTCTCCCTTTCATCGAGCGGCCTGCCATCTTCCATAAAAGTTTTTGGGGAAGAGGTTCTGGCTGGTCCGGTTCAGTTTAACCTGGAGAAGAACGGCAGCAAGATGACCTTTCAATCCGGCAATAAAAAAGTAATCAAACAGGCCAAAACCCTTTATTCGCAGGAGGTTAGTCAAAAAAACGAATTCATTGAAGTGATAACCCATACGGAGGTTGAACCCGATGGTTGGAT
>CAIXKO010000452.1 GCA_903919925.1 uncultured Bacteroidota bacterium | reverse complement strand
ATTACCGAAGATCCGCATGTGTTTTGCAAACGAGTGATATCGCCGTATAAAGGAGCGTTGGAACTTTGGTACCAAAATCATTTATCGTTTAAGCTTGATTTTCTGATCATATTCCTTACTGTTTGGGTTATTCTGTTTAAAAACAGTATGTTGCCATTCAGGATTTTCAAAGATTTGCCATTAATGCCATCAGAGCTTAACTAACGCGACTCCGAACTAAATTACTTAAAATAGTAAATAATGCTACAATTTTGGAATTCAATTCCATAATTGTAGATTTGCATCATGATCATCCGAAAAGCAGAGCAAGAAATCAAGGTACTGGCAGCTCGGTTTAAGGCAGTGGCAGTGGTTGGTCCGCGCCAGTCGGGTAAAACTACGCTGGTACGCTCGGTATTTAAGAGCAAGCCTTATGTAAATCTGGAAAACCCTGATGTGCGAAGGTATGCCTTGGAAGATCCACGGGGTTTTTTATCGAATTATCCGGAAGGAGCCATACTTGATGAGGCTCAGCGTGTGCCGGAACTATTTTCTTATTTGCAACAAATTCTCGATGAAACTCCCGGTCATGGTTTATTCATTATTACAGGTTCAAATAATTTTCTTTTACAGGAGAGTGTTTCGCAGAGTTTAGCGGGCCGGGTAGGGTATTTGTATTTATTACCCTTATCGCTGGACGAAATTGCGGGAAAAGAAAGCAATATCAACGCATTATTGTATAGAGGAAGTTATCCCGCACTCTATAACGAAGATACGGATGCCGGCAAATGGTACGCTAATTACATCAGTACTTATGTGGAACGCGATGTACGACTTTTAAAAAACATAACCGATTTGGTTACTTTTGAGCGTTTTCTCCGGCTTTGTGCGGGAAGGATAGGGCAGCTGCTGAATATGAGCAGTCTGGCAGTGGAAGTTGGGGTAGATGTTAAAACGATTAATTCCTGGATAAGTGTTCTGGAAACAAGTTTCATTGTTTTCAGGTTGCAGCCTTATCATGAAAACTTTAATAAGCGTGTGGTTAAAATGCCGAAATTATATTTTTATGATACTGGCTTGGCTGTTGCACTTCTGGGTATTGAAAATGCCGGACAATTATCATTGCACCCATTCCGGGGTAGTCTTTTTGAGAATTTGATTGTTATTGATTTTTTGAAAAGAAGGTACAATACCGGAAAGTCGAACAATTTGTTTTTTTGGAGGGATAGTGCAGGCAATGAAATTGATTTGCTTTTGGCCATCGGGAGCAATAAAATACCTGTTGAAATCAAATCAGGTCAAACAGTAACCAGTGATTATACAAAAGGGATTCTGTTTTGGAATAAAATGACAAAAACCGAGGGCGGCTTTATTGTTTATGGGGGTGACATGATGCAAAACAGAAGTAACGGCATTCGGATAGTCCCTTTTAAAGAAATAGATACCATTAATATAAATACCCTGGAGGAATAAGATATGCAGGCAGAAAAGATATGGTTGTCGTCGCCGCACATGAGCGGAAATGAGATGAAGTATATTGAGGAGGCGTTCCGGAATAACCTGGTGTTTCCGCTGGGGCCAAATGTTACTGGTTTTGAGGAGGATCTGAAAAAGTTTACCGGGGTAGCGGCCTGTTCGTGCCTGGCTTCGGGCACATCAGCGATACATCTGGCATTAATTATATTGGGTGTTGAACAGGGAGATGAGGTGATCTGTTCCACTTTTACTTTTTCAGCATCGGCCAATCCGATTGTTTACCAGAAGGCTACACCGGTATTTGTGGATTCGGAAGCGGATAGCTGGAATATGAGTCCGGATCTTTTGGAGGAGGCGATTAAGGACCGTATCAAGCTTGGTAAGAAGCCTAAGGCGATAGTTACCGTACATTTATATGGTATGCCCGCGCGTATGGACAAGATCATGGAGATTGCCTTGCGGTATGGTATTCCGGTGGTGGAAGATGCGGCGGAGGCACTGGGATCAGTTTATCAGGGAAAGGCTTGCGGGAGTTGGGGCGATATCGGTATACTCAGCTTTAACGGTAACAAAATCATCACCACATCGGGTGGGGGAGCCATGTTTTCCAATAATCCGGAATACTGCAAGATGGCTACTTTTTTGGCCACTCAGGCACGCGATACGGCACCGCATTATCAGCACTCACACATTGGATACAATTACCGGATGAGCAATATCTGCGCAGGAATTGGCCGTGGACAGATGGAGGTTCTTGCGCAAAGAATTGAAAAACGGCGGGAAAACTTTAATTTCTACTATAGTCGTCTAAATCACTTATCCTGGCAAACGCCAGATTCTACATGGGCTTCATCTACTGATCCGGGACCAATAACTTTTCTTTCTGAACCTACGCCTGATTTCTTTTCGAACCACTGGCTGACTACGATTTTAGTGGATCCTTCGAAAAGTGGTGGTATCACTCGGGAAGATTTGCGGTTGTTTTTGGAATCGCGGAATATTGAGTGCCGTCCCCTTTGGAAGCCGATGCATCTGCAGCCTATATTTAAGGATTACCCGGCGTATATTGATGGGACATCGGAGGGGCTGTTTAATAGGGGGTTGTGTTTGCCGTCGAGTAGTAATATGAGTGAGGGGGAAAGGAAGTATGTGGTGGAGTCGGTAGGGGGGAGGCTCGCTGGCGCTCGCTAATTGGGGCGTAGCGTGAGTTTTCGCAGTTGCAGGAAGCAATTACCATCGAGCAGGCACAGCTGGAAAAGCGCAGAAGGGCACAAATTTTCATTTTAAGGATGAGTGCTTTTATGTTTTTGGTACGGCGATGGTGGTATATGTCTCAGAATTATTCGATTAATAGCCTGTTGACATTTCTTGTAGTAAACAGTCGCCGAATCTTGTAGTTAAGTTACGACATTTCTTGTAGTAGTAATGCAGTCTATAATTGAAAACACTATTTTTGCAAAGTTCTAATCAAAACTTACACTAAACCCAACATGGAAGGTGTCACGTATTTTCCTCGTATTTGCGATAAGGTGTTGAGGAGAAAGTTGCAATTAACAGGCGCTACGCTTATTGTTGGTCCAAAATGGTGCGGAAAAACAGAAACTGCCCTGCAAGCAGCGGGGAGTGTCATATACATACAGTCGGATCCCCAATATAAAGAAACCGGGAAGGTTTTGCCTGCCTTACTGCTGGAAGGTGAAACTCCCAGGCTGATCGACGAATGGCAGGAAGTTCCTGAATTGTGGAACGCGATACGGCACAGTGTTGATCAACGGAAGAAGCAGGGTCAGTTTATTTTGACCGGTTCGGCCACGCCCCGTGATGAAGTGATGGCTCATTCCGGGATAGGCCGCATTTCAAGAATACAAATGCGCCCTATGACACTTTACGAGTCAAAAGAAAGCACCGGTTCGGTTTCTGTTAATGCACTTTTTGATGGTCAACATGACATTGCATCTGTCAGTACGCTGGATATTCCGCATCTGGCTGGCGCAATATGTCGCGGAGGATGGCCGGGAGCAGTAACTTTACCCGAGGGAGGAGAATTGCTTGCACGCGAATATACCGATATGCTTGTTGAGGCTGATATTCGTAATTTCGATGGGGTGGAGCGAAATCCACATCGTGTTCGTCAGGTTTTGCGATCATTGGCTCGCAATATTTCCACTCTTACCTCTGCACATACAATATTGGATGATGTCAGGGCCAATGATGTTACAATCAACGAGCGTACACTCGACAGCTATCTCAATGCAATGCGACGGCTGTTTGTTGTGGAAGATGTACCTGCCTGGTCGCCGGCACTCAGGTCAAAAACAACGATCCGGACCACGGTAAAACGGCAATTGGCAGATCCGTCATTAGCCACTTCGGTAATGCGGGTTGATGAAAATGGATTGCTGCACGATTTGAGTACGTTGGGTTTCCTGTTTGAATCTTTATGCACACGCGACTTGCGCGTGTATGCCCAATCGAATGATGGAGAAATATTTCACTACCGTGATAAAGATGAATTGGAAATTGACCTGATTGTGTCACTCAACGATGGCAGATGGGCTGCTATTGAGGTAAAACTCGGAGAACATCAGGCTGACGAAGCTGCCGCCAATCTGATTCAATTTAAAAATAAAGTAGATACATCCCGTATCGGAGAACCATGTTTCCTGATGGTGCTCACCGGTGGGAAATTTGCCTACAAGCGAAATGATGGAGTAATGGTGGTGCCATTGGCTTGTTTAAGAGACTGAAATCCCGATAACCCTCGGTTTGCGAAATGGTAGCTGCCGGAATTGCCATGGTATTGTGGTTCAGAATCTGGATTTTTGGATCATTGGAAAGTATGATGCACTGTTTTAAGGGTTTGTCAAGAATTGTTCCCAGATCCTGAAAATTGCGTGCATCGGTTTTGGAAATATTCCGACTCATCTTGATTTCAATTGCTGCGTAATGCGTTTCAAATTCCAGCAACAAGTCGATTTCACGACCGTCGTGCGATTGCAAATGGTAAAAAGAAAGCGGTTTCCCGATGATTTTAACCTGCTTATATAGTTCGGCAATTATGGCACTTTCGTATTCATGCCCGGTTCCAATAGCTCGTTTTTGCAGAATCGAGTTCAATACGCCGGGATCGAGGTAATGGATTTTTGGTGCTTTTACAAGGCGTTTTCTTTGGTTCCTTGACCAAGGCTGAAGAAGCAATGTCTGGTAACTTATCTGCAAATAGTGGAGAAACCGTTGGGCTGTTTTAGCTGAAATACCAGCTTCCAGCCCAAGTTGCGAAAAGTTGATCAACTGGCCGGTTTGGATGGCTGTTAGT
>CAIXKO010000451.1 GCA_903919925.1 uncultured Bacteroidota bacterium | reverse complement strand
TTTATCTTTTACATCATTGGTAAATTGGTTTGTTGAATAGCAAATGATCGGTTTACCTTGTTGCTGTTGTGTTTCAGAAGGAAGATCGTGATCCGTTTTGAACCTTGGATAAACCACGGAAGCTGATTCCAAAACATTTCCGTATTCATCGAACCGGGTGTTCAGCTCATGAGTTATTCTGGGATCCTCCGGATCTCTTTCATAGTGATATTTTATGCTTTCACTCTTTTTTACCGAAAAAATGGCATGCTTATTTTTTCCCTGAGGCTGCAATAATTCGATCAGGCACCGATGTGAATCCACCGAAAAAGGGGTCAACTCAAGCTTGATCTGGTCATCGGTGGCACCATCAGCGGGGGCATCTTTTGCAAATATTTCAGTGCGAATAGGTTGGCTCTTACAAGCACGTAATGCCTCCCTCCACTCCTGAATATTTAATTTACTAATCAGCTCTTCATCCAGCCCTGCGGAAACACTTATCCTTCCTGAATATACGGGAGCTTCCGGATTCACAACCGGATAGCCATGTTTTTCCCTTTCTTTATACCAATATTCACCAGCAAATTGATCATGTATTATTTCATTTCTAATGAACGCCCCGGTATGGAACCACGATTTAGTGATAACCGGCGCCTGATGTAATTCTTTGTCGGTGATGTTTCCGGAGTTGCCTTTTATGTAGTGCTCAAAATGCTCGGTATCTGTTTGTTCCACCATGCCAAATCCTCTGAATTCCCGCTCAGCATGGTCGTAATATCCATGATGGTATTTATATGAGCTTACAAACCGGCAACCTGAAATCCGGTCAGTAGTTTCAACCGCAGAAAGACATTGAACCGGAAAGTGTAGTTTTGTAACCCACGGATTACCAGCTAGTTTATCATCGATGTAGAACTTTGTGGAAGGCGTATATTCCAGAGAAACCTCCTTGCCTGAATTATTTTTGTAAAAATTCAGAATGTGCGGTTTCCTGCTGCACATCAAATCAATATATCGCAATGGAGAATGAGCATTCTTATGCAAACTATCCGACCATACCAGGCAAGCCACACCATTGCCAAACAGATCGGTTACCAGGATGGTGGATTTTTGGTTTATTTCCGGAAATGCCTCTATTTCAAAAGGAACCTCACTAAATTTATTACCGCTTAAATTCATCCAGCAGCTAAACTTGTTTTTTCCCAGGTAAATAATATCTGTAGTACCCGAGCCATCAATGTCAGCTAAACGCAAATAGGCAGGATTATAGGTGTCGGGATGGTCAAACCAGGGCGCTTGATCCATCGAAATTTTGCTTCCGAATATCCCATAACCTAAATTGGGCCAGTAACATACCTCTCCGTTCCGGATCCTAACCAAATCCGTTAATCCATCGCCCGACATGTCCGCTAAAAATATAGTTTGCTTTTCCTCTGCAAATACAATGCGCGGACCCAATTCCTCATTGGGTTGGTTAATGGTTTGGTGAATATTTGAAAAACCTCTTCTTCCATCCGATTCATACCAGGTAAACACATCGTCGCCGGCAATCAACACATCAGGCTTCCCGTCGCCATTCAAATCCAGCATGCGGGCATTCGAATCATTTGTATTTATTGTTGGAAGCCTTTCAAAACTTTGGAATCCAAGCCATCCCTCTGCATCGTTTAATTCAAAAAATCCTTTGGGCTCCTGGCTTAAATTGGACAATTGCTTGCCTCCGTCAGCATCCAGATCAACCAATTGCAATTTGTTGCCCAACCCGGAAAAGGAGGGTTTTGACGAAATTAATTCAGAAAAACCAAACTTTCCGTTCCCCCAATTTCGTTTATAATACCAACTGCCAGTTTGCTCGCTCAATATACCCGATAAACCTTCATTATACAAATCAGTAAACAAATATTGTGGATCACCAATACCCACCGGTGCGCCAGCAAGGTCTTCACTGCTAATGGTTTTTACCTCTTTGCTCCATGCAATATTCTGATAACTGAATTCAGCGGGGGGCAAACTTTTGCGCGAATAAGTACCATCAGGCTTTTTAATGTATCCTGTTTGAGTAATAGAATTTAAGTAAGTGAAACAGGCTCCTTCAGCAGTGCTATATTCAAAATCCAGCGATTTTACCAGTGCCGAACCACCAGGCAATTCGGCAAAATGGTGGAAAAGCAGCACTCTTTTGCACAAGCGGGTGGTACGAATTTCGAACCCCGGCTTGTAAATGGAAAAGGAATCGTTACGGAAGCCCCATACTCCTGAAAGGATATGTGGAGCTTCTGAATCATACTCTCCAAAGTCAAAAATAGTTTCAAAAAAGTAATTAGTCTCAGCCGGATACAAATCACCAAAGCTTTTGTAAGGAGTTCTGTTTCCGTATAATACCTTTGATAAATATAAATTTGTGTAAACGATTTTTTCATTTTTCTTCCGGTTCCGGTTGTGCAGCAGTGAGTCGTCGAAACCGTCCTGATCCTCTTCCTTATATATATAGTGTGAGCAATTACCCTTATCGTCAAAAACAAATTCCGGTTTCCATTCAAATATCCGGGTAATATCTTGAGGATCAACAATTCTTGATTGATTGGTCCAGCCAAAAAGTGTGGTGATATTATCTTTGGTCATCACCCTCCACTTAATAATACCGGTAAGTTTTTCGGTCCATCTTTCAATCCTGGCAAACAAACCTTCAATACGTGGCTGATAAAATCGGATGCGGTATAGGTTATCCTCCGAATTAGTTTCATGCACAACATAGTTACCCTCATCATCCGTCATAAAACTGCCAATATCATCTTTCCGATAGCAGGCAACAAGGTCCTCGGCTTCCGAAAACAGGTAGGTATCGGAATCCGTAGCATCAAAATATTTTGGAAGCTCCTGATCGGTTTTACGTTTTATCGATGATAAGTCGAGGCTCCAGCCAAGCCCGAAAATGCTGTTCCCTGATCCGGAATTATATGATATATTCAAGGCTGGAGTAACTCCACGGGCCTTTGAGAATGGGAGAGGCAGGGTGAGGCCGGCTGTTCCGTTTACTGCATTTACCGTAAACTTTTCATCAATTCCCTTAATGGCTCCACCACCGGTAGGGAGCGAAATGGCCGGAATCTCAATGGAATTCGACTTTGTCTTTCCTCCATCCGCTTTCAGGAACTCAGAGGCTGAGCCACTGCTTTCAGCTTGCTCTCTCATATCAAAATCTTAAAACTCGTTAGGTACAAAGGTTAGGTTAAAGTAAGATTAAACTAACTGAATAAACAACAAAAGCTTTAAGATTATTTTACCAGGCAATCGAGCGTTTTCAAACCGATGGTTGGTTTCCTTGATCTATCGGGCTAAGTAAGAATGGAGATCATTTACCTGTTCAAAAAGTAGGTCCTGAATTCCGATAATTCTTTGTTTTCTATTTCTATATATTTTTCGAAAATAATATCGCCTACCTGTTTGCGTAACGCCGATATTCCAACATCAATCAATCGCAGTCCATCTTTGGTTAAAAGGATATTGTCAAATGCCAGACCCTCAATATTTGAAGGCCTTTTTAAATCGCGGTGAGCAAATCCTTCGGCATGCAATTGCTTTAACTCCTCCTCAAATACATCCAGCCAAAGTTCCCGGATCTCCACCTCATACGATCTGAAATCTAACGGGTAAATACGTTCCATCACCAGCATTTCGGCAGAAATGGCATCATTATAATCTAAACGGATGAATTTTACTACCAGGTTATTGATTCCATTGGCATATTTCATTTTCTCCGCTTCCGAGCCGATTTCAGATCGCGTGTCACCTAAAAACAACTTCCCTACCTCTATGTCACTCAACACAATGACCGTATTATTGGCTCCTGTTGAAAGTTTTCGGGGATATGTCATGTTTTTAGTTGCGATTTGAATTTATAGTTAAGAATAATTACAAAGTTAGCATAATAACGTTGGCGATTGCAGGAATTAAATGATATATTTGCATTAGAATGTGATGAATATGAAAATAGCTAACCCCATATTAAATATCAATGAGAATTATTTTCCGGAAGAGCACCGTGATATCATTCGTAAGTTACAGCGGGCAATTTCTGATGAAATAATACAGAATACAATGGATGTTGAGGATGAAATCATAGCTGAATTAGCTGATAAAGAAAGACGCATCGAAGATTTAATGGATTCAATAAATCAAAAGGATACTGTTATCAACCAAAAAGACTCCGTCATAAGTCAAAAGGATTCTGAAATAAGTCAAAAAGATAGAGTTTTAAACGAACAAGAAAAGTTGATTGCGGAGCTTAAAAGTAAATTAGGTGAGAAATAAATTGCCTTACCCAATACTGGTTCTTCTTATCCTACTGGCTTTTATAGCCTGCAGCAAAAGCAGCAGGAACAATCTTCAGATCACCCCTGATCGTACTAACCTGATCGATTCTCTTTTGACTCATGCCGTTATCAACCAGGAAATTCCGGGTGCCGTAGCTTTTATCAGCCAAAACGGAAAAACTATTTTCCATCAGGCTTATGGTTTCCGAAACATCGGATCCCAAGTCCCTATGCTCAAAAACGATATCTTCCGCGTGGCATCCATGACAAAAGGACTTACCGCCGTTGCCATTCTTCAGCTTTATGAGCGCGGATTACTTTTACCCGATGATCCCGTAAGTAAGTATATTCCGGAATTCAGGAATCCCCGCGTGCTGGTTGATATTCTGCCCGATTCAGGTTTCACCGCTAAACCTGCCTCCGGTGAAATTACGATCAGGCAGCTCTTGAC
>CAIXKO010000450.1 GCA_903919925.1 uncultured Bacteroidota bacterium | reverse complement strand
CAAAAGCAGGATTCCCAGGGACCGGGCTGGGCGGCAACAACATTTTCAGGAGTCGAAAAATCGCCGGGTAAGCCTGCCCGGTCATTAATCAGGATATCGGGCTGCAATTGCCTGGCCATTTCAAGAAGCTCTTTCGATTTCCAGCTTACCGGATCATTGGGACTCAATCCATCGAACCACAAAATATCGACTTTTCCATAGTTGGTCAATAACTCTTTTACTTGTGCATGCGCCTGATCCACCAATAGTTTCATGGTTTTTGGTGCAACAGGATACCCTTGCGGTAAAACTCCCGGAAAATGCCAATCCTGCAATGAATAGTAAAATCCCATACGCATTCCGGCTGAATGACAGGCATCAGCAAACTCTGAAATCAAATCGCGCTTGGCTGCAGTTTTAGGAGCGGTAAAATCCGATACCTTACTGTCAAAAAGGCAAAATCCATCGTGATGCCTGGTGGTCAGAACGATGTATTTCATTCCGGCTTCTTTGGCTTTTTCTACCCATTGTTTTGGATTGTATTCTGTTGGATTGAACCGGTTGGCCAGCAATGCATATTCATCAAACGGAATATGCTCCTGATACATCAGCCATTCGCCTCTACCGGGAACCGAGTATACGCCCCAGTGGATGAACATCCCGAACCGGGCCTCGTTCCACCATTGTATTTTCGGATCGTTATGCCCGGAAACATAGGTCAAATCAGGGTTTTGGGCTATCGAACCGTTAAAAAGAGAAAAAAGAATCAGAGCTCCTGTCAATGAGCGGGATATTAATTTCATAGGGCGATTATCTTCCATTTTCAGTGCATCTTCAAAAATAGCTTTTTTATTTCATCTGCCTTTTTGATCATTTCGTCGGAAATCGTGCTGCAAAAAACGGGGATGCAACCAAATTTGCATCAAACTTAAAATCAAAAGGTATGAAACGGTTACTCATTTTCTTCGTTTTTGTGCTGGCATCAGTTAGCTTATGGTCGCAATCGGTACAAACAATCCGTGGGCATGTAACAGATAAAGAGTCGAAAACGCCACTGCCTGGAGCAAATGTGATTGTATTGGAAACTAACCCGTTGATTGGGACTACTACTGATGCTGAGGGGAACTTCAGATTGGAAAAAGTAACGATCGGGCGGCAGAGTGTGTCCGTGAGTTTTTTAGGATATAAACCTGCTGTTATTCAATCAATTATCGTAAATTCGGCAAAAGAGATTGTTTTGGAAGTTGAACTGGAGGAAAACGTTATCAGAAGTGCTGAAGTGGTGGTCAGAGGATTTGCCCGGAAGGATGAAACCCGCAATCAGATGGCCAAAGTAAGTGCCCGGTCATTTACCGTGGAAGAAACCGAAAAATACGCTGGAAGCCGGGGCGATGTTGCCCGTATGGCCATGAATTATGCCGGGGTATCGGCAGCAAACGACCAACGTAACGATATCATTATCAGGGGTAATTCACCAAGCGGGTTGTTGTGGAGGCTGGAAGATGTTGATGTCCCAAATCCCAATCATTTTGCTGAAGGGGGTACCACAGGAGGTCCGGTTGGGATGCTGAATAATAACCTGCTGGAGAACAGCGATTTTTTTACCAGCGCTTTTCCGGCAGAGTATGGAAATGCGATTAGCGGCGTGTTTGATGTAAATATGCGAAATGGTAATAATCAGAAACATGAGCAGCTTTTTCAGGTGGGATTCAATGGTTTTGAGGCAGGTGCCGAAGGCCCTTTCAGCAAAAATCACAAATCCTCTTATCTGGCAAATTTCCGATACTCCACCCTCGGGCTCGTTAATGGAATCGTTAGCCTCGGAACCTCAGGTATTCCGGAATATATGGACCTGTCGTTTAAACTCAGTTT
>CAIXKO010000449.1 GCA_903919925.1 uncultured Bacteroidota bacterium | reverse complement strand
CACCGGCGGGGCAAACACCCGCGCAATCAGCGGGGTATGGCAGTGCCTGGAGGGTTTTGACGATTTGATGGTTCGTTTTCTCGAGAATCACGATGAGCAAAGGATAGCATCCCGTGATTTTGCATCTGATCCCTGGAAAGCGATTCCAGCCATGGCTATTGCTGCATTGATGAACCAGGGCCCCTTGCTGATTTACGCAGGTCAGGAGGTTGGCGAACCGGCTGCCGGAGCCGAGGGATTCAGCGGCGACGACGGCCGGACCAGCATTTTTGATTATACCACCGCACCGGAATTGCAAAAATGGCTTAACCACGGCCGGTGCAACTATGAGATTTTACCGGAAAACAAGCAATTATTAAGAAATACTTACTCCCAGCTCCTCCATATTGCACAACAATATCCGGTATTTGCAAACGGTTATCTATATGATTTAATGTGGCTTAACGAGAACTCTCCCTATCGCGAAAAGATCTTTGCATTCCTTCGATATGGGGGAAACATTGAAGAGGAAGTGATTTTGGTGGTTGTTTGTTTCGATCCATCAATAAAAGAAGTGGTAATCAAGCTGGCAGAGCACGCCCTCAATACTATCGGGTTTGGCACCAGGCAGCGGATCCGGGTGGAGAATATTGAGCCAACAGAATCGGCGGGATCTACTTTGCTGTATAGTCAGGTGGTATCGATTGGGATAACGGTAAGATTGAATGGGGGGGGATATTGTGTGATGGGATTGAGTTGAAGCGTGAAGTGTGAAGATCGATGGGATTCGTAATTTTTTGTGCAGTGCGACCGTAGGGGTTGAAAATCTTCAACCCCTACCTAAATACGTGCTAAACCAATCCTAAACGAATGAAGTAAAGAGTAACCAGATAACATACAAACTCTTAAGCCCTGAAAGGGCGAAATATATTACGCCCTTTCAGGGCTTTTACCAGATTCTTGTTCCTGTTCGATGGGCTGCACCCATCGCAATTATATTACGCCCTTTCAGTGTGTAGTCGAATAAGCCGGGCCCAGGTTCTTATGGTAATGACCTATTGCACAAACTTCTGCTGGAGGCGGTTGCGCCAAGAATAAATCGCCTCAATATAAAAACCCCAGCAACCATAATGGGATCCTGTTATGGTGCCCGATTTCAATGTCGTCGGGGAAAACGTAGGAACTGACAAAATCCCTTACCTGGCGGTTATCTTTATTTTTACCTCCTATTTCGATAGTGAATTGGTTATCTACCAGGAAATCTGCCTTTTCGTGCAGAAACACCTCATGATTTGCAGATAACTGGTTCAATGCGAATGATTCTCTCAGATTTCCGATGTTTACCATTTCGGGATTAAGGGCATAAAACAAGTTTGGGTTATCCAGAAACAATTTATCTGGTTTTTGTAACCGGCTGATGTGCTTTTCAGGTTGATTGACAAGTTTGATCATCCTCGATTTTTCAAGATACTGGAGATATAGTAAAACCGTTTGCCGGTGCAATTCCGTTTTCTGGCTGATTTTGGCGATGTTGGGTTTAAATGGGACCGATGCCGCGATTACTTTCAAAAGGGTCAGGATTTTTCTGCTTTGGGCGATATCGAAATTCTCGATAACCCTTAAGTCAGTTTCCATTACCGTCAGAATAATTTGTTCAAGTGTCATTAAATAATCCCTGTCCGGTTCCAGAAAATAAGGATAAAAACCGCATTTCAAATAGGCTGAAAAATATTTCAATACCGGGATTTCCCTGACAATCCCAGTAGCTATTTCCACATGATCCCGAAAAACATCAGCTAACGAATACGCCGGTAATGGAGCTATATCCGCCATTAACAGATATTCCCTTAATGAGAGTCCTGGCAACTCATACAGTAAGGCCCTGCGGCTCAAATCAGCATCGTGTTTGGTTAATTCAATGATTGAAGACCCGGAGAAAACCAGTTTCAACTCTGGCAAGGAATCATAAATATTTTTCAATTCCCGCGACCAGCCCGGATATTTATGCACCTCATCCAGGTAAAGATATTCCCCTCCGTTTTTCCGGAAGGAGTCGGCCACCTCATAAATACCATGATCGGCAAAATACAGATCATCCAGCCGGACATATAAAACATCATGTCCAGCTTTTCGCAGCTGCTGCAACTTTTGAAGCAAAAGGGTAGTTTTTCCGGTACCCCTGGCACCGATAATGCCATTCATCCTCCACTCCCAGTTAATTTTCCCGATTACACTACGTTCGAACCTGTATTGAACAGCCTGTAAACTCTTATTCGATCTTTCAAGTAGCTTATCCATTATCTATCAGAACATTAAAAACAAGTTTTACAATATTGGTGAATACAACCACCAAAATTAAGTATTTTTAGGTGGTTGCGTTCACCAAAAATAAAAAACTATTTAAAGATAATTTATTAAAAGCACTTTTTTTCCGATCCAAACTACGAGGCTACTGGGACCACAGGACGAAAATCATGAGATTGAAGGATTGCTTGATGCAATGAACCAATTGAACCTCACCGAAGGAACCAT
>CAIXKO010000448.1 GCA_903919925.1 uncultured Bacteroidota bacterium | reverse complement strand
TATTTCTGCTGAGGGCCTGCTCTACATCTTTGATGAAAAGAAAGGAAATGTCGGACTGGTGAAGGCATACCAACGCTTTAGTGGCATACGATGTGAAACAAAAATGAGAGGGAGCCCAATCAGGCAGGAATATCTGCTATTGGCACTCCAACGATCCTTTCGAGAAGAAAAACCTGTCACCCTGGTTGACTGCTGCGCCAACATCCACCTTAATCTTATTCTGGACCGCGCCTTCTGCGAGATTCCCGTAAACCCACTCCCGGTCGGCACCATGCATCGGCAGTACTGACTTGATCTTTAATTGATCAACCGCAGTGAAAATACCCTTTTGAAATGCCTCGGGATTGGAAGAACCACATCCATACATATTGAGAAAAAAGGCAATATCAGGATGGATACCCTTCTCAGCCAGAAAATCGATCTCGGGGAAAAAGGGATTATCCTTCATCTCCGGCATATTGTTGGAGTGGTCGCCGGCATGAAAAATGGTCAGCCCATCAACCTCCACTGCAAAGCCCACACCGGCATCGTTGGATTGGATGGTAGTGACCTTGAGTGGGCCAATATTCTTTTGGGTGCGGGGAGCAAGTGTGACAACACCCTCTCCGGCCTGGGCGTCAAAACCAAATACATAGGTTACCGCAGGGTTAGTGCTTTTCCAGCCGAGAATCTGCTGATCGAAATGATCTCCGTGCTCATGGCTGACGAAAACATAAGTTGGGATATCCTTAATCTCCTCGGGCCGGATATGCCCGTTAGCCAGAAGTTTTTCATCCGGAGGGGTATCATTATCCCAATAATCGAAAACCAGGAGTGCTGACTTTGTTTTTACTGCCCATCCTGAATGCCTCAGGTACCATACGTATGCCTCGTCCTTTGCAAGTGCCTTGTTTAAGTAAGTAACATCATCCAGGTTAGTTTCCCATGAAACATTTGCCACTCCAGCCTTGGTTAAAAGGTCGGCTGTAGTTTTGTTGCCATACTTCAGTGCGTAGGAAAGGGCTGTGTACCCATTTTTGTCCTTTGAGTTTTTGGTAATGCCGGCTGCCAGCAGTTTACTAACCATTGCGGAGTTACCACGCATGGCTGCTTCATGCAACATGGTTTTTCCGGTACGCCCTTCAACCATGTTTAGGTCAGCCTTTTGGGCAATGAAGAGATCAATAAGGTCGACAGATCCTTTTTTAACAGCAATCTGCATCGGAACCATTCCTTCCGGATTAGCAAGGTTAATGTCGGCTCCACGCATGATGAGTGCCCGGGCTGCCGCCAGGTTCCCAAAATCAACTGCCATCATCAGAGGGGTGCGGCCGGAATTATCCTTTGCATCGATATCGAAACCCCGGTCCAGCAAATAATGAAGGACTTCCACCCCTGGCGAAACGGAAGCACGGTGTAGCAGGGGCATCCGGGAAGAAGGAACCTGAAGATCTGCACCCTTTGAAACCAGCAGGTCGATGATTTCCACCGAATTCATGCCTGCGGCGTGCTCAATTGGCGACATATTATACCCATTTTGCTGCCTGGGATCAAAACCATTATCGAGAAGAATTTGCACAAGCTCCGGATTCCTTGCTGTAATTGCACGGAACAACAGGTTGTCTCCCTGGGCATTTTTCACGCTGAGATCGGCACCCAGCGCCATGAACTTCCTCAGCATAGCCGGCCTCTGGCCTGATACCGTGAACCATACGGGAGTCAGTCCTCTATGGTCACTTGTGTTGAGGTTAGCTCCCTTTTTCAGGAGGTAATCGAATACCGATACATCACCAAAGTATGCCGAATAGTGAAGCGGTGTCATCCCCGCACCCAGATCTGCCTTCATTTGTTGAGGGTCCCCATCAAAGATCTTCAGTATCCCGGTGGTGTTTCCGTTTTCGAATAGTTTGAGGAGCTCCTCTCCGGTTTTCGAAACCTGCTGGCCGCTCAACATAGTTCCGAGGACCAACAAAAATGCTGTCAAAGTACTAACCAGTTTTTTCATGATGATTCGCTTATTTGAGTTAGTTTGAAGCTGAAATATATAGGTTCACAACCAGTTGGTCATAGATGATTTAACGGATGGAATGCCTGGATTTACAGATGGTAAAAAAAAAAGGGCCAGGCACTTCAAAGCTGCCCTTCCGGAACAGGAATCAGTTACACCCGGACAGACGGAATCAACGTAATTTCACTGGCATCATTAGGAAAATAAAAACAAATTTGTCAGATATTCCGGAACTGAAGGTTCAACTGCGGCTGTCCGATCGCATTATCCACCTGCTCACCCTTAATTGGTTGCAAACAGGCTTGATTGGCAACGAAGGCGTTTAAAATTATCTATTTCTCCGTGTTTTTGATGATTGATCTGATGTTGAATTTAACCAGCACCGGATTTTGATCTTCCGCAATATTCATTCGATTTGTTTCGAAATAATGGGTCCAGGCCTTGCAATTAATTGCCTCCAAAGGTCTTACAGATAAAAAAAGATCTCCATTCTGATCCAGATGATAGGCGGGGCCAAATGCTGAGGAAAACGAATCCTTTTCCGACAAGGTAAAAATCACCTGATCACTCTTCCGGAAGATGAAATGGCTCCTCGATGAATTACCATCCTGCATATAACGACTGATGCTGATATACAGATAATCATCGCTTTCCAGTGCCCGGTCGATGGCCCAAACCCCGGTTTCGCTGGCTCTTTTCATAAAATCACGGGTCGGCATATCCTGTTCAATTGTATACTTGCCCAAATCCAGCCGGTACTTCTCCTGTATACCTTCAGAATTTATTTCATAAATCTTATTAATAAAGAGTTCACAAAACAAGATGGTGCCGTATGAGGTTTTACTGAAAGGATGAACCCTGAACACCTTGGCTCCTTCGGTATTGACCAGCATGGAGTCGGCTATTTTTCCCGAATTTTTATCGATCCGTTGAATCTTACGACCCCAGCTTGTTCCATAAAATAAGTAATCATTTGATTTGGGTTGAGTGATCAGGGAAAGGCTGGCTAATTCAAGCCATTTCTTTCGTTCGATAAAGAAACCTTCTGCAGTATAATAGGTTACCTCGGTTGAAGGAAATCCTGTAAGCAGTTCAACCGCGTTCCCTGATACAATTGCATCAAACATTTCAACATACTCACCCGGACCTTTACCTTTCTTCCCGATTATGTTAAGAAACTGACCGTCAGCACCAAATCTGGTGATCAATTTGGATACATCATCCAGGATATAAAAGTCCCGTTCACTCTCCAAAACCCTGAATTGTTCCCCGATCATGCATTCGGGGGATGTCTCCAGAGGGGTTAATGCAATGTTGGCAAGGATATTATCCGAAGAAATCTCAATAAATTTCCCTCCATTAATCACTATGGTTTGCGTGGTTTTGGGTTGCGATTTACAGCCGGCCAGGATGAGGACCAGGAAAAAAAACCGGGATAAGATAAGCTTTAATGAAATTTGCAACATTCAGGATTTTTTGAAATCATACTATTAATTGGCTGGCTAAATATAGGTCATTATGCATTTATAGAAACAGTGCCTTACTGGTTCAATCTTGGACAATCACTTTCCATCAAACCTGTCCAACCAGGTCCTTGTTCCTCAAACCCAAATCCTGCATCTTGCTTCTGATTGCATCTATCGGGTCCGGCTTTGGAACCGGATAATGCTTATCCTCATAGTCCCTGATCAACAACAGCACCACTTGAAGTTGCTCACCTTCAATAGTATCTGGCGCCACTCTTTTATCGAACATCTGATCTGCCCAATCCAGATATTGCCCATATTCCTTCTCAGACCGGATGATTCTAATTTTCATGATTTCGGTATTGATTTCCCGTGATGTTAAAGACTATCCCCTCGTCAAATACCAAGATACAAATTGTTTACCAATAGAAAACATTTTACCACGTATTTTGCCACCAGGTGTAATTATTGTAGCTTGCCCAACAATGAAGCTAATATCGTGGAACGTTAATGGCATCCGTGCCATGGTCAGGAAGAATTTCTTTCATGATCTGGAACGGCTGGATCCGGATATTTTATGTTTACAGGAGACGAAAGCGCAAC
>CAIXKO010000447.1 GCA_903919925.1 uncultured Bacteroidota bacterium | reverse complement strand
GCAAAATGTAGGGTTATTTTCCAATTTTACTACTGAAAACGGCCTCCCCCTTGATGGAATCCATTCTGCGATAATGGATAAAAATGGAAACCTTTGGTTTGGTACTGCGGGCGGTGCCAGCCGCTTTGATGGGAAATCTTTTACCAATTTTACCACCGATGATGGGTTACCCGATAATATTGTTTCTCAGGTAGCTACAGATTATCAGGGAAATATTGTGTTTGGAACCAATGATGGTTTAGCCATGATTATTTCTTTTATACCAAAAGATAAACCCGATAATCTAAATGGTGGCTTAACGGCCCAAAACAATCTGACCAACAGCGAGTTGAAAGCTTTTTCCCCAAGGATGAATACTTATAATTTATCTACCGGATATCCTGTTAAAGATGTCAACTTGGGACAAATTGGTATATTCTCCGATAGTAAAGGAATTCTTTGGATCGGAACCGGATCAGATAAAACAGGACTGGTTCGATTTGACCCTTCGGCGGTCAACACCAACCCATCCTCCCCGGTTGTTTTTATTCAAAGCATCAAAATAAATAATGAGAAGATCTCCTGGATTGACTTAAGAAAAGCATAAGCGGGAAACCCGATACTTTAACCAAAAGCACTGATGCATACCGTTATGACCGGTTCCGTAAATTTTCTGAAATTATTTTCGATAGTATAACCCGGTTTTATCTTTTGCCCACAAATCTGGTCCTTCCTTTTAAGCACAACAATATCACTTTTGATTTTGGAGCCGTCGAGCTTCTGCACCCCAGTCTGGTTAAGTACCAATATATTCTCGAAGGGTACGATCGGAATTGGTCGCCCGTCAGCAGCCAAACATTTGCTAACTTTGGTAACATCCGGGAGGGTACTTATAGATTCAAAGTCAGAGCCCAACGGCCAAATGAAAACTGGAGCGAACCTATTATCTATACCTTTTAGGTTCTTCCTCCCTGGTGGAGAACATGGTGGGCCAATCTGGGGTACACCATCCTGATCATCTTCAGCATAATCCTCATCGTTAAAGTTTATTCCCGCGGTTTGATTAAAAGAAACGCAGCTTTGCAGTACACGATCGATGAAAAAGAAAAGGTTCAGGCTGCTCTGATTAGTGCAAAAGAGAAGGCGGAAGAAAGCGACCGGCTGAAATCTGCTTTCCTGGCTAATATGAGTCATGAAATCAGAACCCCAATGAACGGAATACTCGGATTTACTGAGCTACTGAAAGAAGCTGACCTAACTGGCGAGGAGCAGCAAAAATACATAAGCACCATTGAAAAAAACGGAGAACGACTGCTTAGCATCATCACTAATATCGTGGTGTATTCACAATTGGAATCCGGAGCAGTCAAAACAAATTTGTCCAGTACCAACACAAATGAACTGTTCAACAGCGTTGCGTCTTTCTTTAAACCATTGGCAGAGCAAAAGGGGGTTCAACTTTCATGCACCAAACGGCTCATGGCAAATGAGGAAATCATAAATAGCGATAAAGAGAAAATCAATGTAATTCTTTCTAATTTGCTCAAAAATGCGGTCAATTTCACTTCTTCCGGATCAATCGAATTCGGTTGTGAAAAAAAAAGCGAATTTCTGGAGTTTTTTGTAAATGATACAGGAATTGGTATCACCGAAAAGCAGAAGCAAATCATTTTTAATCGCTTCCGGCAAGAAAGTCAGGAACTTACCCGCACCCATCAAGGTGCCGGGCTGGGCTTATCCATCGCCAAAGGTTACGTGGAAATGCTGGGTGGAAAAATATGGGTGGAAAGTGAACAAGGCAAGGGTTCCACATTCTATTTTACTATTTCTACGTTATGATCCGCAATTTCCTAAGTTAAAAACCTACGATTAATTCCGGTTTTCTATAACACCCTCGGAAATCGGAAAAACAAAATCCGGTAATCAGATGTTGTAACTGTAATATCTGTACAACATCATTTAATTGACCAAAGTTTTTATATTTGACTCCAGCGATCCCTATAAAAAAGTCCAATCTAACCATCGCCATGTGCATTAACTAATTATGACTATGCAGGAACCAGAAAAAGTAAAAGAGGAAGGCGCGCTGAAACCCCTCAACATCGAAACAATCAAAGAATTATGGTCGCAAACATATAACACGGATGGTAAACCCGATTGGTCACACATTTTTCCCTATTATCATAAGAATCTGGTATTTCAGGATACCGTTCAGCGCATCGAGGGAATTGAAGATTTCACTGAAATGTGCAAAAGGCTTACCTCACGCACCAAACAGCTGAACATGGAAATCGTATGTATTGCCCAAAATGGGGATGTGATCATTTTTGAATGGATCATGACCATGATGTTTAAAAAATGGCCGAGCACTCACCTGTACGGCTCCACAAAGCTTAAGATTACCGACGACAATTTTATTATTGAGCAACGCGATTATTATGATTTGTGGGGAGATATTTTCAATAATATTCCGCGTTTTGGTAAGATGTACCGCCGCTTTCTGATTAAAAGATTCGGATGATGAAGACTAGAAAATTTGAACTTCCCGATGAATTGAAATTCATTACTGTTGGCCGGCTTCCCCAAAAACATTCGCGGGAATCCATGAAGGACAAAGTATGCGTGATAACCGGTACCACTTCAGGTGTGGGTTATCAGGCTGCGCTCAGGTTAGCCAAAGCCGGAGCTAAAATAGTTATGATCGTGCGTAACCGCGAAAAAGCAGAACATCTGTGCGCTGAAATTCGGATACTCTCGGCCAATCCTCCTGATTATTACCTGGCCGACTTTTCTAAACTGAATCAGGTTAGAAAGGCTGCTGAGGCTATATTGGCAAAATACCCTAAAATCGATGTCCTGATCAATAACGCCGGCGTGCACATGACTACGCGGGTGTTAACGAGTGAAGGCCATGAAATGGCTTTCTGTGTGAATCATTTGGCATCTTTTCTGATAACCAGCCTGTTGTTGAAGCGGATGATTCAAAGTGCTCCCTCTCGCATTATCCAGGTAAACTCCGAAGGTCATCGGTTCAATGGGTTTGAGTTGGATGACCTTACCTGGGCTAACCGGCGATACCGGGGGCTCGGCGGATATGGTGCCTCAAAAACAGCACAGTTGATGACCGTCTGGGAATTTAATGATCTGATAAAAGGTAAAGGCGTTACAATCAATGCAATGCATCCGGGTGCGGTAAAATCCAATATCGGTCACAATAACGGCAAACTATATAATTTTTATTCCCGGAATATCATACAACCATTACTCAAAGACCCGCTAATTTCAGGCGATGCGATTTACTATCTGGCCTCATCTCCTGAGATGCAAGGCGTGAGCGGAAAGTTTTTTAACCTCACCAATGAAGAGATCCCAGCCGCGCATGCCCTGAACCGTGATATCGGAAAGCTGGTGTTTCAGAAAAGCAAAGAATTAACCCAGCTGGATCAGGAAAATATATATGAAGTATGATACAATAATAGTTGGTGGCGGCATAGCCGGATTAACAGCTGCTGCTTATCTGTCCAGGGCAGGGCAGTCGGTTATCCTGTTTGAAAGGCAACCAAAAATCGGAGGATTGGTGCAAACATTTAACCGGAATAATGTGTTTTTCGATACCGGACTGAGGTCCATCGAAGACTCTGGCATCGTTTTTCCAATGCTCAGACAATTAGGTATTGATATTGATTTTGTCAAAAGCAACGTTTCCATCGGCATTGGCAATAGCATCCTTAAACTCCGGGACCACGACAGCATAAAACAATATGAAGACTTTCTGAAATCCCATTTCCCTGATAATAAAGAAGATATTGCCAGGATAATCAGCGAAATAAAAAAAATCATGGATTATATGGATGTCCTCTACGGCATCGATAATCCGGCATTTCTGAATATCACCCAGGATAAGAAGTATCTGTTAAAAGTTATCCTGCCCTGGATGTTCAAATTCCTCTTTACGATCAGGAAAATCAGCATTTTAAAAGAACCGGTTGAGGATTACCTGAAGAGGTTTACAAAGAGTCAGCCCCTGATCGACAATATTGCCCAGCATTTTTTTCAAAAAACTCCCACCTCTTTTGCCTTGAGCTATTTCAGGCTCTACCTCGATTATCATTACCCCAAAGGCGGAACTGCTACACTTATTAATAAGATGGCAGATTATTATGTTGGCCATGGCGGAGTGATCAAAACTTCTGTAAGCATTCAAAGCCTGAATCCGGAAGAAAAGTATGTGATCGATAACCTTGGTAACAGAATCGGTTATAATCAATTAATCTGGGCAGCCGATATGAAGTTGTTATACAATAGTATACAATTGGATCAATTGAAAGACCCGAAGCTGATCACGAAAATCTCAGAGAAAAGATCTGCTCTGAAACCTTTGAAAGGTGGCGATTCAGTTTTTACGGTATACCTGACGGTCGATGAAAAAAAGGAATACTTTTCTGAAATCTGCACTGGCCATTTTTTCTACACACCGGATAAAAGAGGTTTATCGGAGTTATACAGGGGGGATGTTAACCAATTTCTTAACCTGCAGAGTCCTGATCCGGATAATGATGAGATGAAAAACAAAGTCAAAGCATTTCTCACCAATTTTTGTGACCTGAACACCTTTGAAATTGCGATCCCGGTTTTAAGGGACCAAACCCTGGCACCTGAAGGGCAAACCGGCTTGATTGTAAGCTTATTGTTTGATTACCAGTTGTCAAAAATGATCGATAACCACGGTTGGACCGATGAAATAAAGGACTTCCTGGAGCTCAGCTTTATCAGGGTTTTGGATCAGAGCATCTTTCCCGGAATAAAAAATAAAATTATCGACCGGTTTTCCTCCTCTCCTTTAACCATTGAAAAATTAACCGGAAATTCAGATGGAGGGATTACCGGATGGGCATTTACCAATCCTTTTATCCCGGCTGTCAGCAAAATGCTCCAGGTGGCAAAATCAGTCGATACGGTTTTACCATCGATTTATCAGGCAGGCCAATGGGTGTATAGTCCTGCGGGTTTACCGATCTCTATTCTTACCGGAAAACTGGCTGCTGATAAGGTGCTGGCTAATTCATAACTCTTGGTTCTCATAAAAAAGAATCGAACGCTGATGATGCAGACTTTTATGATTAAATTGGATTTAAAATCCGCGTAATATCATAAGAATCTGCGTCATCAGCGTTCGATCTTAAATCCTGACCTTTGCGTTTTTAAGCTCCTGGATATTAAAAATTGGGATTCGGGCCCCAAGCCAAAATACTTAATAAACCTCCAGCCTTCCAGAATCCCGGATCAGATTTTTCAGCATCAGGTTAAAATCAATCTCACCCGGCAGATCTTCCAGATCCAAATGCATCCGGTAGCGCCAGTAATGATTGGGATTTCCGGGATTGTTGATCCGCTCCGACTGAGCATTACCAAGCCGTAGGGTTTTATCCATTCCAAGCAGATCCTGAATCGGGAAAACTGCCCACATGCTAGGCGAATACAGATGTTGTGCAATGATCTGGTGAACAATTTCAGGGGTGCATTCCAAGGGACAAAGACCTGAGTTTCCCAGATTTTCATAGTAAAACCGATGCGAACGTGCCTGATCCTCTTCCCACCATCCCCGGATGGTTGACGTGTCGTGCGAGGAAGGAGTAGCCACTGACAGGTATGGATAATCGGCAGGATTCCCGAAAGTAACTTTGGGATTCTTGGGCATCCGCTGCACCTCCAGGCTTAAAATCCCCAGTTCCTTCATTACACTGGGAACACAGGCAGGTACCATACCCAGATCTTCCCCGCAAAGCAACATATTAGTGGCTTTTTTGATGACCGGTAGCTTGGTCATGGCTTTTCCCCGCCAGAACTCCTCGTTGCGCCGATAAAAGTAATCGATGTAAATCTGGTCGATCACGTGCCGGCTGCGCTCATCAAGCTCCTGATATGACCGGGTGAAATGCAGGGCGTTGCGTGGGAAAAAAGCATTTCCTCCGGTACCGGGCGCTTCCAAAAAAACAACTTCGCTGATCAATGAATTCAACCCCTTGATTATTCGTTCAAAACGGTTCCGCTGATCAGGACCCGCATCAGGCTCAACGGCCAACTTTTCTTCAACCTTACTCTGCGTATCATACTCATCCCTAATATTATAACAGCCAGGCTGGTATTCTTCCAAATAATTCTGCCTCACAAATCCGGTGAGATCACCAAACCGATCGTGCAGGAAATGATCCCGGATGTATGGCCGGCAAAGCCTGAGCACATCTACCCAAAGCCCGCGGTTTTCCAACTCGTCGCGGTAATAGGGAAGACTGGGATTAAAATATCCCATCAAACCCTCCACCTGAGAAATAGGAATTTCCCAGATTCGGAAAAATCCCAGAATATGATCAATCCGGAAAGCATCAAAAGACCCCGATAACTGATGGAGACGCTTTTGCCACCATGAATAGTTGTCGAGTGCCATCTCGCTCCAATTGTATGTTGGAAACCTCCAGTTCTGCCCCTTTTCTGAAAAATCATCCGGCGGGGCACCTGCTTGCCTATCAATATGATACAGGTTCGGATGCAACCAGGCATCTACGCTGTTCCGGTAAATCCCAATTGGGATATCGCCTTTCAGCACCACGCCTTTTTTACGGGCATATCCGGCGGCTGAGAGCAACTGCCGGTAAGCATGAAACTGAATAAAATAGTGAACCGCAATTTCATCATAATGGGCCGAGGTTTCATCGGTCAGCAATGTCAACAAATCAGCAGCAGGCTGCCGGTATTGCCCCCAACGGTTGAAATCGGGAGTATTAAACAAATCGCGGAGGTAGCAAAAAGCAGCATAAGGCTTTAACCAATGCTCATTTTCAGCAAAAAAATTCTGAAATTCCGGATCCCCTAAAAATTGCTTCTTCTCCTGGTCGTAAATAAGTTTGAAAAATCTTGATTTCAATTTCATCACGGCCTCATAATCAATCCTTTCCAGAGAGTTTAAATAACTGCCCTGAGCCTCAATAATTTGTTGGTTAATATCGGAATTCAACCTCCCGGTTTCAGTCAGATTGATATACATCGGATGCAAAGCGTAAACCGATATCGCCGCATAAGGATACGAATCGTGCCAGGTATGTGTCGCCACAGTATCGTTAACCGGCAATATCTGCAACATTTTAATGCCGGTTTCAACTGCCCAGTCAACCAGCAATTTGAGATCGGAGAATTCTCCCACCCCAAAACCATTTTTGCGCCGCAATGAAAAAACCGGAATGGCTACACCGGCTCCTTTCCAAGGGTATTGAGGAAAATCGAACTTTTCATCCCCAACCTCAATCACATCGGGAATGGGTCCGTTTGGCAAATAGAGGGTCCGGTTCATCGACTTTTCCCAAAACAGGCGTTTTCCATCTTCATCGCAGATGAGATATTTATAATGCACTGGAAATTCAGCAACCGAAATCCTCGCTTCACCGCTCCACTCCGGATAGTCAGCATTTCCAAGAATTAACCCTTCAGTATCCACCCAGGCGCCGATGTCTTTTGCACTTCCGGCAACAACAACCTGATGATCAGGCTTAATCCGCACAACCGTGGGTTTAAATCGTACAATAACTGTATCCTTTTTTTTGCCCGATGAGATATGCGGAACCACGTGTTCCTTCTCTTTCTTTAGTATCGCGTTCAGAAAAGCCGAGGAATGAAGGGCAAAATCCGGATCAGCCATCGATTTCCAGGAATCAGACAGCAAAACATATTGATCAGACTTTCTTTGAACGATAAACTGCCTGTCGGGACCCCATTCTTCCAGATAAGTATGATAATTGTTGTCCTGAACATAATAACGGTAAGTGAACCCTGCGGCACCAGGCAACTCCAGTTCAAACGACCAGAGCCACTGGCTTGAATCGATGAGATTCATCGCCGGCGCTTTGCCTGGCTCTCCGCCACCCAGAGCCGGTATTGATCCTGAAACCACCAGTTGCTGGCCCGGATGGGTACAATAATGTATCTGAAACTGAATACGCATAATCTTAGTTTTTATCGGATACTAAGTTAGTAATTGTTGTTTTGATAATGAGTATCGATGAGGTGGCTTATCCATGGTCAGTTAGGTAAGGAGAAGTTACCTGCGGTAAGGTGGATAAAACTTTTTCTATCTTTGTATTAATAAATTTTACATCAGGAAAACTATGAAAAACCATTGGCTCTTCAAATTCAGCCTGATTACCCTGTCCGTTCTTATCCCCCTGTTTCTGAACTCGTGTAAAGAGGACCCCAACACGGCCCCGATTGCCAACTTTACTATCACCCCCAAGGTAGGTTCCGTTGATACCACTTTTACTTTTGACGCTTCTTCCGTTAGCGACCTCGAAACTCCGGTGGCCGATTTGCAGGTCCGCTGGGATTGGGAGTCCGACTCGGTTTTTGATACCAGTTTCAGCACTGTTAAAATAGCCAAACACAAATATGCTGCCGGTGGTACCATCTATATTACCGTGGAAGTTAAAGATGCCAAGGGATCTGTAAACCGGTTTACCGATTATCTTAACGTAGCCTGGAATAACCGGCCCCCTAAGGCTGTTCTCAATATTACCCCCAAAAGCGGATTTTTGCAGGATGTGTTCAAAATGGACGCATCCGCCTGCAGCGATTTTGAGGATAAGCAAACCAATCTGATGGTTCGATTTGATTTTGAAGGCGATGGCATCTGGGATACCGAATACTCCAAAACAAAAATTGCCGATCACCAATATACGGTCGCCGGAACTTATCCGGTTAAGGTGATTGTTAAAGATAGTGGCGGATCAACCGATGAGGAAACTGTGAGCCTTCAGGTAGGCGCTGCTAACCTGGCTCCCGAAGCACCCAAAAATCCACAGCCTGCTAACCAGGTTACCAAGGTTAGTACCTTGGGCATTCTTACCTGGACCTGCATTGACCCCGAGCAGGATACGCTCAGGTATGACATTTATTTCGGGAAAGAGGCAAATCCTCCTAAAATAGCAACGGGTATTGCCGGAGCAAAATTTGAATGCCCCCCACTGGATTACAATACGGTATATTATTGGAAAGTGATTGCCAAAGATCCTTATAACCATGAAGTTACAGGGCCGGTTTGGTCATTTACAACAGCTTCTCCTGACTACACCATTGGATCTTTTACCGATACCCGCGATAATAAAGTGTATAAAACGGTTTCTATAAATGGAGTCCTCTGGATGGCACAAAACCTGAATATCGGCACCATGATCAACTCCAGCAATGGAGGCGACCGGGCCGATGGCTACCAGATGAATAATGGCAAAGCCGAAAAATTCTGCTACAAAAATGAAGCGGCCAACTGCGATATTTATGGCGGTTTGTATCAATGGGATGAAGCAATGGCCTACTCTACCGGTGAGGGCGCAACAGGGATCTGTCCCGATAGCTGGCACCTGCCAACCGATGCCGAGTGGCACGATCTGGTCATCTTCCTCGATCCCTCAGATGGCGAAGCAAAGGCCGGCGAACACCTTGTGCTCGGCAGCTCATCAGGGTTTCAGGCACTATTTTCGGGATACATGATCTTTGCTGAACGAAAGTATTACGATATCGCCAACGCAGGCTATTTCTGGAGTTCAACCGTTAACCCTACTGCTGAATTAAGCCACATGGCCCTCATGCGCTCCATTTACCGCGGAAAACCAGCCTTCCAGCAGGACACATCCAGAAAGGTAAACGGAATCCCGGTGCGGTGCGTGAAAGATCATTAGACTTGAAGAATGTTAAGGGTGTGAGGGTGTGAGGATGTTAAGGATGTGAGGATGTTAAGGGTGTTAAGGATGTTAAGGGTGTGAGGAAGTGGTAAAAAAGAGAATTATTGTGGGGATTACGGGGGCCAGTGGTTCGCTTTATGCTTACCTGCTGCTGGAACGATTACGTGATATGCAGGAGCAGCTGGACGAGGTGGCCATAGTGGTTTCTGAAACCGCAGAAAAAGTGTGGCCTTACGAGCTGCCGGATTTACCTCTCAATACAAATCCTTTTAAGAAATACTCCCCTGGAAATTTCTTTTCACCGGTGGCCAGCGGTTCATCCGGCTTCGATGCCATGATCATTATACCCTGTTCTGTTGGTACCATGGGCCGTATTGCAGCCGGCACCGCCAGCGATCTCATGATCCGTGCAGCAGATGTCATCCTGAAGGAGCGCAAAAAACTGATCCTGGTACTGCGCGAAACACCATACAGCCGGATTCATATCCAAAATATGCTCTCCATAACCGATGCCGGGGGAATCATTTGCCCGGCATCGCCCGGGTTCTATGGGAACCCAAAAACTATGGAGGATTTGTGCATGACAGTGGTTAACCGGGCACTTTCGCTTGCCGGACTTAACACCGCGGTCAAAGGGTTTATGCAGTAACCGGATTCTACATATTGTTGGCCCACGCCAGGGCCGCCACACTTACATGCACTCCGGGTATCGCCAGCAATTCCTCAGCGCAAGCCTCCAATGTGGCTCCGGTGGTAATCACATCGTCAATCAGTAAAACATGCCTGTTTTCTATCAGGGCAGGATCGCCGGTTTTAAATTTGCCTGTAACATTCAGATATCGCTCATACCTGTTTTTGCGGGTTTGGGTTGATGTTGCAAGCGGACGGGTTAACGCGTTGTTAGCAAATGGGATATGAAGACCAATGGATAAACCTTTTGCGATAGCCTCACTTTGATTATATCCCCGTTTTCGTAACTTCTTCGGGTTCAGAGGCACCGGTATCAAAAGATCGGGTTTGATAAATTCTATACTGCGATATAACTCACAGCCAAATTGTTTGCCCATCGAAAAGCCAATATCCGGACGATCGTTGTATTTTAATTTATGCAACGCCTCCTGATAAATGGATCCTTTGCGGAAATAAAACCAGGCCACTGCCTGAACCAGCTTTACGCGTCCCCAAAATATTTCAGCCAGCGGATTATCAACAGTCCGGTCAAAATGCGTTACCGGCATCTGCCCTAAACAAATCAGGCATAAACACTCCTCCCAGTCTTTTAACTGCCTGCGGCATGCGGGGCAGGTGCGGGGGAGGAGGAGGGAGAGGAGGTCGGAGAGGGGGTTCATGAAGGGTTAGGGGTGAAGGGTAAAGGGTTAAGTAAGGGTTAGGGGTGAAGGGTAAAGGGTTAAGTAAGGGTTAGGGGTGAAGGGTAAAGGGTTAAGTAAGGGTTAGGGGTGAAGGGTAAAGGGTGAAGTAAGGGTTAAGGGTAAAGTAAGGGGAAGGGGGGAATTCGAATCTGGGGTTGGGTAGACTGGTAGGGATTGCATTTTGTAAATAAAACATGTCAAAAGGTAAAAACATGTTGAAAAGTAATAAGTAGTTGTCAAAAAGTAATAAAAACGTGACAAAAAGTAATAAGTAGTTGTCAAAATGTAATTAAAACATTACATTAGTGGAATAATTTAAAACAACCATGCATGAAAACAAATCTCCTTTTTCCGAATCGGTTTAAAATAATCGGCTGGGTCCTGCTCATCCCCTCAACGATACTGGGGATAGCGGTGTTCTTTTTTGACGTAGAATTCGATTTTCTTAAATTCAAGGTCTTTGCAATTTATTCAGAACCATTGTTAGGGAAGGATACCGTGATGGGTTTCACAAAGATCAATATCACGCTTACGATAACCGGGCTTCTGTTTTTAATTGGTGCCCTATTTGTAGCTTTTTCAAAGGAGAAGCATGAAGATGAATTTATTGCTAAAACCAGGCTGGAATCATTGGTTTGGGCTACTTACATCAATTATGCTATTTTGATTTTCTGTTTATTATTCATTTATGAATTGGCTTTCCTATATGTTTTAGTAGGCAACATGTTCACCATTCTCATCTTTTTTATCCTGCGCTTCTATTATATCCTGTACAAAACCAATAAGTCCCTGAAAAATGAAAAATAACCTTAAAGTGGAACGGGCTATTAAGAATATTACGCAGGAGGAATTGGCTAAAGAAATCGGGGTTACCCGGCAGGCAATAAACTCCATAGAGCTTTGTAAATACGTGCCTTCTACCATATTAGCTCTCAAGCTGGCTCAATATTTCAATAAAACGGTCAACGAAATATTTACGCTCGAAGAGGCGGACTAATTCGAACCGCGCACTTAATTTAATCCGGGTTTTGTCGGATAAATGCTTTCGAGTGGTTCTTCCTGCCCTCCTGCCTTTTTTCCTATTTCCCCAGGGCTGGCCAGGGGCAAGAAACTTTGGGATTACGGTCATGGAGAGGAAGGTTGTATCATCGATTTTGAGTTTTGAAGACTATGGTAGACAAGATTTTGCATAATTCTTCTGATTCCTGGACAAGGGGATCAGTTGCAATAATTCCAGGGCAGATATCATGAAAGTAGTGAAGCCAATAGTGGGATTCCCTCATTTCTTTCAGGCAGATACGGACTTTGAAATTGAAATCTTTTATTGAGCCGGCCGATTGTGCTTCGCTGTAATTTGCCCCAGGCGAAGCCGATGACCTGATCAATTGGTTGATGTTGTCATTGAGCAACAGGTCCTTTTTATATTCTTGAGTGACCAGGTATACATCCACCGCGAACTTCATTAATCTTTTGTTTAATTCATTCATAACCTTTATTTTTTACTTCCTACCCTATATAGACGCCAAAACCCAACCCCAATGGAAAAATCCTTCATACTTTATTTTCCTCCCACCCCCCTTCCCACATAGCCGTCAACCTAAGGTTCTGGCTGAACCCCCAGACTAAAGATCTGGGGTTAGTAAAGAGCCAAATGCAAGATGTGGTACCAAGGTTTATTACGGTTAACCGATGGATGGGAAGGTGCAGGGAAACCGGGCTCAAAGCCCGGAGACGGACTCTTAATCAGCTTATCCAGTGATAGTTAGTATATATGGCATTCTATGAAAAATGCCCGCCAAAATCCCGGCCATCGCTTGATATACCAATCGACCAATCGATAGATCCTACCGATCAGGGACTTCAGTCCGCAACCCAACCAGCTTAACATCAATCGGTTAATCGGTGGAGCACTTTGTACCACAGATTGCATCTGACTCATTATTAACCCCGGGATTCATCCTGGGGCTCCTCACCAAGCCGCACAACCCCTACTGACCTACTCCATATCCCTCAACCCTGGGTTTTTTGCGGAAATAACCCTTAGGTTGACGGCTATGCCCTTCCCCCTTCCCCCTTCCTTCTTTATTCTTCCTTCTTTATTCTTCCTTCTTTATTCTTCCTTCTTCCTTCTTCCTTACTTAACCCTTCACTCTTAACCCTTACTTAACCCCTAACCCTTTACCCTTTACCCTTTACCCTTACTTTAGTTATATTTGCAAGATGTTAAAGGTAACTATCCCCCCCAAAAGCTCACTCCTCAGCTCCATCCGCAATCAAGGTGCTTATATTCCAGCGCCCTGCGGAGGAAAAGGAATATGTGGAAAGTGCAAAGTACAGGTAGAGGGTTACGGAACCGTTCGTGCATGTAGTTTCTATCCTGATCATGAAGTTTTGGTCACCCTGCCGCAGCCATCGGTCATGCAGGTGTTAACGGAAAGCTTTTGGCCTGATCCGGAACCGAAACCCGATGTGTGGACCGGTAACGATCCCCGCAGTCTGGGTTTGGCTGTTGATCTTGGAACTACTACGGTTGTTGTATTCATGGAGCACTTGGAAACACATCATAATATCGCAGTTAAAAGTTTTCCCAATCCCCAGCAAAGCTTCGGTGCCGATGTGGTAAGTCGGATACAGTTTTGTGTCGAAAATCCCGATGGAACAAACCGACTGCATCAGGAAATTGTTTCTTCCATTGAACAGGCAGCTAAATTGTTATGTGCTCAAAACGGATTTGCGACAGAAAACATCAGCCGCCTGATTGTCACCGGAAATCCCACCATGCTGCATCTTTTTAAAGGAGTGAACCCGGCTAGCCTGGCGGCTTATCCTTTTACTCCAACGTTTTTGGAGGAGCAAAATGTAACTGGACTGGAAATCGGATTCTCTAGTATTCCGGATATGGAAGTGCAAATGGTTCCCTCCGTTTCATCCTATCTGGGAGCAGATATAGTGGCCGGATTAGCTTCGGTTTCACTAAATCCAATAGTTGGATGGAGTTTGTTTCTCGATATTGGGACCAATGGGGAGATGGTTTTATGGAACGATCAACGGTTCTTAGCTTGCGCAACAGCTGCGGGACCTGCATTTGAAGGAGCACGAATATCCTGCGGAATGCCTGGAGTTGAAGGGGCAATAAGTGTAATTGGCCCGGAAGGATTTGAAACCATCGGCGATAAATCCCCTGTCGGGCTGTGCGGATCAGGTCTCGTTGATGCGGTGGCACTTTTGCTAAATGCCGGAAAAATTGATATGATGGGGTACATGGAGGAGGATTCTGAATTGATACCCGGAATAAAAATCTTCCTTACTCCTCAGGATATTCGCGAGGTGCAACTCGCCAAAGGCGCCGTTGCTGCGGGTATCAAAGTGTTGATGCTCGAGGCAGGAATTGTTGCAGATGATATCAAGCAGGTTTTTATGGCCGGTGGGTTTGGCTATGCCCTCCATGATTGGTCAGCCGGAAGAATCGGTTTAATCCCGGATGGCTTGGAAAAACGGCAGATCAGGGCAGGAAACACCTCGGGATTGGGTGCCCGTCTCTGGCTTCATTCCGATGAGTTCCGCAATTATACACGCAAACTTTCCGAACAAATCCGGTATGTTGAACTCTCTGAACATGCAGAGTTTAATGACCTTTTTATGTGGGAAATGACCTTTCAATCCGAAATATGAACACTCAGGAAATACGAATCCTACTGGTAGATGACGAACCTGATATACTTGAATTTCTGAGCTATAATCTGCGGGCTGAGGGATTCAATGTTTATTTGGCCAACAATGGATCCGAGGCCTTGCGTATAGCCAGAGCCATTCTGCCTCATCTCATTCTCATTGATGTTATGATGCCTGGAATGGACGGTATCGAAACCTGTGGAAAACTTCGCTCCATTCCTGAGTTCAAGCAGGTTATGATCGCATTTCTTACCGCAAGGGGTGAAGATTACTCCCAGTTAGCCGGATTCGAAGCCGGTGCTGATGATTATATCACTAAACCCATAAAGCCTAAAGTCCTTATCAGCAGAATAAAGGCTTTATTGAAAAGAGTTCAGCCTGTTGAGGTGAGTCAATCAGCGATTTCAGTTCTGAAACTTGGGGATATCTCTATTGACCAGGAACGATATTTAGTGATACGCGGTGGTCATGAAATGCATCTGCCCCGCAAGGAGTTCGAACTTTTAAGCTTGCTGGCAAGCCGTCCGGGCAGAGTGTTCAGCCGGGAGGAAATTTACCGCTCAGTATGGGGCGAAATAGTTATTGTTGGTGACCGTACGATCGACGTGCATATCCGTAAACTAAGGGAGAAAATTGGGGAGGAGCACATTCGTACGATAAAGGGGGTAGGGTACACCTTTGTTTCGTAACAGATTTCAGATCAACCTGATCAATACAAAATTAATAATCAGGCCAACCAGGTAGCCCACATAAACCTGGCCCGGAGAATGATCATCATTTTTTAAACGGGAATATCCGATAAGGCCTGCTACAAAAAAAAGAATCGCAATGATCAGCTGAATATTTAGAATCCACCTCATGGCAATCGCCAGTACCATCCCGGTAACGCCGCCAATTCCTGCCATGTGTATGCTGATCTTCCATTGCCAGTTAAATATTGCGATAGCCAGAACTACCATTGAGGAACCATTCAAAAAAAGAGAAAGGATAACCGGTGCATCAACTTTTTGCAGAATGAAAGCACCCACCAGATATAATAAGGCTATGATCAGCAGAGGAATGCGTCGTTCGTTTTTATCGCTGAGCAGGTAACTGGTTATTACCTTGGTGCGATATAGAATTGGCATGATCGATAAAGGCAAGATAACCGTGGTCAGCAGAACGACAAAATAAATGTATTTTTTCCCCTCAGATGGAAGCAAATTCAGCCATCCGCCGTAGGTGAGCAAGATATACACCCCAATGAGTGGCATGAAAACCGGGTGGAAAATTACCGATATGATTTTGGTCGGCCTCACTACAATTCCTTTCTGAGGCGGGCAACAGGAATGTTAAGCTGTTCACGGTATTTGGCTACTGTTCTCCGGGCAATCATATAACCTTTTTGCTTAAGAATGAGTGCCAGCTTATCATCAGTAACTGGCCTGCGTTTATCCTCGCCTTCCAGGCACTCCTCAAGTATTTTCTTGATTTCACGTGTAGAAACCTCCTCGCCGGTATCGGTTTGAAGACCTTCGGAAAAGAAATACTTGAGCGGGAAAATCCCCCATTCCGTTTGAATATACTTGGAATTTGCCACTCGTGAGATGGTTGAAATATCCAGGCTTGTTTGTTCACTGATATCTTTCAAAATCAT
This sequence comes from uncultured Bacteroidota bacterium, assembly GCA_903919925.1. Taxonomy (GTDB): domain Bacteria; phylum Bacteroidota; class Bacteroidia; order Bacteroidales; family UBA12481; genus UBA12481. The sequence continues at coordinate 15,577 of CAIXKO010000447.1, read as the reverse complement.
CGGTCTCAGCCGCATTTCGTCACCACCGCTACGGAAGTACTCTTTCTGGAACTCCATAATTGCATTCATGGTGAGGATCAAGGTGTGTTGGCGTTGCCGGATGGCCTCCATAAACCACCTTGCCGATTCCACTTTTTGTTTTACGAACGAGGCAGCTTCTTTTTGGTTCCGGTTCTGATTTTGCGTTTTTCGCTCAATATTGTAGCTTTTCAGCATGTTGGCATACAACGAGTTAATCCTCAGGTCGGGAGCATTTTTCGAATTCAGGCTGAGCTCGAGTATCCCATCGTTGTCCTCTAATACAAAATCCGGAACAATCTGATGATAGGATTGCATGGTTGAATCACCAAAATCACCACCCGGCTTTGGGTTCAAACGGATAATCTCACTGATTGCCGACTTCAGTTGCGGATCGGTGAGATTCATCCGGTTCTGAATTTTATCGTAATGCTTTCGGGTAAACTCTTCGAAAAAATCGGTCAGTATGATTCGGGCATTTTTTGTCTCCTCGTTGGACCTTCCCTCATGCGAGTGCCTGTCGAGTTGTAGTATAAGGCACTCCTGAAGGTTCCTGGCTCCAACCCCGGGTGGATCAAATTCCTGTATCAGGAGCAGAATCTCCTGAAGCTCCTCAAAGGTGGTTGATATGTTCAGTGAAAAAGCCAGATCATCAACAATGTTTTCCAGATCGCGCCGCAAATAACCGTCATCATCAATATTGCCCAGAATATAATGCCCAAGAGCTTGTTTGTGCTCATCCATGATGCGCATACCCAGCTGGTTCGATAAATTCTCACGGAAAGATACCCCTGCCGAGAAAGGTATTTCAACTACCTTTTCATCTTCATGTGATCGGTTTCGGGGATTTAACCGATAAGCCGGAATATCATAATCGTCTTTAAACTCCTCAAGAGAAATTTCATCTTTTTCCTTTTCCGGCTCCTCATTATCGATGCGAGAATCATCTGCATCCTGGTCCTGCTCACGTCCCTCTTCTAAAATCGGATTTTCTTCCAGCTCTTTTTTTATACGTTGCTCCAGCTGCATGGTAGGAACTTCCAGCAGCTTGATTAATTGAATTTGCTGAGGTGATAGTTTTTGTAATAGTTTCTGCTGGAGTCGTTGCTTAAGCATGTTAATCTGGAATGACGGGTAAACTTTTGTGGCTGAAAGTTAAGGAATTTTTAGAATTCTGCATTTCGAGGTGTGCGCGGAAAAGGAATCACATCCCTGATGTTACCCATCCCGGTTACAAATAAAATCAATCGCTCAAAGCCCAGTCCGAAACCACTGTGCGGGCAGGCACCAAACCGGCGCGTATCCAGGTACCACCACATATCTTCTTCTGCAATGTGTTGTTCAGCCATTCGCTCGGTGAGCTTATCCAAACGGTGCTCCCGCTGCGATCCGCCAATGATCTCCCCGATTTTGGGGAACAATACATCCATCCCCCTGACGGTGAGGTCATCCTCGTTCTGAAACATGTAAAATGCTTTGATCTTTTTGGGATAGTTTGTCAGTATTACAGGTTTTTTAAAGTGCTTTTCAACCAGATAGCGCTCATGTTCGGCTTGCAAATCACTGCCCCACGATACCGGAAATTCCCATTTCTGACCTGAATTCACGATAATTTCAACCGCATCCGTATAGGTCATTCTGATAAAATCATTCTCCACCACCATCTTCAAACGGTCGATCAACTCCTTGTCATACATCTGATTGAAGAAAGCAAGATCATCAGCGCAGTTTTCCAAGGCATAGCTAACCAGGTATTTCACAAAATCCTCTGCCAGATCCATGTTTTCCTTGATCTCATAAAAGGCCATTTCCGGTTCTATCATCCAGAATTCAGCAAGGTGACGCGGAGTATTTGAGTTTTCAGCCCTAAAAGTGGGACCAAATGTATAAATATCACCTAGCGCCATTGCACCCAATTCTCCTTCCAGTTGGCCCGATACCGTCAGATTGGTTTCCCGACCAAAAAAGTCCTGGTTGAAATCGATTTTTCCCTCAGGTGTTCGGGGAGGATTATTCATATCGAGCGTGGTAACCCGGAACATTTCGCCGGCACCCTCTGCATCTGATCCAGTTATTACCGGGGTGTGCAAATAACAAAAACCTCTGTCGTTAAAGTATTTATGAACAGCAAAAGCCATTGCATGCCTCACGCGTAAAACCGCCCCAAAAGTATTAGTGCGCGGACGAAGGTGGGCGATATCTCGTAAAAACTCCATGCTATGGCCTTTTTTCTGCAACGGGTAAGTATTGGGATCGGATGCTCCGTAAAGCTCAATTTCAGTGGCCTGAATCTCAACCGGCTGCCCGCTTCCCAAGCTCTCAACCAGCTTTCCGGTAACTCTGATACAAGCTCCGGTGGTTATGGACTTTAGTAATTCTTCATCAAAATTCTCGGGGTTGGCTACTACCTGTATCGTATTAATTGTTGATCCATCGTTAATTGCGATAAATGCAACTTGTTTGTTGCCACGCTTGGTGCGTACCCAGCCTTTAACGGTAACTTCCTGGCCGGCAGGTGATGCAGCAAGTAATGCTTTAACTTTGATGTGTGCAGGATGAATCATGATTTTGCTTTTTTCAGTAAGCAAATATAGAGAAAAAGTAGAAGTAGAGAAGTAGGGAAGGGGCTGGGCCAAAATCAATTTGGGCAAATAGGTCAGGAGGGCACAAGGACAGAAAGGCAAAAGTATAAATTTGAAAATTCAAGAAACAATTTGACTCTGAGCAACTTGTAATACTTTTTGTCTTTCCTTCCTGCCCTCCTGCCTTTCTGCCCTCTAACCTTTCTGCCCTCCTTCCCCTATTATGGCTCAGCCCCTATAAAGCTCTGTATATCTTTAAGATGGAAAGCAAAGGGATACTATTTTGATTAGTAACTGCAATAATATCAATAGGTTGAATCTTGCAAAAAGAGTTTTCAACTCAAATAATTACAGATGCCAACTATACTAATGATGCAATAAACTCTTATGAATCAAAATATTAAAAAATTTACACTTTAGCCGTTCTATCGCATAGTGCTTAAAAACTGTACATTAAAGAAAGAGTTGGCAACTCCATAAAGTTGCCAACTCTTTCTTAATTTTTTTCCTTCCTTCCTTCCTTAATCCCTTCTCTTTACTCCTTCTCCGCGTATATCACCCGCTGTACTGCTTTCCCTACCGCAGCAAGAGTTTCCTTTGAGATATTACTCATATTGTCGGATTGAGTATGCCAGTACGAACCAAAAGAATTATCCATCGAAGGGTCAATCTGGATAATATCAATACTCGGAATTCCTATGATCTCATTTATATAACGATGATCATCAATTAACTGTGGAGTCTTTTCAAAAGAAAAAAACCTTCCGTAGCCCATATCACTCCCTGCTGTCCATACTTTGTCAAGCACGGATTGAGCATAAAAACGACTTACCTCTTCCATCGGAAAAGTGGCATTTGGTGCCCCAACCATGTCCAGCAAAATACCAAAACGTGCAAAGTAACCGGCAACATGTGGATTTCTTGCCCAGTACTGCGAACCCAGGCACCAAAACTCTGGCTTCGATTCAACTTTGCGGTGAGAAGGCGCTCCGTAATCCTCTACATCAAAAAGAATCAGGTCAATTCCCAAAGGAGTAGCCTGCATTTGCAGACTACGGGCAATTTCAAGCAAAACACCAACCCCGCTGCCGCCATCATTGGCTCCGGCAATTGGCAAATCACGCTTGGCAGGATCATTGTCGTGATCCGCAAACGGACGGCTATCCCAATGCGCCATTAATAATATCCGATTGTTTTTTTCAGGCTGATATTTGGCAATTATGTTTTTCATGGGAATCAAAGTGCCGTCATACAACGTAACTTTTGCCTCCTGCACAACCACTTCAGCTCCATACGATTTGAATTTTCCCACCAACCAGTCGGCACAAGCTGCATGTGCGGGACTGCCCGGTACGCGAGGTCCGAAACTCACCTGTTTTTCAACTGCGCGCCAGGCTGAATCACCAGAAAACATTGGAGTTGAGATAGCTGCAACCTTTACTTCTGCTGCCGGCTTATGTACCTGATTGTTTTTGCAGCCTGGCATCAACAACCCCAGGAGGCTGCCAATTCCGATAAACAAGAGAATTCTCCTGCCCTGCACAAAAAAACCAAACTTTTCGCCCATAATAACTTCTTAAATTAAACAACCCAGTAATCAAATCCACTCTCCCCCACCACCACACCACCACACACCCACACTCCCACACTCCCACACTCCCACACTCCCTCACTCCCACACTCCCACACTCCCTCACTCCCTCACCTCCTCACCTCCTCACCTCCTCACTTCCTCACCTCCTCACTTCCTCACTTCCCTCACTTCCTCTCCCAATCCGCCCCTTCCTTCCTATCCTTTACCACGATTCCAATTTTCCCCAATTCATTCCGGATATGGTCGGATAATGCAAAATCCTTGTTCTTCTTTGCATCCTGGCGAACCTGGAGAATCATTTCCATAACTTTGGGCAACAACTGATTATCTGGTGAAAATTGAGTATCTTCAATAAGTCCTAATATGTCAAAAGCAAACTGCCGGAAGTGCTGAACAAGAATTTTTATGTCCTCAGAAGTTATGCTCTCCCTGCCATCGGCAATGAGGTTGATTTGTTTCGACATATCAAAAAGATGGGCTATCAAAACCGGCGTGTTCAGATCATCATTAAGCGCCTGGTAGCAATTTGAACTCCATGCACCAATATCGATAGTGGTTTTATCCGCTGTTGGTAATCCCGGAAGCATGGTGATCGATTTCATCAACCTTGCAAAACCTTTTTCAGAGGCTTGCAAAGCTTCGTTTGAGAAATCCAGAGTCGACCGGTAATGTGCCTGGAGTATAAAAAACCGAATGGTCATGGGGTCATAAGGTTTCTCGAGCAAAGCATGCGATCCAGTGAAAAACTGATCTAGCAATATTCCGTTGCCGAGCGATTTACCCATTTTCTGGCCGTTAATGGTGATCATGTTGTTATGCATCCAGTAACGGACGGAATCCTTTCCGTTGGCAATTCTCGACTGGGCAATTTCGCATTCATGATGAGGGAAAAGGAGATCCATTCCACCACCATGAATATCAAATTCTTCACCCAGATATTTGGTGCTCATTGCCGAGCACTCCAGGTGCCAGCCCGGAAATCCAATGCTCCAAGGGGAATTCCACCTCATGATATGCTCTGGTAAGGCCTTTTTCCAAAGGGCAAAATCAAATGGATTTCGCTTTTCCTCCTGACCGTCCAGATCCCTGGTTGCGGACTGAAGATCTTCGAGGATTCGGCCCGAGAGCTTTCCGTAATGATGGGAAATGCTGTATTTTTCTACATCAAAATAAACCGATCCATTGCTGATGTAGGCGAACCCTTCGCTGAGAATTTTTGCAATCATCTCCTGCTGCTCAGGGATATGCCCCGATGCGCGTGGCTCAATACTGGGTTTTAATATGTTCAGCTGATCCATGTTGTGGTGGTAGTTATCGGAATACCGCTGTACAACCTCCATGGGTTCAACCTGTTCGAGCAACGCACGTGCTGCAACTTTATCCCTTCCGGCATCGGCATCGTTTTCCAGATGACCAACATCAGTAATATTACGTACATATCTTACTTTATACCCAATATGGCGCAAATACCGGAACAATAAATCAAAAGTGATGGCTGGCCTCGCATGGCCCAAATGCGCATCACCGTATACGGTGGGACCACAAACGTATAAACCGACAAACGGTGGATGAATAGGCTCAAAAATCTCTTTCCTGCGCGTAAGCGTGTTGTATACAATAAATTCAGACATATTTCCTGATTGATTTCCTTGGGCAAAGGTAAAAAAAAATAGCCAGGCAAAGGGGGAGGGAAGGGTGAGGGCCTGGCTATTTCTAAAGTTGACAAAGTGCGGGGCTAGGAGTCCGGGAGGACACAAAGCTGTGATTCAGACATGAACATGAAGACCGAAGTCCCCATTATTTTATCAGTATTTTTTGCTAAAAGAAGCATATCTTTTGATTTGATTCCAAAAGTAGAAAACCTGATTCAAATAAAAATCAGGTTTGTATAAACTGCTAGGTTGGATGTGTAGACTGCTGAGTTTAGCCTTTAGATGGTGTTTCCCATAGTCATACTGAGGTTCCGGAGGCCCTCGATAAACTCGTTTTTGCGCGTTCTCGATACAGTTAACAGGGTACCGTCAGTCATGGTAACTATCCCTCCCTGCCCGCGCTGATATTTTTTTACAAAACGCAAATTGATCAAATGAGTATTATGAATCCGCACAAAGTCTAACCCTACCAGAATCTCTTCAAACTGATTCAGGGTCTTACTCACTACTATACTATCGTCTTTTGCAAGAAAAACAGTAGAATAATTGCCTGCAGCTTCAAAGCGCATAATCTCCTTTATCTCAACAATTACCAATCCATCATTCGTAGGCAGGCTGATTTTATCGAAATGGTTCTTCAACGAACTGTTCAATATATCAAGCCTGGGTTGAATATTGTTAGATGGCCTGATCTTTACAAATCGTTGCACGGCTTCCTGGAGCTCCGTGTAATTTATCGGCTTCAGCAAATAATGCAATGCGGAGAACTCAAAAGCTTTAAGAGCAAAATCGTTATATGCCGTTATGAAAATAATCCCAAATTCCACCTTCCCAATCCGATTCAGTAAATCGAACGCATCTCCGTCGGGCATCGAGATATCCAGAAAAACTAATTCAGGGGCTAACTCCTCAATGACCCGAACACCTGCTTCAACACAGTTGCCAGTGCCAACAATCATTACATCAGGGCAATAGCGTTCCAGTAGGGTCTGGAGCGTGAGCAAGCTCTTTGGCTCATCTTCTATAATTACTGTTCTGATCCTGCCTTTCATGACTGCTAAATTAATATTTAAGGTCGAATGGTAATACAACTTCTACAAGGGTACCGGCAGCATTTCCATTTGCATCCCGGAGATCGGAGATTGTAAGTTGAATTTTTCTTTTATTTATCTTATTCAACAGCTCAATGCGCTCCTGAACATTCCTGATTCCGGTTGATACATGCACTACTTTGTTTTTTTTGGTTAAAGCAGATTTCTCACGCCCGATTCCATTATCTCTGATCAGGCAATGGAAAAAATCTCCATCGCAAACAAAAGAGATATTCAATATTCCTTTGGATTTTAAAGGCAAGAGCCCATGCCAAATGGCGTTTTCAACAAAGGGCTGCAATAACATCGGGGGAATCATGGTTTCGAAAAAATCGATTCGATTATCTTTCTCAATTTTAAATTCAAACTCATTTTCAAACCTTAACTTTTCCATGCTCAGATAGAGTGACAGGGTAGAAATCTCTTCCTGAAGCGTAATCAGGTTTTTCTTGGAATTCTCAAGAATTCTGCGAATCAGTCCGGAGAAACTGGTTAGGTAATTATTAGCTTGAATTTCATCGTTTTGAACAATAAAATGCTGAATAGAATTCAATGAATTAAAAATGAAATGAGGATTCATTTGTGATAGTAAGGATCGTTTTTCTGCATTCAGAAGTTGTCGTTTTTCTAATTCCCGCTGCTTAACAGCGAGTAAAACCAGCCTGAATCCCAATAATAACAGAGATAATATCAGCAAGCCGAAAAATACCCAGGCAACAATGGTTTCATACCAATGCTTGAGAATTTGGATATGAAAAATTTTCTCGTTTGATGGGTCGAAAATACCATTGTATGAGGCGTTTAAGCAAAAAATGTAATCTCCGTACCGTAAATCCGGATACCGCACCTCGTGATTATTGGTGATGATATAATTAAGATCAACTCCAACAAGCTTATACTGATACCGCATTGTACTGGGTTTTCGATAAGTAATGGCTCTGAACTTGAAAACCAGGTTTTTCCCGCCGGGGCCCAAAACCAAAGAGTCCCTGAGTTCTATAGGAGTTCCGTTAACTTCTAAAGGACCGGATAATAGCTTTGGGGGCACATCCAATGGCTTCGTAAAATCAGGATTCAAGCGAATGGCTCCTTGAGTTGTACCTATCCAAATATTGTTTTTATGCTTGATAATCTGAAAGATGCGATTGGATGGCAATCCTTCACGCATGGTATAATAGGTAATACTGGCGGGTTTTGTTGAATCTTTTTTAAGAGATATCCGGTTAAGACCATTATTTGTGCCTGCCCAAACGATAGAATCATTCTCGGCGTACAGCACATCAATGATATCACTCGAAAGACCATCCTTTTGTGTTATTCTGATGAGTGAAGAATCAGGGCGGATAACAGCAATGCCGTAATCTGCAATGCTTACCCAAATGTTTGCACCCGCTTGTACAATGTCATGTGTTCGCTTTCCTAACAGGGTATCGGTTTTTACCCATGGATAAACTACCGAATCCTCACTCGAAAAGAGACCTGAATTTTGCGATCCCATCCATAACCTTCCTCCTGAATCTAAAAGCATGCAACGAACACGGTTGATCGCATGCGAAACAGTACTTTCAGCCGGAAATGACTTAAAAAATGAATTCCTATCCAACTGGCCAATGATCTTTTGTTGATGGATTTCGATAATTATCCGGGTAAAACTGGCCAGCCATTCTCCATTTGGCTTTCTTACGTAATCAAAAGGATAAAAGTCAATCTTTTTGATTCCCCGGTAACGACCCGCCGCGTCAATTTCCAAAAGCAGGTTGTTGTAAATGATCAAATGTTTTTCAGGTGTGAAAAACAATTTTCTGATTGCACCACTCGTTACCGGAATATTAATCCGCTGCGAAATAAACTGTTGATTGTCCGACTCTTCACTCCGAAAGAGTAGTCCGCTTTGGGTTCCCAGATAAACATTTTCTCCATCAGAAACCATCGCTGTAATGACGTTGTCTTTTGGGTCCTCAGATTGATTTTTGAAAACTGCGATGTCAAGGGTGTTCGCCTGGAAAATCCCGTTTGTGGTAGTAGCAAACCAGAAATTATCCTCATGATCCTGCTTGATGCTCGAAACTGACTCTCCGTGCAGATACTTCTGCGGAACTGCTTTCAGATTTCCTTTGGGATATCGCAATGCGCCTTCCTTTTCAAGCCCGATCCAAAAGTCCCCATTTTGATCGGCATAAACAGCAAGTACCTCATTCGAAAACGTTTGTTCCCCAATTAATCTCCCGTTTCTGATATGAAAAACTTTGTATGAGTAACCGAAAAGGAATTCATTTTCACCGATCGGACTAAGATCCTTCCGAAAGCTTCTTTTAGGGTCGTTCATCCCACAGGTAATGTAAATCCAGCCGTTTTCCGCAGTAACAGTGGTTTTTAGATTACTGCTGGTATCCGGTACTCTGATCATATCCCAATAAAAGAAATCCGGAGTATAATTTATTGCAACCGATGCCTCCTGGTGGTTTAACCTGTGTTGGTTGAGGTTTTTAGGCTGATTCCCAGGGGTAAAGCGTACCAGACCGGGACGATTGAAGCTCACATCAATGGACCCATCCGGGTTTTCGGTAACTTGCTGAATGTATTCACTGGAATCACATTTATCATGAAGCCTATTACTAATCGGATGCATCATCGCTGAATCACCGGCAATCTGATACAAATAGTTGTTAACGGATGAAACCAATACCCGTCCCGATGAATTAGTGAATATCCGAAAGTTGGTGTTTTCTTTTAATCCGTCAGCAACAGTAAACTGCCTGGGGGTGTAACCATCATATCTCCAAACCCCACGGTCAGTGGTGGCCCATAAAACATCATTTTTATCAAAAAGTATCCCGTATACTTCGTTGGAAGGGAGCAAAACTCCTGACTCAACGGTGTAATGCGTATAATTCAAATCCTGGGCATGGATATTGGATTTTTGAAAACAAAGACAAAAGGCCAGAAATAGGAATAGTTGATATCGCGAACTCACAATGTGATCGTTATTTAACCCAAATTTAATGTAAATTAAAAGAATCCCCCTTTGAAATTGGCTAATTTTGCAACAAATTCTATATGATGTTAAGAAGAACAAAAAAAGAAAGCCCCAAATCAGCAAATAAGAAAATCCTCAAGAGTAAAATCCTCAGCCAATTCAATGAGAACACTGCTCAGGCATTGAACTATAAGCAAATTAGCGCAAAACTCGGACTCACAGATCCCGATCAGCGGAAACTAATTTCAGGGGTTTTGGAGGAGTTGCTTACCAGTGGTCAGCTTATTGAATCCGGGCGTGGCAAATACAAACTTAAGGTCCGGGGCGGGCATATTACCGGTACCGTGCAGATGACCCGATCGGGTGCAGCATACATTATTACCGATGAAGTAAAGGAGGATGTATATATCAATAACCGGAATGTTAACCGGGCTTTGAACGGCGACAAGGTAAAGGTGTATTTGTACGCTAAGCGCGAGGGCCAGCGCCTGATGGGCGAGATTGTCGAGATTCTGGAACAACGCGAACGTACCTTTGTGGGTACCATTGAACGTTCATCGGGCTACTATTTCCTGATCCCCGATAATAAGGACATGCCTTATGATATTTTCATTCATCCGCGTAACCTGAAGGGTGCCGAAGAAGGACAGAAAGTGGTGGCTAAAATAACTGACTGGCCGCCAACCGCAAAGAACCCTTTTGGTGAAGTTATTGACGTACTGGGTGTTGCCGGACACCATGAAACCGAAACCCACGCCATCCTGGCTGAGTTTGAACTACCCTATAAGTTTCCTGAAAATGTGATCCGGCAAGCAGAGTTGGTACCCGGCGAGATCACTATCGATGAGATAAATTCAAGAAGGGATTTCAGGGGGACCACCACTTTTACCATCGATCCCGGTGATGCCAAGGACTTTGATGATGCCCTTTCTTTAAGCAAGCTGGCCAATGGAAACTGGGAAATCGGTGTGCATATTGCCGATGTAAGCCACTACGTGAAACCATTTTCCGAGATCGATAAAGAAGCATTTGCCCGCGGTACCTCAGTGTATCTCGTTGATCGGGTGGTTCCTATGCTGCCGGAGCGTCTCTCCAATGACTTATGTTCCCTTAAGCCCCATCAGGACCGCCTCACTTTTTCGGCCGTATTTGAAATGAACGAAAAAGCAGAGGTCCTGAATCAATGGTTTGGGAGAACAGTGATCCATTCCAACCACCGGTTTTCGTATGAAGAGGCACAGCAAATTATCGAAACGGGTGAAGGTGACCTTTCTGCCGAAATTCTCCAGTTTCACAAATTGGCATCTGTATTGCGTGATAACAGGTTTAAAAATGGATCTTTCTCATTTGAGCGCGTGGAGGTAAAGTTTTATATTGACGAAAAAGGGAAACCAACCGGCGTTTACTTTAAGGAGGCAAAGGATTCCAATTGGCTGATTGAAGAGTTTATGCTCCTGGCTAACAAAAAAGTGGCCGAGCGTATTGGTAAAGTTAAGCAGGGACAACGGCCAAAAACTTTTGTTTATCGTATTCACGACCGGCCAAACGCAGAAAAACTGCTGAATTTCTCCAACTTTATTCATCAGTTCGGCTATTCAGTAAAAACGGCCAGCCATAAGTCGATCGCCGATTCCATGAACCGGCTCTTAACAGATATCCGGGGTAAAAACGAACAATATATTATTGAAAGCCTGGCAATCAGGACCATGGCCAAGGCCAAATACGCTACACAGAATATCGGCCACTACGGGTTGTCATTTGAGCATTATACCCATTTTACTTCCCCAATCAGGCGTTATCCCGATTTAATGGTCCACCGCTTGCTCGAAATGTACTTGCACAATGAACCCTCCGAAGATCAGAAGAGAGTGGAAGGAATGTGCGTCCAGTCGAGTAATATGGAAGAAAGGGCTGTCAACGCGGAGCGGGCCAGCGTAAAATACAAACAGGTGGAATTTCTTCAGGATAAGGTTGGGCAAAAATTTGAAGGAATCATTTCCGGAATCAGTGAATGGGGTTTTTATGTGGAACTTACTGAAAACCATTGCGAAGGAATGGTGCCGATGCGCGATATGGATGACGATTTTTATGAATACGACGAAAAAAATTATTGCCTGACAGGCGTCCATACTCACCGTCGCTTCATTATAGGACAAAAAGTTAATATCGAAATCGCCCGAACGAATTTAGCCAAACGGCAGATGGATTTTAAACTGGCCTGAATGGGGACAACAGGGGGAATGGCACGCGGATGACGCGGATCCCCTCGGGAACGCGGATTTACGCGGATTTTTTGTGTTGATTGGATTTTGATGATGCCTCGCTGGAGTGGAGCAGAGCGGGGTATGGCCGTCAACCTAAGGGCTTCCGGGATCTGAGCTGTACCCACCCCGGGCCTTCCTGAAAAAGGGAGGGAGTCTGCCTTGGCGATTCCTTACTACGCAACCAAACAGGAACACCATACAAACAGTTATACATGCAATAATTGTCGTGAAGAAGGTTGCTTCGTCAGCATCCTGTTATTTATCAGATCATTGAAAATGATTGCTTCTTTATTTTGTCTGAAACTCCATTCCCCTCTTTGAAACCAGGAGAGAAATTGTGCTTATGCTTGGTTGCGCCGAGAGGTAACAATGAAGCAGACTCCCTCCCTTTTTCAGGGAGGGCTGGGGTGGGTACATCTCAGATCCTGCAAGCCCTTAGGTTGACGGCTATGCCCTTCCCCCTTCCCCCTTCCCCCTTCCTTCACCCTTCATACTTACTTCACCCTTCCTCCCCCCTTCATACTTACTTCACCCTTCATACTTACTTCACCCTTAACCAATTACCCTTTACCCTTAACCCTTAACCAATTACCCATCTTCAAAGCACATCCTGGGTTGTTACCCTGAAAAGCCCCCCACTCTCCAAATGCCCCGCAACATACTCCTGCTCCGTCTGCCCCGGCGTTGGTACCAGTAAAGCACTTTTACCCAGCCACATAAGGTCGGATAATGTTGAATTACCCGGACGGCAAATGATCTCCTTTGCCTGTGTTATGTACCATAAAATATGTTCGTCGATCGCGTGATCAATCATCAAAATTGATCCATCCTGCACAATTAAAGGTGTCTTATCCGGCGATGATTGAGGTAACCCCCTTAAAATTACTGACATAGTTCCATTTTTTCGGAACCTGTGCTTCAGCAGATCTTCAAATATGGTACGTTGAGGCTCCGGGCCCGAAACAAGCGCCAAAACTTCAAATGGTTGAGCGTAACGTGGCTGCTCGGCAACAACACCTTGAAAACGCGAAACCGGACCAATATATCGGGCATTTTGGGGGAGTTTTGGCGGATGAGTCAGTAGGCCTGACAAGTTTTGATTCCCAGCGTAATCTGCTATCCATATTTCGGAATATCGGTTGAGTATTAACCGGTGAACCCAATAGATGAATCCTTCACCAAAGCTCCAACCATCAGGTGCCTTTAACCATAATTGATTGGTAATAAATATACTGTGAACACCTTTGTAATAAAGTCCGTACCGATGATCACAAATAATTTCATTTATTTGGTACTTAGCAACGATTTCGGCCACCTGTTGGTGGTTCCGGTAAATAGCCATCAGGATTCCGGGTATCTGGGGAATTAGCTTCCTGAAAAACCTCCCGCTATCCGGATACCGAACCTGGTAAAAAGGCATTCTGATCCAAAAAAGATCCGGGAAACGATATCTTAAAAAATTAAGCGACGGACCATCGGATGCCAGTATTACCTGGTGCCCCTCTTGAAGTGCCTTAACGATAAAGGGTACCACCCTGACAGTATGGCCAAGACCCCATTCCAACGGACTCACCAGGATTGTTTTGTGGTTGCCGCTATCCATAGTTTTAGTACGAAACCTGTACAGGAATACCCAGCTGTTCCACCTCGAAAGCGATTTTATCCAGTTTTACAGGCTCAATTTTCTGAAGAGTTTGAATGGGAGTATCCCTGGCAATGGTATAAATCATGACCATTTCAGGGTTAACTTTCTTTACAATAGATAACCAGCTTTCAACTTCATTATCTGCTGAATTATCAACCGGAATACCCTGAAACTCGCCCTTCACAAATAGTGTTTGTAGGATAAATCTGCCTTTGTACCTGATCATTCCATTAACCACCTGCTCAACTTGATACCCAGGGGCAGGCTGATTCAATAGTTTAACTGTTTGATCGTATGCCGAGTCCAGCTTGAGAATATTCATATCAACTATTCCGAGAGCATCAAAAATAGCCGGTTTATCGAGCTGGGAAGCATTTGATAATACGGCGATTTTTACACCCGGAACCAGCCGGTCGCGAATTTCAACAGTGTCTGCGATAATGTTTGCAAAATCGGGATGAATCGTGGGTTCTCCATTGCCGGCAAAGGTGATCCGGTCTAGCGGAATATTCTCTTCCAGGATCTGTAATAATCTTTCCTCAAGTCGGTTGCTAATATCCTGTCGTTTAGGGAGTACTGTTTTTAATGTGGATCCACTGTTCCAGCCACATTCGCAATATATGCAATTGAAATTACAGAATTTACCGGTTGTTGGAAGGAGATTGATGCCAAGCGAAGCACCCAGGCGCCGACTTTTTACGGGCCCGAATATGATATCGTCAAACAAAAATGTACTCATTTTTAAGCCTTAAATTAAGCGGATAGGTTTGCTGTTAGCCAATAGCCCTTCCTTTTTCCAATCAAAAACCGGGATATTGACCAAACCTGGACGTTTTCCTGGTTCAATAGTACCCAGATTTCCTTCCATCCCCAAGGCACAGGCACCGTTAAAGGTGGCCCATCTTAACAGGGTGTCGAAGCCAATTTCCGGGACAGCTTCCGTAATCGTTATCATCTCATCGAGGACCGATAAGCTGTGGTTTGATGCCAGACTGTCGGTGCCCAGGCAAACGGTTAGATTGCTGGCTGCAAATCGTGCAATATCAGGCAATTGATTTTCAATATAGCGATTTGACCGGGGGCAAAGAGCCCAGTAAACTCCGGGTTTCGATTGGCCTGAAGCGAGCAATGGATCGGTTATCGTATTATGTACCAGTATCCAATCAGATCCGGGTAGGTACTTGCCGAGCAAACGGAAAACAGAATGAGCCTCATCAGGTAAAGCCGATAGATTGAATCCGGCATTCTTAAAGGTTTCAGCCATTGGTCCGCTGCGATGTTTCAGGATCTCCCGTTCGGCCATACTCTCATCGTGATGTATGCTGATCCGCCTGGTTTGATCAGTTTCACGGGAGAGCATTTCCCATAAATCAACACTCACTGAATAAGGTGCATGGGGCGAGAAGGAGTAGGGGAGCTGTGCCTTCTTAAAAGAATCAGCGATTTCCCGCGCAAGTCCAAACCGGCTGGCAGCCATTTGCGGATCAAGGCCGAAGAGCTCAATGAAAGTGTGATACTGAATCTGACTTTTATTCTTGATTGATAGGGTAATAGCCGTGTTACTGATATCCCCCGTACCGGATATTCCCTGCTGGTACATCATTTGATCGGCCTGCCGCGATGCCTCAAGAATCCGCTCAGTATCTGCACTTCGGATTTTACTGACCTCTGCTATAAACCCTGAGATACCGGTGTGTTCCGGTATCAGGCTCTTCAGGTGTGATAACTCAAGATGGCAATGGGTATTCACAAAT
>CAIXKO010000446.1 GCA_903919925.1 uncultured Bacteroidota bacterium | reverse complement strand
CTGGAAAGGCAGGCGCGGGCATACGGTTACCGTGTTTAACGATGGAACGGGTGATGCACTCTATCTGACAGGTGGTTTTGAAGTGGATGAAAAAACCGGCTACCGGCAATACACCAACGATTGCTGGAAATCAGCCGACGGAATTAACTGGACCCAGATTAAAAAACGCACCTATCCGATCAATGACATGGACGCTGATTTCATGCCGAGATTTAATCATGTTTGCGTGGCTGTCAATCATGGCGGGGTTAATTATTTGTACCTCATCGGCGGTTCAACCATGCTGGAAAATGCTGTAG
The DNA here is from genome assembly GCA_903919925.1 of uncultured Bacteroidota bacterium. Lineage (GTDB taxonomy): Bacteria > Bacteroidota > Bacteroidia > Bacteroidales > UBA12481 > UBA12481. The sequence continues at coordinate 3,062 of CAIXKO010000446.1, read as the reverse complement.
GAGAATATTCCTTTTATTATTTCCATGATGTTTGGCGCTCCAAAAACGGCATCACTTGGGCAAAGCTTGATAATAACGACTTTGGCCAGCGCAGTGAACAATCGGCTTGTGTTGATCCATCAACCGGCAGAATATATATGCAGGGAGGTAATCACAGCGTTGTATTCGATAATGAGGGCCTTTATAATCATCCTGGTCAATATTATTACGATTTATGGTATTCCGATGATGGAGTAAACTGGCTTGCGGATACCACCTTTTCCGTTTTAAGGGCCGGTCATTCGATGCTCATGTATGAACATTCACTCTGGCTGTTTCCCGGAAAAGTGGATAATTACGAGTATCTCCGATATGCAGCAGGCGAAATCAGCAGCGATCTCTGCTATACTTATCGAAAAGAGGAGAATGCAGCATGGGCACTCGATTCCAAAGGTTCAGCCTTTAGTGGAAGGCACTCTTATGCAACGGTAGAATTCAATAATAAAATATGGATTTTGGGCGGTGAAACCGCCGATAATGGCCCGAATAATGACGTTTGGTGCGGATATATTCGTAAATAATAAAACATAGCGAAAAAATAATAAAAAATGAAAAAAATAATATTATTTATAATTTGTTTTTTGAGCATTATTCCGTTAAATGCTCAGGACTCCACTTTTCTGATTCCGTTAAAGAAATGGAATCTTAAAATTGTGGGTCTTGATCATATTTACAGAACCTATCTGGCCGATCCACTGGGCAACCGGTTTGAAGCATCGGCCCAGTTTATGCAATATGCTGATTATGATTATACCGATGAAATTAATCAGGGTGGAAAATACGGGGGCCACTTAACGGTATTTCCGGCGGCCAGATTTTCATTATTCCAATTCAGGCCCAAAAGCAATCCAAAACTCGGAATCGAAGGGGAAATCGGTGTCATGACTCCCTGCCACATGCGCCAGGGAAGCAATGATTTTATAGGTTTTGACGGGGTATATTATTTTGCAATCGCAGCTAATCCTGCAGAGTGGTTATCCCTGCGTTTTTCGAAGCATCATATTTGCACGCATATCGGTGATGAATTCCCCAAACGTACCACCAAATCGGTGACCGACAGGGATCCTATGTTTAAGCAAGGCCCGGTACTGGATGATTTCCGGTTTGCGGCATCTGTTCGCCCGCTCTGGTTCCTTGATCGTCCTAATCTGGATATTCTGCGGGTTTATGCAGAAGTCGGGTATTTTGATCCGGGGGGTGATTTTCTGGGATTGAGAAAATCATGGCCAAATACGTATGCCTATATGAATTACATGGGTGGTGCGGAACTGGAATACTATTTTACTCATAAGCTCAGATGGTTAGGTGGTGTATTTGCAGCAGCCAATGTTAGTACCTACCAGCAGAACGGGTTTGGGAAAAATACCAACTTCACCGCCGGATACATTCTTCCGCAGGAGCGGAACAAATTGCGTTTGCGATTAGGCATCCAGTTTTACAACGGTAGAAGCCTGGTTAATGAGTTCTATAACAGGAAAGAAAGGTTCATCAGTGCGTATCTGGCGTTTGATGTGTAGAAATTCAGAGGGAAAGTCCACTGAAAAGAACGCACTTTTCTCCTTTAAGAAAAGGCTATCGGGCCCAATCGGAAAAAGGTGAACCTTTAAAAAGTATTGAACCATTAGATTAGATGTTATGGAATTAATATGGGTTACTTCAGCAGAGCATGTGAACGATTTCAAAATACGTGTTTCGTTTAATGATGGTTCCGTTAAAACAGTCAATCTTGAAAAGCATCTTGACAAACCGGTTTTTCACCCGCTTAAGGATAAAACCTTTTTTAAAAAATTCCGGTTGAATCCCTTTACAATCGAATGGGAAAATGGTGCGGATTTTTCTCCGGAATTCCTATATAGAATAGGCCAGGATGAAGAAGAAAAACGAAATCTCAATAAGCTGACATAGTCTTGGTGCCCGATATATTTCAGGTACCAGTAAATTTCATTTTGGAAAATGGACCTTTATCAATGGACTTCTTGATATCTGACCTATGTATAAGCAAACAAAGCAAAACATATCTACCTGGTATACTAAGAAATGAAAATCCGAATCTGTCTTATTTTGACTTGTGGTTTAATAACTGTGACAGCTTGCAATAATTCTTCAAAAGTGAACGGAGATATTATAGTTTTGAATGGCATTGAAGCAGTTAAGAATCCAAAAGAATTAAAGTTAAGCGACATCGCTGAATCTATTGAATATGTGAAACTTGAAACATCGCCTGAATGTTTATTTTCCGAGGGAAGCTTTGTTGTTGGAAAAAAATACATTGTTTGTTTTAATCGAAAACCGGGTAATGTTTTAATTTTTACTCGCGGAGGAAAATTTCTAAGAACCGTTGGAAGTAAAGGTAAAGGGCCTCAGGAGGTTGAATTTCCGACAAATGTTGATCTGAGTCTGGATGAGGAACGCGTTTTGGTTGAATCACAGGAGCGGAATAAATTGCGTTTGCGAATAGGCATCCAGTTTTATAACGGAAGAAGCCTGGTTAATGAGTTTGTTTTGGTAATCATCCGAATGAGAATCACTTAAGTCCTGAAAGGGCGTAATCTGTGAGCACAGGGTGAAGCCCTGTGTACCCGGTAAACAACAACCTCCATAGCCCTGAAAGGGCGAAACATATCTCACCCTTTCAGGGCTTGTCAGATTCTTGTTCCTGTTCGATGGGCTGCACCCATCGTTATTATATTACGCCCCTTCGGGGCATAGCCGTCAACCTAAGGTGGTGGCTGAACCCCCAGACTAAAGATCTGGGGTTATAGAAGAGCCAAATGCAAGATGTGGTACCAAGTTTTACTCCGGTTAACCGATGGATGGAAAGGTGCCTGGTAACCGGGCTCAAAGCCCGGAGACGGACTCTTAATCAGCTTATCAGGTGAGAGTTATCATATACGGTATTAAATGAAAAATGCTTGCCAACATCCCGGTCAACGCTTGATATACCGGCCCCCCAATCGAATGATCCTACCGATCCGGGACTTTAGTCCGCAACCCAACCAGATTAATATCAATCGGTTAATCGG